>NZ_CP043568.1:0-312813 GCF_014076415.1 Comamonas testosteroni
ATGACAGAGGAACCAACCAATGATGCAGGCCAGGCCCTGTGGCAGGTCTGCGTTGAGCAACTGGGTCAGGAGCTGCCAGAGCAGCAATTCAACACCTGGATCAAGCCGCTGACGGCACTCGTTGCAGAAGATTTTTCCAAGGTCACCGTCTATGTGGCCAACCGCTTCAAGCTGGACTGGATCCGTGCCCAGTATGCGGGTCGCATCTCCGCCATGCTGGAGTCGCTCTACGGCCAACCCGTCACCCTTGAGTTAGCACTTGCTCAGCGTGAAAGCGTTGTACGTACTTATGTGCGCCCTCCGTCATCGACACAGCAGGCTGCACCGCAGACGCACAATGTCGCTGTGCCAACCGTCACCAGCGAAGAGGCCAGCGCACCGGTATTCCGCACCCGGCTGAACCCGGCTCTCACCTTCGAGACGCTGGTCGAAGGTACGGCCAACCGCATGGCGCGCTCGGCCGCCATGCATGTGGCAGGCTCGCCCGGTCATCTCTACAACCCGCTGTTCATCTACGGCGGTGTCGGTCTCGGCAAGACCCACCTGGTGCATGCTGTGGGTAACCAGCTGCTCAAGGACAAGCCCGACGCCAAGATTCTCTACATCCATGCCGAGCAGTTCGTCTCGGATGTGGTCAAGGCCTACCAGCGCCGCACCTTCGACGAGTTCAAGGAACGCTACCACTCGCTCGACCTGCTGCTGATCGACGATGTGCAGTTCTTCGCCAACAAGGACCGCACGCAGGAAGAGTTCTTCAATGCCTTCGAGGCCCTGCTGGCCAAGAAGAGCCATATCGTGATGACGTCCGACACCTATCCCAAGGGTCTGGCCAATATTCACGAGCGCCTGGTCTCGCGCTTCGATTCGGGCCTGACGGTGGCCATCGAGCCGCCCGAGCTGGAAATGCGCGTGGCGATTCTGATCAACAAGGCCCGCGCCGAGAACGCCGACATGCCCGAGGAAGTCGCCTTCTTCGTGGCCAAGAACGTGCGCTCCAACGTGCGTGAGCTCGAAGGCGCGCTGCGCAAGATCCTGGCCTATTCGCGCTTCAACCAGAAGGAAGTGTCGATCCAGCTGGCCCGCGAGGCGCTGCGCGATCTGCTCAGTATTCAGAACCGCCAGATTTCTGTGGAAAACATCCAGAAGACGGTGGCTGACTACTACAAGATCAAGGTGGCCGACATGTACAGCAAGAAGCGCCCGGCCAGCATTGCCCGGCCGCGCCAGATTGCCATGTACCTGGCCAAGGAGCTGACGCAGAAAAGCCTGCCCGAGATCGGCGAGCTGTTCGGCGGCCGCGACCACACCACGGTGCTGCACGCCGTACGCAAGATTGCGGGCGAGCGCCAGACCAACACCGAGTTGAACCAGCAGCTGCATGTGCTGGAACAAACGCTCAAGGGTTAAGAGCGTGTTCACGATCTCCTCGCGCCGACGTAGAGACCTTGAGCACGCTCTAAAAAACTCCCCCATGAATGTCACTCACACAGGGCAAAATGGGGAATTCACGCGGCATGAGGGAGCGTCCGCCCTGCCCTGCGGACGCCGCCGCGTCAAAACATATGCGCACTTAAATCACTGAGGTTGACATGATCGTCCTGAAAGCCACACAAGACAAAGTTCTCGCGGTCCTGCAATCGGTGGCCGGCATTGTCGAGCGCCGCCACACGCTGCCCATTCTGGCCAATGTGCTGATCAAGAAGACGGGCAATGCGCTGCAGCTGACAACCAGCGACCTGGAAATCCAGATCCGCACCACGGCCGAGCTGGGCGGCGACGCCGGCGACTTCACCACCACCATCGGTGCCCGCAAGCTGATCGACATCCTGAAGACCATGCCCGGCGACCAGACCGTGAGCCTGGAGACGCAGCAGTCCAAGATGATTCTCAAGGGCGGCAAGAGCCGCTTCACGCTGCAGACCCTGCCCGCCGAAGACTTCCCGCTGGTGCAGGAATCGGCCGCCTTCGGTCCCGCCTTCAGCGTGCCGCAGAAGGTGCTCAAGGACCTGCTGGGCCAGGTCTCCTTTGCCATGGCCGTGCAGGACATCCGCTACTACCTGAACGGCATTCTGTTCGTCGCCGAAGGCAACACCCTGAGCCTGGTGGCCACCGACGGCCACCGCCTGGCCTGGGCCAGCGCCACGCTGGATGTGGAAGTGCCCATCAAGCAGGAAGTGATTCTGCCGCGCAAGACCGTGCTGGAGCTGCAGCGCCTGCTGTCGGACGCCAGCGGCGAGAACCAGCCCGTCATCGAGATGCAGTTTGCCAACAACCAGGCCAAGTTCACCTTTGGCGGCATGGAGTTCGTGACCAAGCTGGTCGAAGGCAAGTTCCCCGACTACAACCGCGTCATCCCGCGCAACCACACCAACAGCGTGACTCTGGGCCGCGCCCCGCTGCTGGCATCGCTGCAGCGCACGGCCATCATGACCAGCGACAAGTTCAAGGGCGTGCGTCTGTCGGTCGAACCCGGCACCCTGCGCGTGGCGTCGAACAACGCCGAGCAGGAAGAGGCCATGGACGAACTCGATATCGACTACGGTGGCGACACCATCGAGATCGGCTTCAACGTGACCTACCTGATCGATGTGCTCACCAATATGAGCCAGGACATGGTCAAGATCGATCTGCAGGACGGCAACAGCTCGGCGCTGGTCACCATCCCCGAGAACGAAAGCTTCAAGTACGTCGTGATGCCCATGCGCATCTGAGTGAACCGAACGCAGCCAGCCATTTCATTGCCTGAAATAACAGGAGCAGCTACTGCTCGTCCTGTAATGATTTCAGGCAAGTATTCATTTGAAAGTTATGCAGGTCAGGCGCCAACAGCTCCTGACCTTGTAGCAGCAAGGTAATTTCATGACCGAAGAGAACAAGCCAGACACCCAGACCGCCGCAGATGCAGGCGGCTATGGCGAAGGCGCAATCCAGATCCTGGAAGGCCTGGAAGCCGTGCGCAAGCGCCCAGGCATGTACATCGGTGACACCTCGGACGGCACCGGTCTGCACCACCTGGTCTTCGAGGTCGTGGACAACTCCATCGACGAAGCGCTGGCCGGCTACTGCGACGACATTCTGGTCACCATCCATGCCGACGGCTCGCTGTCCGTCATCGACAACGGCCGCGGCATTCCCACCGGCGTGAAGATGGACGACAAGCACGAGCCCAAGCGCTCGGCTGCCGAAATCGCGCTGACCGAGCTGCACGCCGGCGGCAAGTTCAACCAGAACAGCTACAAGGTCTCGGGCGGTCTGCACGGCGTGGGCGTGTCCTGCGTGAACGCGCTGTCCGTCTGGCTCAAGCTCACCGTCAGCCGCGACGGCCGACGCCACGAAATCGACTTCTCGCGCGGCTTTGTGCAAAACCGCCTGATCGAAGTCGTGGACGGCGCCGAAGTCTCGCCCATGCGCGTGGTCGGCGCCAGCGACAAGCGCGGCACCAAGGTGCACTTTCTGCCCGACCAGGAGATCTTCAAGGAGAACTTCGAGTTCCGCTACGAGATTCTGGCCAAGCGCCTGCGCGAGCTGTCCTTCCTGAACAACGGCGTGCGCATCCGCTTGAAGGACGAGCGCGACGGCAAGGAAGACGACTTTTCGGGCGCCGGCGGCGTCAAGGGCTTTGTGCAGTTCATCAACGGCACCAAGAAGGTTCTGCACCCCACCACCTTCCATGCCAACGGCTCGCGCCCTGCGGAAACCTATGGCGGCATTCCCGGCACCGAAATCGGTGTCGAAGTGTCCATGCAGTGGAACGACAGCTATGCCGAGCAGGTGCTGTGCTTCACCAACAACATTCCCCAGCGTGACGGCGGCACCCATCTGACCGGCCTGCGCGCCGCCATGACCCGCGTGATCGGCAAATACATCGCCGACAACGAAATGGCCAAGAAGGCCAAGGTCGAAGTCTCCGGCGACGACATGCGCGAAGGCCTGTGCGCCGTTCTCAGCGTGAAAGTGCCCGAGCCCAAGTTCTCCAGCCAGACCAAGGACAAGCTGGTCAGCTCGGAAGTGCGCGCGCCCGTGGAAGACATCGTGGCCAAGAGCCTGACCGACTTCCTCGAAGAAAACCCCAACGACGCCAAGATCCTGTGCGGCAAGATCATCGAGGCAGCCCGCGCCCGTGAAGCCGCGCGCAAGGCCCGCGAAATGACGCGCCGCAAGGGCGTGCTGGACGGCATGGGCCTGCCCGGCAAGCTGGCCGACTGCCAGGAAAAAGATCCTGCGCTGTGCGAAATCTACATCGTCGAGGGTGACTCCGCCGGCGGCTCTGCCAAGCAGGGTCGCGACCGTAAATTCCAGGCCATCCTGCCGCTGCGCGGCAAGATCCTGAACGTGGAAAAGGCCCGCTACGAAAAGCTGCTGTCCAGCCAGGAAATCATCACCCTGATCACCGCCCTGGGCACCGGCATCGGCAAGGTCAGCGAAGACTCGGGCAAGAGCAGCAGCGACGACTACAACCCCGACAAGCTGCGCTACCACCGCATCATCATCATGACCGATGCGGACGTGGACGGCGCCCACATCCGTACCCTGCTGCTGACCTTCTTCTACCGCCAGATGCCCGACCTGGTCGAGCGCGGCCATATCTACATCGCCCAGCCGCCGCTGTACAAGGTCAAGAACGGCAAGGAAGAGCTCTACCTCAAGGACGGCCCTGCCCTCAACAAATACCTGCTCAAGATCGCGCTGAACCATGCCAGCGTGAACACCGGCGGCGACAATCCGCGCACCGTGGAAGGCGAAGAGCTGGCCAAGCTGGCCAACATGCACCTGGCCGCCGAAACCGTCATCGAGCGCCTGTCCAACTTCATGGATGCCGAAGCCCTGCGCGCCATTGCCGACGGCGTGCAGATCAAGCTCGACACCATCGAGGAAGCCCAGGAGTGCGCCCCGATTCTGGAAGCCAAGCTGCGCGAGCTGACCACCACCGGCGTGCCCGCCGATGTGACGGCCGAGATCGACCCCAACAGCGAGCACCCCATCCTGCGCATCAGCCGCCATCACCACGGCAATATCAAGAGCTCCATCCTGACCCAGGAGTTCGTGCGCAGCCATGACTACGCCGCCCTGTCCGACGAAGCGCAGAACTTCGTCGGCCTGCTGGGCGAAGGCGCCAAGGTCACACGCGGCGAAGGCGAGAAGGCCAAGACCGAAAAGGTCGGCGACTTCCGTCAGGCCATGGCCTGGCTGATCTCCGAAGCCGAGCGCACCACGGGCCGCCAGCGCTACAAGGGTCTGGGTGAAATGAACCCCGAGCAGCTGTGGGAAACCACCATGGACCCCAACGTCCGCAGCCTGCTGCAGGTCAAGATCGGCGACGCCATCGAGGCCGACCGCGTCTTCACCATGCTCATGGGCGACGAGGTCGAACCGCGCCGCAACTTCATCGAAGACAACGCGCTGCGGGCGGGGAATATCGACGTGTGATGTCCTCGGGCGACGTGGGTACCAGTATGGATCAGGATTCGCAGGAGGCGCATGCACTGCCTCCCATGCCTTTTGTTGAAGACTATCTGCCGGCGCTGCTAGCGCAGGCCAGCAAGCTAATTTCAGCTGAATTCCATACCGTGGTCGAGGCCGAGGGCTTCTCAATCACCGAGTGGCGAATCCTCGCCTCGCTGACAGGCACCTCCGGCATCAGCACCGGCCGCCTGGCGCAGATCTCGGTCAGCAAGCAACCAACCGTCACACGCCTTCTTGATCGCATGGAAGCCAAGGGCTATGTGGAGCGCTTCGCGCACGACACCGACCGGCGCCTCACCATGGTGCGTATTGCGCCAGCCGGCCAGACTATTGTGGCCGACCTGATCCGCAAGGCCAAGGAGCACGAGCTGCGAGTGCTGCAGCCCTTCGGCCTCAAGCGCGCCGAAGCGCTCAAGGTCACGCTACGGCGCATCATCGAACTACACCTGCCTCCAGGCTGAGAGGCGGATTCACTTCAATCCGCCTTGATGCCCTGCGTCCTCACGATGGGACCGAACAACGCCGCTTCCTCGCCGACCATGGCCGTCAGTTCAGCTGGCGACAGCGTCATTGGTTCGGCTCCGACCTCTGCAAACCGGGCTTTGATGACAGGCTGCGCGAGCAGCCTGTTCAGTTCGCGGTTCATGCGCATCACATGGGCCGCCGGCATCGCTGCTGGCGCATAGACCGCAAACGGCGTGTCCACGTAGACTTTGCCAAAACCCGCCTCTTCAATCGTGGACACATCGGCAGCATAGGATGGCCGGCGCCGGCTTGCCACGGCCAGCAGCTTGAGCTTGCCGGCCTTTACGCTGGGAAATACCGTGCCCGGCACCAGCGCATAGTCGACCTGGCCGGCCATCACGCTTTGGATTGCCGGCGCTGCCCCCCGATAGGGAATGTGTGCCGCGGAGATGCCCGCCGCCTGCTTGAACAGCTCACCGCCCACATGCGGCGTGGTGCCGTTGCCGGCAGATCCGTAGCTGAGCTTGCCGGGGTTGGCCTTCGCATAGGCCACGAATTCGGCCAACGTGTCCGGCGCCAGCGTCGGCCGCGTCACCAAAAACAACTGGGTATTGGCCAGTAGCGCCACATGCTGCAGGTCCTTAGCAGGCTGGATCGGCATACGCTCGAACATCAACGGATTGACCGATTCCAGCGTGGTCACGTTGACCAGGAAGGTGCGTCCATCGCTGCCGTTGCGTGCCACCTCCACTGCGGCGACATTACCGCTGGCACCGCTACGGTTGTCGATAATCACAGGCTGACCCAGCGCTTCGCTCAGTTGAGGCACCAGCAGGCGCATCAGCACATCAGCCAACCCTCCCGGAGGAAAAGCCACAACAAAGCGTACGGGCTTGCCGGGCCATGCAGCCTGGGCCAGCGCCGGAGTGCCGATCATGGTCATGGCCCCCGCCAAGGCCAGCAGATCTCGGCGGCGCGGATAGTGAAAACGTGAGGCCATCAATATGCTCCTGGAAATGGTCCTACAGCGCCAGGCTGCCGATGCTGGTGCCGCCGCAAACGTAGAGCACCTGGCCGGTCACGAAGCTGTTGGCAGCATCGGCAAAGAAGCCGACGGCGCGTGCCACGTCGGCCGACTCGCCTAGCCGGCGTACGGGCACCGAGGCGGCGAGCTGGCGCTCGCGGTCGCTGCCCTGCTCCACCACGTCGTAGAACATGTCGGTGCGGATGGGCCCGGGTGCGACTACGTTGACGGTGATGCCCTCGGGCGCCAGCTCCAGCGCCCAGGTGCGCGCCATGCCCTGCATGCCGGCCTTGGTGGCCGAGTAGCTGGTGCGCGTGGCCAGGCCCAGCGCGGCGCGCGACGACAGCAGCACGACGCGGCCGAACCGACGCGCGCGCATGGCCGGCAGCGCCGCCTGCAGCATCTGCACAGCGCAGCCCAGGTGCAGGTCGACCAGCGCATCCAGGTCGCCGAGCTTCACGTCGGGCAGCAGCGCGGCGCGGATCACACCGGCGTTGTGCACGATGGTGGTGACCTCGTGCCGCCGCACCATGGCCTGCACGGCCTCGGCCGTGGCGGCGCGGTCGGCCAGGTCGACCTCGATACTGTGCAGCCGGGGGTGGTCGATCTCGGTGCGCCGCCGCGCCAGCGAGACGACTTCGTAGCCCTGCTCCAGCAGTTGTTCACAGATGACCTTTCCGATGCCGGCGCTGCCGCCCGTCACCGCCGCAACCTTGTTGGGTTTCATGTCTTGCCCTCCACCAGTGCCAGCACGCGCAGCGGGCTGCCGCTGCCGTTCTCGATCTTCAGCGGTGCCGCCACCACCAGCGCGCCGGTGGGCGGCAACTGGTCGAGATTGGTAAGGCACTGCAGGCCGTACTTGCCGGCGCCGTGCATCAGCGAATGGCAGGGGTACGGCGGGCGCAGGTGGTAGCCCTGGCCGGCGTCCGTGCCTATGGATTCGGTGCCGAAGCCCAGCACGCCGCGCTGCTCGACCAGGAAGCGCACGGCCTCTGTGTCCGGCCCCGGCGTGTGCTGGCCGCTGGCGTCGAAGTTCTGGAAGGCCTCGGCATCGCGCGCCTGCGACCAGCGCCGCGCCCAGTCGGTGCGCATCAGCACCCAGTGGCCCTCGGGGATGCGGCCGTGCGCGGCCTCGAAGCGCTCGATGTCGGCCACGCCCATCAGGTAGTCGGGGTCGGCCGACGCCTGGGCGCTGCAGTCGATCACGCAGGCCGGCGCGATGAAGTGCTGCGGCGGGATGTTGTCCACCGCGTTGTTGGGCAGGTCGCGGCCCGAGATCCAGTGGATGGGCGCGTCGAAGTGCGTGCCCGTATGCTCGCCGCAGGAGAAGTTGTTCCAGTACCAGCCGGGGCCGCGCTCGTCGTAGGCCGAGATCTGCTCGATGCGGAAGGGCTGGCACTGGCCCATCTCGGGCGGCAGCGCGATGGCGGGGAAGTCGGGGCTCAGCGTCTGCGTCAGGTCGACGATGCGGATGCGGCCAGTGGCGAGGGCGAGCGCCATGCCGCCGAGGAGTTCGAGGGGGGTCTGCATGTCAATATCCTCCGGCGGCGATTTCGCGCTCCAGTACCTTGGGGTTGTGGCGCCAGCGCTCCAGCCATTCCTGGGCAACGTCGCCGGGGTAGATGTCTTCCACGCCGTCCTTCAGCGCCTTCACGATGGCCGAGGCCAGCGCGGCCGGCGCCAGCTTCGGCGGCGGCAGGTTCTGGTTCCATTCGTCGTCGATGGGGCCGGGAAAGACGTTGACCACGCGGATTCCCGCCGCCCGCATCTCGGCGCGCAGGCACTGCGCCAGCGACAGCGCCGCAGCCTTGGAGGCCGAGAAGGTGCCGTGCGGCGGGAAGTTGGCCAGCGCATAGATCGACAGCAGATTGACCCAGGCCGTGGCATGCGTAGCGCCGTCGGCCGCACGGCCCTTGAGCGCCGGGCCGAAGCACTGCGCCAGCCGCAGCAGGCCGAGGTAGTTGACCTCCATCTCGGCCTTGGCCACGTCGGTGCCGCGCCGCGCCGCGATGCCGAAGCCGCGGTGCAGCTCGGCGGTGTTGACCACGATGTCGACCTTGCCGCCGATCTGGCCGGCCAGGGTGCTGACCGAGCGCTCGTCGGTCACGTCCAGCGGCACCAGCGCGACCTGCGGCAGGGCTGCCAGCTCCGCCAGGCCCGGTAGCTTTTTCCAGGGCTCGGCGTGGCCCACCCAGACGAGGTCGGCACCGGCCTTGACCATGGCATGGGCCACGGCCTGGCCGGTGGCGGACTTGCCGTCCGTCACCAGCACCTTGCGGTACTTGGGGTCGCTGGCCATCTCGCGCAGCATGGGGTCGTCAGCCATGTTCTCCGTTCCTTTCTCGGGGTATCCGATCAGCACCGCCTGGCCGGCGCGGTCGAGCCGCGCGCCGACACGCACGCGCGCCGGGGCCTCGCCCACCTCGCCATGCAGGTGCACCATGACGCTGGGGCCTGCGTCGAGCCGCACCATGCCCAGGCGCCAGGGCAGGCGCTCGCGGAAATACAGGTCGTTGCTGTGGGCCAGCGTGGTCATGGCCAGCAGCTCGCCTGCGCCGCTTTGCGGCCGCCACGGCAGATCGGGCGACAGGCAGCGGTGGCAGGCCTCGCGCGGCGGGTATTGCACGGCACCGCAGTCGGCGCAGACCTGCAGCGCGAAGCGGCCTTCGGCCGCCGCAGCGGTGAGGCCCAGCGCCACACGGCCGCGCGCGGCTGGCGGCAGGTTGATCTGCGGGGTGCGCAGCACCGGGTTCTTGCGCGGGGGCTTGATGAAGGGCATGGTCATGGCGCCTCCGCCGGGCCGCCCCAAGGAGAGCGCCGCACCCCCTCGTGGGGCAGCGACCACACGGAGTGGGGAGCGTGGGGGTCATTTTTCATTCGCTTGTCTCCAGGATCACCGCCCCAGTGCACAGGCAGCGGTCGTAGGTCACCATGCCGAAGCCTCCCACCAACCCGGTGCGCGCGCCCGCCACGCCGCGCTCGCCGGCCTGGCCGGTGAGCTGGCGCAGAGTCTCCGTCATGCCGAGAAAGCCGCCGGCCGCACCCGCCTGGCCGCAGGAGAGCTGGCCGCCGCTGGTGTTGTGCGGAAAGTCGCCGGCATGGGTCAGGTCGTGCTCGCGCACGAAGGCCGGGCCCTCGCCCTTGTCGCAGAAGCCCAGGTCCTCTATCTGCATCATCGCGATCACCGGGTAGTCGTCGTAGGTCTGCAGCAGGTCGATGTCCTGCGGCGCGAAGCCGGCCTGGGCATACAGATCGGCGCAGTCCACGCGCCAGCCGCCGCGCAGCATCACCGGGTCGTCGGCATAGGCGTTGTGGCGCTCGATCGCGCCGCGCAGCAGCACGTGAGGCAGCCCCAGGTCGCGCGCTCGCTCGGGCGCCATCACCAGGAAGGCCTCGGCGCCGGCGCAGGGCATGACGCAGTCGAACAGGTGTATGGGATCGGAGATCGGCCGCGCCGCCATGTACTCATCGAGAGTCAGCGGCTTCTTGAACAGTGCGTTGGGGTTGCGCAGCGCGTTCGCCCGCTGGGCCACCGCGATGCGGCCGAAATCCTCGCGCTGCGCGCCGTAGCGGCGCATATAGCTCGCGGTGATGAAGGCGAACATGGAGTTCGGCCCACCTGCGCCGTAGGGGTAGCTCGCGTCGCGGGCGAAGTCGCTGAACGCGCCCAGCGTCTGGCGGAACGAATCCACATGGTTGGTGTCGGCCGCCACGCAGGCCACCACCTCGGCGTCACCGCACTGCACGGCGCGGGCCGCGCGCCGCAGCGCCATCACGCCCGAGGCGCCGCCGGTGGGGATGTGGTCCAGCCAGCGCGGCGACAGGCCCAGGTGCTGGGTCACGCCCACGGCCGTGTCGGGCGCCAGCGAGAAGCTGCTGACCGTGAGGCCGTCGATCTGCTCCTTGGCCAGCCCGCTGCCCTGCAGCAGGCCACGCACGGCCTGGCCCAGGAACCAGTGCGCGCCCCGGATGGAGTAGCGCTCGTAGGGCACGGTGACGGGCACGGCCAGCGCCACGCCCTCGTAGCCCCTGCGTCGGATGTATGCGGTCATGTTCAGTCCAGCCTGATGCCGGCCGCGCGGATGATGCGACCGAATTTCTGGGTGTCGCCCTGGATGGTCTGCGCGAACTGCTCGGGCGTGCCGGCCACCACCGTCATGCCCACGCCGGACAACAGCTCGCGCGTCTGCGGCATCTGCAGGATGCTGGCCAATTCCTGGTGCAGCTTGGCTATGACGGGCTGGGGCGTGCCGGCCGGCACCACGAAGCCGATCCAGGTCAGCAGATCGACGCCGGGAACGCCGGATTCGGCCAGCGTGGGGACGTCGGGCAGCAGCGGGTTGCGCTGCGCGCTAGTCACCGCCAGCGCCCGCACCTTGCCGCCCTTGATGTAGGGCATGGCCGGGCCCAGCGCATCGAAGATCAGCGGCACCTGGCCGCCCACCGTATCCGTCATCGCTGGCGCGCCGCCCTTGTAGGGCACGGCCAGCAGGTCCGCGCCGGTGGCGCTCTTGAAGACCTCACCCGCCACCTGCGCCGGCATGGCGCCATGCGCATAGGCCAGCTTGCCGGGCTGTGCGCGCGCCGCCACCAGCAACTCGGACACCGTGCGCGCACTGACCGACGGGTGCGCCGCCAGCACCATGGGCATGGTGATGGCCAGCGTCACCGGCGCGAAGCTCCTGGCCGGGTCGTAGGGCAGCTTGCCGTACAGGCTCTGGTTCATGGCCAGCGTGGAATCGATGGCCACGAACAGCGTGTAGCCGTCGGGCGCCGCCTTGGCGGCCGCCTCGGCAGCGATGATGGTGTTGCCGCCGGGCTTGTTGTCCACCATGACGGGCACCTTCCAGCGCTCACCGAGGCGCGCCGCCACGGCGCGGGCCACCAGGTCGCTGCCGCCGCCGGGCGGAAAGGGCACGATGATGCGGATAGGCTTGCCGGGATAGGCATCCTGCGCCGCCACGCCGCAGACCAGGCAGGCGCTGCACAGCAGCAGGGCCAAAGATCGTTTCAGGAAGGGCAAAACTCGCATGGAAGCTCCTTCGGGGTCAGCGCTTGAGCTGGATGCCGGCCGCATCGCGGTCCCAGGTCTGCTCGGTGATGCCGCGCTCGCGCAGCTTGAACTTCTGCACCTTGCCGTTCTCGGTCGAGGGCAGCACGGCCATGAATTCGAGGTAGCGCGGCACCGCGAAATACGCCATGCGCGGCTCGCAGAAACGCACCAGATCCACCGGATCCAGCGCGGCGCCTTCGCGCGGCACGATGGCGGCCATGACCTCGTCCTCGGCCAGCTCGCTCTTCACCGGAAACACCGCCGCCACGGCCACGGCCGGGTGGCTGAGCAGCACCTGCTCCACTTCGTAGGATGAAATGTTCTCGCCGCGGCGGCGGATAGCGTCCTTGAGCCGGTCGAGGAAGGTGAAGAAGCCGTCGGCATCGCGCACCACGCGGTCGCCCGTGTGGAACCACAGGTTGCGCCAGGCTTCCACGGTCTTGTCTGCCATGCCGAAATAGCCGGTGGCGAAGGCGAAAGGCTCGTCGGCGCGCAGCAGCAGCTCGCCGGGCGTGCCAGTCGGCACGTCCTCGTCGTGCTCGTCGGCCACCCGGGCGGTGAAGCCCGGCACGATGCGGCCCATGCTGCCGGGGCGCTGCTCGGCATCAAGGCCGATGACGAAGTTGCTCTCGGTGGAGCCGTAGCCGTCGAGCAGGCGCATGCCGAAGCGCTCGCTGAACTGCGCATGGAAGCGCGGCGGCACGCCGGGCGCCAATGCAATGCGCACACGGTGCGCGCGGTCGTGCGGCGTCGCGTCCTTGGACAGCAGGATGGGCACCATCGCGCCCAGCACATAGGTGGCCGTGGCCTGGTGCCGCACCAGCGCGGCCCAGAAGCCCGAGGCCGAGAAGCGTTTCTCGACCACCAGCGTGGAGCCGGTCAGCAGCGCCTGGAAGAAGGCGTTCATCGCGTTGGTGTGGAACAGCGGCAGCGTGGTCAGCAGCACCTCGCCATCACCCAACTCCAGCAGCTCGGCGGTATGCCGGCCCCACCAGTAGAACTGCGCATGCGGGCAGCACACGCCCTTCGAGAGACCCGTCGTGCCCGAGGTGTAGAGGATGGCCAGCGTGTCGCCAGGCTGCACTGATGCGGCATCCACCAGCGCATCGCCCGGCGCAGGGAAAGGCTCGGTGCCGGGTTCCTGCGGCGCGTCTGTGCGCCATACACGCTCCAGTGGCAGACCATCACGGTCTTCCAACCCGCGCAGCGCCGCCAGCCCTTCGGCCTCGGCCACGAACAGCCGGGCGCCCGAGTTGGCCAGGATGTGCCGCAGCGTGGCACCGCGCGCGGCGGTGTTGACCGGCACGGTGACGGCGCCGATCCAGGCGCAGCCCAGGAAGACCTGCAGGAACTCGGCTCGGTTGCCGCACATCAGCGCCACGCGGTCGCCGGCACGGATGCCGGCGGCCTGCAGCACCGCGCCCATAGCCTGGGCGGTGCGCAGCGCGTCGGCGTAGCGCCAGCGGGTATCGCCTGCGACGAGCAGCGTGCGCTCCGCAAATCGCTGGCACTGGTGCGCCAGCATCGCCGGCAGCGTACGTCCTGCGGGCGCGAAGGTTTCTATGGCGGAAATGGCAGCAGGCATCGCGGGCCTCACATGAAGAGTTGCATGTTGCCGAAAGCGGCATCGCAGTTCACCAGGTCCACGCGCTTGAGCCGCATACGCAGCGCGCCGTCGGCCTGCCGCACCAGCTCGTGGCTGGCCCAGCCGGCGTACAGCGTCTGCTCGTCCTGGCGTGTCTCGATGTAGTGGAACGCCGTGCGGCAGGTATAGGTGCCGGCCGCATCGTCGCGCGCCGTCACGCGTGGCGTCTGCAGCAGGTGGTGGCAGCGGCTGATGGGCTGCTGCGAGAAGGTGCGCGCGCCGCGAAGGCGCTCTATGCGCACCTGCAGCAGCAGCCGGTCCTCGTACAGCAGCGAGGCATGCAGCCGCGGATCGGTCTGGCCGTGGGCCAGCGGCATCCAGTAGTGGCCGTCCTCGGTGAACAGGGCCAGCCAGTCGCCCCAGCGCTGCTCGTCGAGCAGGGCCGCCTCGTCGAGCACGAAGTCGATGAGCTGCGGGTCGGTGGGTACGTTGCTCATGCCTGGGCTCCTTCGCGCATGCCGGCCGTCATGAAACGCGCCCAGGCACGCATCTGACTGCGCATCTGCCATTCGTTGGTGCCATTGGTCACGGCCCCTTCCTGCCCGTCTTCCCGGGCCTTTTCGGCGGGATCGAACAGCCGGCCCACGTTCACCCATTGCGAGCCGCGCGAGGCCAGGCCCTGCTGGGCGCGCTCGTACATCTCCAGGTCGTCGTGGCCGACCACCGAGGTGGGCGCATTGACCAGGCGGTTGTACATCAGCGTGCGCTCCAGCAGCAGGTCCGGCGCGCCCACGAGGCGGAAGGTCCAGCTCTCCACCAGCGTGCGATCGGCCGCCAGCGGGCGGAAGATGCGCAGCGTCTGGATAGGGCCCTTGACCATGATGTTGGGGAAGTACACGGTGTTGTGGCGCACGTCGCTCAGGATGGCGTTGGCGCGCTCCTCGCCATAGGTGGCGACCATGCTCTCCCGGTAGCCGGGCGCGGGCGAATAGGCCGCGTGGATGGAGTCGCTGACGCCGGTGTGGCCATGGCCGTTTGGCCAGACGCGGATGCCCATGTTCTCGAAGAACTCGTAGGGATTTACGAAAGGCGCGAACAGCTCCACCGCCATGGGCTTGGGCGTGCCCTCCGGCGCGCTCTCCCAGACCTGGACGGCCGTGCCGGCCGAGGACTCGTGCGCGACCATGGGGTGGCAGGTGTCGGTCTGGTTGTCGACCAGCATCTTCCAGTTGCAGCGGTGCAGGTAGCGCATCACGCCGCCGGCCACCTCGAGCTGACCCTCGGGGGAGCGGTCGACCATGTTGTCCAACGTGGACAGCGAAGGGCCGAAGAATTCCTCGAAGCCCATGCCCTCGGGGCTCAGCCGGCAGAAGACGAAGTCGCGGTACACCTGCACCGCGCCCACGGCGGCCAGGCCCTTGCTGGCCTCGCAGCTTTCCAGGCCGGTGTTCTCGTAGCCCTTCTTCAGCGGGATGGACAACAGCTGGCCGTCGGTGCGGTAGGTCCAGGCGTGGTAGGGGCAGCGGAAAAACTTGCCCGTGCTGCCGCAGCCATCGGGCGCCACCTTCACTCCCTTGTGCGCGCAGCGGTTGTACAACACCTTGATGCTCTGGTCGGTGTGGCGCACCATGACCACTGGCTGGTCTCCCACGGTGGTCGCGAAATAGTCCCCCGGCTGGGGCACCTGGCTGGCGTGGCCGACGTAGATCCAGGTGTTGGTGAACAGTTGCTCCATCTCCAGCGCAAAGATCTCGGGATGGATGTAGCAGTCCTTGTGCACTTCGGTGTCGCGCACCAGGGCGCGGATGGCTGCCGGGTTGTCGCGGTATTCGGACATTGCGCCTCCCTCAGTCCAGCTTGATGTTGGCTTCGCGCACCACGCGGCCCCAGCGCTCGCGCTCCTGGGCCGCGAAGCGGGCCAGCTCCTGCGGCGTGCCGGGCAGCGGCTCGATGCCCAGCGTCTGCATGCGGGCGCGGATGTCGGTGGAGTTCAGCACGTCCACCAGGTGCTTGTTCAGCGTCTTCACCGTCGCGGCGCTGACGCCGGCAGGCGCCACCAGTGCCTGCCAGGCCGAGGCCTCGAAGCCGGACAGGCCCTGCTCGGACAGCGTGGGGATGTCAGGCATGGTAGCCAGGCGCTTGGCGCTGGCCACGCCGATGGCGCGCACTTTGCCGGAGGTGATGAAGGCGCCGCCGCTGGAGGTGTCGACGAACATGAAGGGCAGCTGCCCGCCAACCACGTCGGCGATGGCCGGCGCGGCGCCGCGGTAGGGGACATGCGTCAGCGTCAGGCCAGTCTGCTGGCGGAACAGCTCAGTCGCCAGGTGGTGCGGGCTGCCGGTGCCGGGGCTACCGTAGCTCATGCCCGCAGGATCGCTGCGCACCCAGGCCAGGAAGTCCTTGAGGTTACGGGGCTTGGCGTTCGGATGCACGACCAGCACGAGCGGGAAGCGGGCGATGGTGCCCACCGGCGCGAAGTCCTTCTCCGCGTTGTAGGTCAGCTTGCTGTAGAGGAAAGGGTTGGCGGCGATCACGGCCGAGTCCCCGGTGAAAACCATGTGCTCGGCATCGCGCGACTTGGCCACGTAGTCGCCCGCGATGTTCGAGCCAGCGCCGGGCTTGTTGATGACGATGATGGACTGGCCCATAGACCGGCTCATGGCTTCGGCCAGCATTCGCGCCACGGCGTCGGAGCCACCGCCAGGAGCGTAGCCGACCACCCATTCGATGGGCTTGCCATCGGCCAGGGCCAGCGAGGGCGCCACGGCCAGCGGCAGCAGAGAAAGCACTTGGCGACGGGACAGCATGGTGGATTTCATCGCGGGACTCCTGGAAGCGGGTCGGTGGGGAGGAAGGAAAGGAAGGGGCGCGGGCTCAGAGGTCGAGCACCAGCCGCGCACTGCGGGCGCGCGAGACACAGATCTGCATCACCTTGCCGCCGGCGCGCTCGGCGGCGCTGAGCACGGCATCGCGGTGGTCGATCTCGCCCTCGATCACCCCTGCGGCACAGACGCCGCATTCGCCGCGCTTGCAGTCGAACAGCGGGTCGCAGCCGTGCTCGATCAGGCAGTCGAGGATGGACTGGCTTGCCGGCACCCTGAGCTGCTTGCCACTCTGCGCCAGCACCAGGTCGATGGCCTGGTCGCCCACGGCTGCGACCGGCGCGGTGAACAGCTCGAAATGCACGCGCTCGCGCGGCCAGCCGCGCGCATCGGTGGCCGCCAGCACGGCGTCGAGCATCACGCGGGGGCCGCAGACGTAGAGCTGGTCCTCGCCGGCGCAGCCGTCCAGCAGCGCCGCCACGTCCAGCGGCGCGCCCTGGTCTTCGTCGGCGTGCAGGGCCAGCGACTCGCCCAATAGGACCTGCAGCTCTGGCAGGAAGGCCATCAGCCCCCGACTGCGGCCCGCATACAGCATGCGCACCGGCAGGCCGGCGGCACGGCGTGCAGCCGCCATGCTGGCCAGCGGCGTGATGCCGATGCCGCCGGCCACCAGCACCGCGCAGCCGGCATGCGCGCCGAGCGGAAAATCGTTCTTCGGCGGCTCGATCGCGATGCACTGGCCCGGCTGCAGCCCATGCATCCAGCGCGAGCCTCCACGGCCCTCGTCCTCGCGGCGCACCGCGATGGTGTAGTGCGGCTGCGGCAGGCCGGTATCGGCGCTGGCATCGGTGTTCACCAGCGAGTAGTGGCGCCAGTCCCGCACCTCACCCTGAGCCTTGCCCGGCAGCCCTACCTGCACACGCACATGGGCGCCTGCGGCAAAGCCCGGCAGCGGGCTGCCATCCGCCGCGCGCAACGTGAAACGGCGGATCAGCGGATTCAGTTGGTCGGCGGCGACGACTTCGACAGCAATCGTTTCCATGGAGGTTCTCCTTCAAGCCAGCGCATGGCGCGCGAGTGCGTCATGCAATGCCTTGCCATGCTCATCGGCCAGCGCGGCCTCGCGCAGTTCGCGCAGCGTGGCCGGAGCCAGGCGCTGGCCCGCACCGCGCACTGCATCCATCAGCCGCAGGTAGTTGGACAGGCCACGCGCATGCGTGTCGCTGTAGCCCTTGACGAGGCGCTGGCACTGCGCCACCTCCACGGCAAGGGCCGGGTTGTGACCGGCCGCCGTTTCGATGTGCGCCAGCCACTGCTCGATGTTTGCGCTCTCCATCTGGTAGCGCAGCGTACTGCGCCGGATGCCGCGCAGGCGCGACAAGCCCCACAGCAGCAGATAGCCGCGCAGCGAGCTGGTGGTGACCACTCGGCCCTCCCGCGTGAAGCGCGCCAACAGGCGGTGCACTGCATGCGGGCGCGCCAGCCAGCGGCCCAGACCGGTGGGCAGGGTTTCGCAAATTTCCTCGATGCGCGGATGCATGAATTCATTGATCGCGAGCTGCTGGCCCTGCTGCACGCCCACCTCGGACTGCACGCGGGCAAAGCGGCTGGCGCGCGTCTTCAGGTCGGCCACGCGGATGGTGTCCTCGTAGCTCATCCACAGCGCGAGATGGCGCGCCGTCTCGCGCAGCAGCAGGCCGGAGCCTTCGGCCAGCACCTGCACCCGCGCCAGGCGGTCAAGGTACAGCGCGGCATAGCCCGGGTCCTGGTAGTCGAGCATGCGGCGCACGCCCTCGATGATCACCGGGCGAGCGTCGACCGCAAAGCCCTGCTCCACGCGCTGCAGCAGCGCCGCCACCCGGGGATCGCGCGGCGTGGCCACGGCGGCTGCGGCTGTTGCCGTTGCAGGCGATGCGCTGTCCGCCTGCTGCGCCTGATCGCAGGCACCGCCGAAAGCCTTGAGGCTGGCCTTGACGCCCACGCCACCGCGCTCGATCGTGGCCTCGAACTGCGTGCGGCTGAAGGGCAGTACGCCGGTGCCGGCCAGCGCGCCGAACAGCACGGCGCTGACCACGCTGCCGCTGGCCTGCGCGGCCTCGGCCATATCGAAGCGCACGAAGCGCTTGGAGGCACGCTCGGCATGGGCCAGCAGGCTGGCGTCATCCACGCGGCCGTCGCCCATGGCCGTCTTCTCGGCGATGGCATAGACGCGGTGCGTGGAGGAGATCAGCGTGGTGCGGTCCGCGGTGACCAGGCCGCGCTGCACGGCGCGGCCTGCCTCCATCAGCTCGGAGGCCAGCACCACGTCCACGTCGCCCGGCAGCGGCATCAGCGCCAGCACCGGCTGCGCCCCGTCGCGGCGCGCCTGCTCTGCCGGGAATAGCTCGACGTAGTAGATGGTGGCGCCGGTGCGTTGCGCCACACCGGGCACCGACGTGGTCTGGGCGATGTAGTCGTTGTGCTCCGCGAGGTCGACGATCCAGTCGGCCAGCACGCCGCCGCCCTCGCCGCCCATGGCGAGGATCGCAATCTTGATGGGTTGGATGGTTTTCATGACGGTGTCAGAAAGCATGGCGCTCGAGACGGCGCTGGTCGCGGCTCTGCAACCAGCCGATGACGGCGCTACGCAGGCACTGGCGCAAGCGATCCCAGCGCGTGGGGTTGCTCACGATCTGCGCGCGGTAGAACGAGGGGCAGAGCACGGCAGCATGCGAAACCTCGCCGCACAGGCCGCAGCCCACGCAGCTGTCGATGACGGTCGCCACCGGGTCTGTGCGCAGCGGATCGGGGTTGGGCTTGATGGACAGCGAGGGGCAGCCCGAGAGCCGGATGCACGAGTGGTCTCCCGTACAGGTGTCAGAGTCGACGCCGAAGCGCTCGCGCACCACGCGCTCGCCGCGTGCCACGGCGGCGCGTTGCTGCGGCTTGATGCGGCGCTGCTTGTTGAGCATGCACTCGCTCTGCGCCACCAGCACCTTGGGCCCCTGCTCCTTGGTGGTCAGTGCTTCGCGCAACGTGCCGACCATGGCCTTCAGGTCGTAAGTGCGGCACACCGTCTTGACCCAGTTCACGCCCACGCCACGCACCGCCTTCTCTATCGCATGGTTGGTGCTGCGCGTGGGGTTTTGCGCCGCCGACGAGAGGATGTCCTGCCCGCCCGTGGCCGAGGTGTAGCTGTTGTCGACGACGATGGTCAGGTTGTCGCTCTGGTTGAACACCGCATTGGCAATGCCGCTGGTCAGGCCGTTGTGCCAGAAGCCGCCGTCGCCCATGACCGAGATCACGCGCTTGCCGCCCTCCTGCTGCTTCGGAGGGTTGAAGGCCGCCGCGCCCGCAGCACCCAGGCCATAGCCCATCGTGGTGTTGCCCAGGTTGAAAGGCGGCAGGATGGAGAACAGATGGCAGCCGATGTCGGCGCTGACATGGTGTTCGCCCAGCTCACGCTCAACCAGCTTCATCGCGGTGAAGATGGGCCGCTCGGGGCAGCCGGTGCAAAAGCCCGGCGGGCGCGCCTGCACGCTGGCCTCAATGGGGTGCTCCGGTTCGGGCGGCACGGGTGTCAGCGGAATGATCTTGCGCGCAGCGGGCTGCGGCTGCAGCTTGCCATGCATCTCGAGGAAGGCGCGCAGACCCTTGAGCAAAGCGGCCGTGGTGTATTCGCCTGCGACCGGCAGCACATCCTTGCCGTGCAGCTGGGTGGCCGAGCTGGCCTGGCGCAGGATGGTCGCCACGTTCTGCTCGACGAAGTTGGGCTGGCCCTCCTCCACCACCAGCAGGGCACGCTTGCCTTCGCTGAAACGCAGCAGCTCGTTGTCCACCAGCGGGTAAGCCACGTTCATCACATACAGCGGAATCTGCGTGTTGCCGTAAGCATCGGCCAGGTCGAGCTGCTGCAGCGCCCGGATCAGGGTGTTGTAGCTGCCGCCCTGGCAGGCGATGCCGACGTCGCCGGCACCCTCGGCGAAGAACTCGTTGAGGCCGCGCTCCTCAATGAAGCGCACGGCAGCGGGCCAGCGCTGCTTGACCTTCTCCTGCTCGTGCAGGAAGCTGGCCGGCGGCAGCACGATGCGGTCCACATCGCGCTGCGGCCGGGCCATGGCCTGCTCGATGGTGTAGGAGGGGCGGCGGTTGTCGCTGGCAGTGAACCGGCCATGCACGTGGCAGGCGCGGATGCGCAGCTGCAGCATCACCGGCGTGTTGCTGGCCTCGGACAGCTCGAAGCCGTCCTTCACCGCCTGCACAATGCTCGGCAGGTTGGGGCGCGGATCGAGCATCCAGATCTGCGACTTCATCGCAAAGGCGTGGCTGCGCTCCTGCATGATGGACGAGCCCTCGCCGTAGTCCTCGCCCACGATGACCAGCGCCCCGCCCTTGACGCCGCCCGAGGCCAGGTTGGCCAGCGCATCGGAGGCCACGTTCGTGCCCACCGTGGCCTTGAAGGTCACCGCGCCGCGCAGCGGGTAGTTGACCGACGCGGCCAGCGTCGCGGCGGCCGTGGCCTCGCTGGCGCTGTTCTCGAAGCGGATGCCATGCTCGATCAGGATGTCCTGGGCATCGGCCAGCACGTCCATCAAATGCGAGATAGGTGCGCCCTGGTAGCCCGCGACGTAGTTCACGCCGGACTCCAGCAGCGCCTTGGTCACTGCCAGGATGCCTTCACCGTGGAATACCTCGCCGGCACCCAGACGGAGCTTCTTGACCTCTTCGACAAACGAGCGTTCTGCCATCGCAAGATCCTTCACAGGGCCCGCGTGGGAACGGGCGTTTATGATTTTGGATGAATATGGCACGCATTACTTTAAAAATAAATATATCCAAAATCATAGTTTTCCCTAGCCCCAAATGGGGATGAGAAGTACCGTGTCACGGATAAAAAGCAGTGTGAAAATGTCTAGCGCACGCAATGGCTCATGCATTTGCGCCAAGGGGAGTGTGGTTCTTGAGACCCCGGGAAGGTCAAGGACCAGGCATACGCCTGCCACTATGGCCGGCGCTAAGAGCGCCAAGCCCATGGATCTGATAGCGCGGTTAGCGGCTACCAGGAGATCGCTTGATCAGCATCTGATCTTCCAACAACAGGCCCTTGCGCACACCACTGACATCCAGAAGTTGGTCGCCGTCGTTCAATTCGACCTCAAACGGGCCATTCACCTTTTCGAGGATTTCTGCCGAATAGGCTTTTTTCCTTTTCCGGCACCGGTCCACTACCCATGGCCTGGACCCTATAGGTGCCAGCCTGGCTCAGACCCATGATTTCCTGGCCTACTTTTTTGAGCGAGTGATCGCGCTATCGCGTACCGCGAAGAGAGCCTATGGCCCTCTCCCATTGGGACGCAATCAGGCCTGCCACAGCCCTCGTCACAAGCGCTATGGCAATTCACCGATACGCTGGCATGCGTATTTCTTAGGTTCATCGCGCATTACCGGGGAAGGCTGCGCGAATCTTCAGAAAGAAATAGTCCTGATCGCGGTAGCCATAGGCCCGGCGCTTGATGACCTTGATGGTGTTGTTGATGCCCTCGACAACACTTGTGTTCAACGGATGCCGGCATCGGGCGATGATCCCGTGCAGGTAGCTTTGCAAGCGCTGAGCAAAGGTGCTCAGTGCTGTAATACCGCTTTGGCGCGCTTGCTCACACCAGTGCTGCCAGGCGCGATGCGCCCAAGCCGGACGACGGTAAAACCACAGCTGTTTTAGCTCATCGCGCAAGACGTATACCGCCATTAATGGCTCATTGGCCGCCAGCAGCTCCTTGAGCTGCACTGCTTGTTGAGCCTGCAGCTTGTTGCGATTGCGCAGTAGCAACCAGCGGCTGGACTTGAGCACCTTGCGCGCCAAGGGCTGTTGGCGCAGCAAGTTGGCCTGATCGACACGCACTCGGTCGATAACCTCCCGGCCATACTTGGCCACGACATGGAACAGGTCATAGACGATCTCGGCGTTGGGGCAGTTGGCCTGGATCTCCAGCTCGTAGGCAGTAGTCATGTCGATAGCAACCGCGCGAATGCGCTGGGCAACGCCAACGGGCAACTGCTCGAAGAACTGGCGGGCCGTCTCGCGTGAGCGCCCTTGCCCCACCCACAGCACCTGCCGGCTGATGGGGTCGACGACGACTGTGGCGTAGCGATGGCCCTTGTGCAACGCAAACTCGTCCATTGCCAAGTATTCGATCCGCTCCCATTGCGGCTGCGCGGTAGTGGCCAGCAATAAGGTCTTGTCGATGGACTTGACCGTGTGCCACCCAAGATCGAAGAAGGCCGCGACTGCCTTGATGCTGCTGCTGCGAAGCAACTGGCTGCACGCCTGTGCCAGACGGTCTGTGACGCGCTGGTAGCGACCGAGCCAGCTGAGTTTCTCCAGGCGCGGGCCACCACAGCTATCGCACCACAGACGCCGACGCGGCACATGCAGCACCACCTTGTACTCGAACAATGCCAGATCGCGCACGCGCCGTGTCGTGGTCTCATGGACTTGGCTGCACTGCGCACCGCAGCGCTCGCAATGCATGATGCTGGCCTGCGGCTTCAGATAGATCGACACGGTGCGGCTATCGCCCTGGGGCCACTGCACACGTTCAACCTCGTAGCCCTCCTAGCCGCCAAGAGCCTGCAATAACTTCGAGTCCAGCATTTGATTTGTTCTCCGATGTCAGCTTCGCTGCCGTCAGATTACAAAACGAACGGGCTCATCTCCACGGAATTCCTCGATGAACCTTTTTTTATTCATGCTCACCCGCGGACTTGCGGCTACCTGGGAAAGGGCTCGGCCTCATGCAGATTGCGCCGCCAAGCCAGATATCGCCGTCCGCTTGCTTGCCTACAGGCCACCGAAGCAAACGTACTTCATTTCGGTGTACTCAGACAGACCATGGCGGGATCCTTCACGACCAAGTCCTGATTCCTTGACGCCGCCAAAGGGGGCAACCTCGTTGGAAATCAATCCGGTGTTCACACCGACCATGCCGCTCTCGAGTGCCTGACTTACTCGGATGCAGCGCGCCATGTCCTTGCTGTAGAAATACGAGGCAAGACCTACATTCGATTCGTTGATCCGATGAATCAATTCTGCTTCGTCGCCAAAGCGAGCCACGGGCGCCAATGGCCCGAAGGTTTCGTTAGCCATACACAAGCTGTCAGGTGTTACCTCGACCAAGACTGTCGGCTCAAAGAAAAGATCTCCCACGGTACTTTGCTTGCCACCGATGGCAACCTTGGCGCCGCGCGACAGCGCGTCCGCAATGTGCTCCTGCACCTTGGCCACGGCTTGCTTGTTGATCAACGGTCCTTGCGTGACACCTTTGCTTAGGCCACTGCCAAGCTTCAGGTCGGACACCTTGGCAATGAATTTCTCGACAAACTTGTCATAGACCGCGCTATGCACAAAGAATCGGTTCGCACAAACACAGGTCTGCCCTGAATTGCGGTACTTTGAGGCCATGGCGCCCTCTACAGCCGCATCCAGATCTGCATCGTCAAAGACGATGAAAGGAGCGTTCCCGCCAAGCTCCAGCGAGAGCTTCTTGACCGTGCCTGCGGCTTGGCCATATAGGACTTTGCCGATTTCGGTTGAACCGGTGAACGACACCTTGCGCACACGCTGGTCGGCCATCCACACACCTCCGATCTGTTTCGCGTCGCCGACAACGACGCTGATCACGCCTTGAGGAATTCCGGCCTCATAGGCCAACTCCACCAGTGATAAGGCTGTCAGCGGCGTCAGCTCCGAAGGCTTTATGACCAAGGTGCACCCAGCGGAAAGCGCTGGCCCTGCCTTGCGCGTGATCATTGCCGCAGGGAAATTCCAGGGGGTAATCGCGGCACACACGCCAACTGCCTGGTGAGTCACAACCAAAAACTTGTCTTTTGAAGGGGAGGGGATTGTTTCACCATAGAGGCGTTTGCCTTCTTCGGCAAACCATTCGATGAAGCTAGCTGCATAGTTGATTTCACCTTTTGCCTCGGCAAGCGATTTGCCTTGCTCAAGAGTCAACTGAGTCGCGAGTGCGTCGGCGTTAAGTTTGATCAGATCGAACCATCTGCGCAGCAGGCAAGAGCGTTCGGCGGCAGGACGCGAACTCCATTTGGGAAACGCTTCAGCTGCAGCGTCGACTGCAGCGTTAGCTTCCTCGGCACCACACTTGGCCACCCGCGCCAATACTTTGCCATCAAAAGGGTTGGAAACGCTGATGGATTGCTCGCTGTTGCCCACGATGGTGCCGGAGAGTGAGCAATGAAGCAGGACTGGAGTTGCAGGCTGGAGGGTAATGAAGCTGGCCATAAGAAAACGTCTTTGAAAAGCCCCGCAGGGCTATGCTTGGGCGGGTTAGTTCATCCGAGGAAGGTTCGCGGCCTTGATGGCAACTGCCATCGCGTTGCGACCTTCAATCAGCTTCGTGCGGTAGTCGGCACCGCTTAGCGAGGCAGGATCCACGCCTGCGTTTTCAAGGATTGCAGCAAGCTGAGGACTGGTTGCAGCTTGACGGGCAACCTGTTCCATCTTGTCGCGGATTGCTGCAGGAGTTCCCCTGGGAAAGGCAAGGCCGATCCAGGAATCAATTTCAACGTCAAAGCCTTGCTCCTTGAGTGTGGGAACCTCTGGCAACTCTTTCCAGCGCATGGGGCTGGCGCTGGCCAACAGGCGCATCTTGCCGGCCTTTACATGCTGCACGATGTCCGACGGATTCTGAACGATGGCTTCCACGTGGCCACCCAGCAGGGCGGAGACAGTTTCCGCACCAGACTTGAAGCTCACTTGCTCAAACTGGCCGCCGGTCTTGCGGCCCAATTCAAACAACGCAATATTGTTGGGTGCAGAAGGGGCACCGAAGAATACGCCCTTGTTCTTCTTGGAAGCATCCACCAAGTCCTGGATGGTCTTGTAGGGGGAGTCCGCACGGACAGCAACACCGTAGCGATAGCGGGCTACACCGGCAATGAAGTCAAAGTTGTCAACCGTGTAGTCCACATTCATCAAGTGCGGCGTGATCGCAATGGTGGAGAAGGTGACCACACCAAAGGTATAGCCGTCCGCCTTTTGCTTGGCCAGTTGGGAAACCCCCAGCGTTCCCTGTGCACCGCCGCGGTTAATAGGAACCACTGGTTTTCTCAACAAGGTCTCCATGGCATTGCTGATCGCACGGGTGGCTACGTCAGTATTGCCGCCTGCGCCGTAGTTGATGATCATATTCATCTCACGCTCAGGGTACTTGGCGGCGTCTTGCGCCAATGCGTGCAGAGGAAGGGTTGCCGCCCAAGTGAGGGCAGCACAGGTGGCAAAAAACTGGCGCTTGGAGGTAGCAGTCATCCGAGTCTCCTTATCGGCCTCTGGGGCCTGTTGTGTTGCTCTAGTGGTGGGCCTCAGGTCATCAAAAAGCCGCCGTTCACATCGATGACAGCGCCATTGGTGAAGCCAGAAGACTCGCCGCTGAGATATGCAATGGCGGCACCGACTTCAAGCGGCTCGCCAATACGCTTCACAGGGATTTGAGCCGCATAGTTACGGTTGACCTCTTCACCCGCTTGCATCGCCATTTGAGTCAGGATGCGTCCGGGAGCCACGCAGTTTGTGGTGATACCGAACTGTCCCATCTCAGATGCAATGGAGCGGCTAAGACCCAGTACAGCGGCTTTTGTGAGCATGTACGCTGGGCCTGCCACAATGGATTTGCCTCGGCCGGCAAGAGAGGCCACATTCACAATGCGACCCCAGCCCTTGGCTTTCATGCCAGGCAAAGTGAGCTGGCATAGATTGAGCATCGCCAGCACGTTCACATCCAGCATTTTTTGGACTTCATGCAACTGAACGTCCAAGATGCCGTTGGATTGGCCCGCAGCATTTTTGATACTCAGGCCGGCGTTGTTCACCAAGATGTCGACCCCGCCATGCTCTTTTTCCAGCTCTTCCACGAGCTGCCTACACGCTTCCTTGTCCGCCACATCCAGAATATGGCTGAAGGCGTTTGCACGTAGCTCCACTGGGATCTCGTTGAAGTCGGGGAGACGCAAGTCGGTAAGCACCACCTTGCGGCCATCCTTGAGCAACTCGATGGCACTAGCTAGGCCAATACCTTGAGCGGCGCCGGTGACCAGGGCCACACGTACAGGTTTCGTTATGGTGCTTGGCATTAGTTTGCCTCCGGTGTGTAGAAGGTGATGGGAGGAAAGGCGTTTTCAGTGCACATCACTTCGATAAGAGTGGAGTCTTCGGCCGCCATGGCGTCCTTCAAGGTTGCAGCAAGCTGCGCAGGATCGTTTACGCGAACACCGTTGATGCCACAAGCGCGAGCAACAGCTGCGTGATCGACACCGGCAAATTGCACCGCTGTGGTGTGTTCACCGAATTTCACGTTCTCGGCGTGCTTCTGGTAACCCAGAATTCCGTTGTTGATCAGCAGTGTGATGACCTTGATACCCATGCGCTTGCAGGTTTCCATCTCGGACCATACGTGGCCGAAGCCGCCGTCCCCCACCAAGGCGAATACATGACCTTCTTCACGGGCCAGACGGGCTCCCATCGCCATCGGCATACCCCAGCCGAGACCCGCAAGACCCCGTGGAGTGATGAAGCGCTGGCCGGCTTTGCGGCTTGTCAGATAGTTAGTCACCCACAATGTGGAATAGCTCGCGTCGGTGACCACCGTATCCTCCGGCTTGAGCAAGGCATCGAGCTCCGTCATCAGGCGCTCAGGACGCATTGGCGTTTCCGAACTGTTGCGCACAGCTGCAGATTCATCCTGGTGCCTCTTTTTGCCTGCGGCAATTTGATCGGTCAGCTCTTGCCTGCGGGCTGAGCGCGCTGCAGTGTCTTTTGTCCTGGCCAACTCGGTCATGGCAGCCAGCGCCAGCTTTGCATCACCCACCAGGCGCAACGCGTCATAGTTGCGGCCAATCTCAGTGCCGTCGATGTCCAGGTGGATGAACTTGGCGCTCTTGGGATACAGCGTCCACGAGTCGGTACCGTTCTGATTGGTACGGTTGCCAACCAGGAACACAACGTCCGCCCCGGTGATGAAATCCTTCAGATAGCGGCCCGAGGCATTGGGGCCCATGCAGTTCGCCATGACACCCAAGGACAGCGGCTGCGTCTCATCCACAGCACCCTTGCCCATATTGGTGGTGCCTACAGGCAGCGTCATGGCATCCGCGAAGGCCACCAGCTCCTCGTGGGCCTGCGAGCCGTGCACACCACCGCCGGCAATGATCACTGGACTTTTGGCATTGCGTAGCAAATCGACAGCTTGCTCGAGCAAGCGGGTATCGGGGGTAAAACGGTCGAGCGGGAAGCGGCCCAGATTGGACTCACGCGGCACACTCGAAGCAATCCCCTTTTCCATCAGCAAGTCAGCGGGCAACATCAACGCCACGGGACCTGGTCGCCCACTGCAGGCTGCGATCACTGCCTGGTCGATGTAGTCCTCAATGCGAGAGGCTTGGTCTACCCGGCGCACCCACTTGGTAACCGGCTTGAACAGACCCATGTGATCCAAGTCCTGGAACGCATTCTTGTCCGTTTGCTCGCGCGCTACGTCCTGCACCAAAGCAATAATTGGAACCGAGACCTTGAGGGCTTCAGCCAAAGGCGCAACCAGCAGCGTAGCTGCGGGACCATTTTGTGCGGTGATCACCGCTGGGGTGTTGGTCATACGGGCGTAGGCATCGGCCATATAACCGCCGGCATTCTCGGTACGGTAGGCAATTTGCTTGATTCCCAACTCCTCGGCAGCCAGCACGAACATACTTGGCAAGGACTGGCCAAAAAACTGCTTGATTCCGTGCTTTAAAAGGGCCTTGGCCACAAGGTGGCCCACGGTTTCATGGGCGTTGAGGCCAGGGTTGGCGAGAGGTTTGAGCATCGATAGGTCTCCAAGTTTTCTTGCTTCGCATTAATTTATAAAATAATGCATCACACCCGCAGTGTGGCAGCAGACTTAGATCAACGTACAGGGGAAAGCCCCTATTGGAGACAAAATGGCTGAAGTCAATCACACCGACGTGGTGCGAGAGCGGGTACTGAAAAAGCTGATCTATGGCGAGTACGCTCCTGGCCATGTGTTCAAGCTACGCGAAATGCTGGAAGACCCGGACTTTTCAGGGATGAGCCAGACACCGGTGCGAGAAGCATTGCTGCAGCTCGTGGCCAAGGACATCCTGACGAGCCAGCGCGGCTTCAGCGTGCGTGTCCCCATGCCATCGGTCGAACATTTGACCGAGGTTCGGGCCATCCGCACCCAGCTTGAAATCATGGCTGCACTGAAAACCCTTGGCACCTGGACACCGGAAAAATTGGCCGTGCTGCAAGGCATCCACAAAGAGCTGATCGCTGCAAAAGCCAAAGGTGCGACCAGTGACATCTTGAGCGCAAATGTGCGGTTCCACTTTGGACTCTACGGCGAGGGGAAGTCTTACTTGCTGAACATGATCACGACGCTCTGGGCCATCACCGGGCCCAGTGTTCGTTACCTATACACCGATGGGGTGCCTAGCAGCAGCGACCGCCGGCATTCGCACGAAGATGTGATGGAAGGCTTGAAAACGGGTAACCCTGAATTGGTCGCCAAAGGTATCCGCGATGACCTGAGTAGTACCGGCGATCGCATATTGGAGGTGCTTCGAAAAACAGTCTCACCGGAAGCTCAAGCGATCAAGCAATTTGAGCCGATTCAGCTGGTTCGAGCGCGGGAAAGACGAATAAAAAGCTTAAACAAAAAGGAAGATGCGGCGTAAGTCTTGGACTTGCTCTACAGCGATCGCGAGGAACTGATCCTTGTGCACTCGCTACAGACCAGACTTCCCCCTGCGGCATTCCAACACTCCTCGGAATTTCTGAGCCCTCCTGGCCGGCCAGCTCAGTGCTGGCCGCCGAACTCTTCCCACAGCATCTGCGTGTGCTCGCCCAGCGCAGGTACCGCGCCCATGGCGGCTTCAGCATCCGAGAGCGTGGCCGGCGGCAGCAGCGCCTGAATGCTGGCGCCCGGCGTGGCCACCTCGCGCCAGCGTGCTCGCGCCTGCAGTTGAGGATGACTCCAGACCGCGTGCATGTCGTTGAGCGGCGCGTTGGCAATACCACCTTCATCCAGCCGCTGCATGGCCTGTTCGAGGCCCAGAGGAGCCAGTACGGATGCGATCAGCGCATCAAGCTCCGCACGGTGCGCCACGCGCTGCAGATTGGAGGCAAAGCGCGCGTCCTGCGCCAGCTCCGGTTGTCGCAGAACATGGATGCAGAAGCTATGCCACTCACGGTCGTTTTGCAGGCCGAAGATCAGGCTCTGGCCATCACCGACCGCGTACTGCCCATAGGGTGCGATGGAGGGATGTGTCAGCCCGCTGCGCGCGGGTGCCGCGCCGCCGTAGTGGGAGAAGTTCAGCGGGTAGGACATCCATTCGGCCAAGGCCTCCAGCATGGACACTTCCACGCGCAAGCCACGACCAGTGCGCCCACGCTGCAGCAAAGCAGACAAAATGCCCGAGTAGGCATACATGCCTGCCGCGATATCGGCGATGGAAATGCCCACGCGCACAGGCTGTTGCGGTGAACCCGTAACCGAGATGAGACCGGCTGCAGCCTGTATCAGCAGGTCATAGGCTTTTTGCTCGCTGAGCGGACCGCCTTCGCCATAGCCCGATATATCGCAGACGATGAGCCGGGGATATTTGGGGTGCAGGCTTTCAAAGTCCAGGCCCATTCTCTGCATAGCGCCAGGGGCCAGGTTCTGGATCAGGATATCGGCCTTTTCCAGAATTCTCTCGACGATATGCCGTCCCTCATCGGTCTTGATATCCGCAGCCAGGCTTTGCTTCCCCCGATTGGCCCAGACAAAGAAGGATGATTCTCCACCCACCTTATCGTCATAGCCACGCGCAAAATCCCCACCGGGCAATCGCTCCAGCTTGATAACCCTGGCCCCCAGGTCCGCCAATTGCCGGCTGGCAAAAGGTCCTGCCACGGCATGCTCCATGGCTAATACCGTCAAACCATCCAATGGGCGTGTCTGCATTTTCTTGAACAAGGCGAATGTTGGATGCGGCGGATTCTAGAATTGCCTCCCGACCCAAGCCAGTCGGCATTTTCTAAGGCAGATATCAAATCTTCTAAGCCTCAGAAAGCTTGGGCGAGCCTTCCTCGGGCAGTGGATTCGCCACTACATAGGCCACGAAATCACGGGCATAGCCGGGCAGCGTTTCGGGGTCGCGCGTGACCACTTTCTGCTCGCGCTGTGCCCAGGACTCATCCAGGCTCACCGCGCACAGCCGGCCCGCCAGCAGCGCCGACCCGGCAATGGAGCGTGGCACCAACGCAACGCCCACGCCCTCCTGTACACACTGCAACACCGCCTCGAACGTGGGTGCATGTACACGTACGCGCGGATTCATGCCCAGCCTAGATGCCATGTTCTGCAGATAGAGAAAATTGCTGGTCTTGCGGCCTATGGAAACCAGGTCATAGGTCAGCGCGGTTTCCAGCGAGACCTTGTCGCCTGCAGCCAGAGGGTGGCCCACAGGAAGCACGAAGACCAGTTCATCCTGGCCATAGGTGGTGGCATGCAGGCCATGCAGATCGGCATGACCGGCCACCAGGCCCACGTCGGCACTGCCGTCCAGCACGGCTCGCACGGTGTCCTCGCTCAAGCGCTCCTCCAGGCCCACATTGACGTTCGGATAATGAGCCAGATAGCGGCTGAGCACGGGCGCGATTCCCGTCAGCGTGCTGCTGTTGGCAAAGACTCGGATATGGCCAGATATCCCGTTGACATGCCTTTGCATTTCGCTGTGCAGGCGGTCAACGCTACTGAAGATGGAGTTGGCATATTTCTTGACCGTCATGCCCGCCGGCGTGAGCACCATGCCCTTGGAGGTTCTTTCAAACAGCGACGCACACATGGCCTGCTCAAGATTCTTGAGTCGGTAGCTGGCCGAAGGCGCAGTCAAGTGCACTTCAGCGGCGCCTGCGCTGAGGCTTTGGGCTTGGGCAATCGCAAGGAAAACCCGTAGATCCGTCAATTCATATCGCATCCGTTCCATGCCCGCGAGGGGCAACTCCCTGAGTGTTAGACGGCTTCTAACCGCCTTATCAATGATTCGACTGGCCCGCCTCGCATGGTATTTCTATATTCGGCGCCAGGAGACAACGGAGAAAATTATGGACTTCAAGACGGCAAGACGCCAAACCCTGATCACTGCTCTGCTGCTGGCCGCAGGCGCCGCCGCAGCGCAGGACTATCCATCGCGCCCCATTAAGCTCGTAATTCCCTATGCGGCCGGCGGACCCACCGACACCTTTGGCCGCGCCGTGGCCGAAGTTTGGAGCCAGAAGCTGGGCACACCGGTGGTGATAGAAAACCGCACGGGTGCAGGTACCCTGGTAGGCACTGAAGCGGTCGCCAAAGCTGCTGCCGACGGCTACACGCTGCTGTTGACCACGGTGGCGCATGCAGTCAATCCCCACATCCACGAAAAGATCGGCTACCGCACCGAAGAAGACTTCGCCCCTGTGGGCCTGGTCGCGAAGGCTCCGTTAGTGCTCATCGTGGACAAGCGGCTGCCGGTGCATAGCCTGCCGGAGTTCCTGGCCTATCTACGGGCACGGCCCGGCCAGGTCAGCTATGCCTCGGCCGGCGTAGGCAGCGCTCCCCACCTGGGTGCGGAGCTGCTGAACCTGATGGCGGGAACCAGGGCTTTGCATGTGCCTTACCGGGGCAGCGCACCGGCGCTACAGGATCTCATCGGCGGGCACCTGGCCTTCATGCTGGACAGCGCGCCCACGGGCCTGGCACAGGTCAAGGCAGGCACGGTGCGCTTGCTGGCCACCACCATGGCCCAGCGACTGCCCCAGACGCCAGACACACCGGCCATCGCCGAGCAGGTGCCTGGCTACGAGGCCTACACCTGGAATGCCGTGTTCGCGCCTGCAGGCACGCCGCAGACCTTGATCACCAAGCTGCAATCCAGCCTGCAGGCCACGGTGGACGATGCCGGGCTGCAGAAAAAGGCATTCGACATGGGTCTGGTTCTGGAAAAGCAGCCGCGCGCACCGGCGCTGGCCGCATTCCTGAAGCAGGAGCTGGAAAAATGGGGCAAGGTCGCCAAAGCCGCCCATATGAGCGCGAACTGAGGAGGCGGCCATGCAACACCGCCCCTCCATGTGCGCTCAGCGCTACTTCGAAGACTTCGCACTAGGCGAGGTCTTTGTGCTGCCCTCGCGCACCATGACCGAAGCTCTCTTCTCCGCCTTCCAGCTGGCCAGCGGCGACAACCATCCCGTGCACTACGACGTGGAATACTGCCGCGCACGTGGCATGCCCCATATGCTGGCCCATGGCTACCAGGTGGCCATACAGACAGCGGCGGGGGCCGGCCTGTTTCCGCACATGGTCGAGGAGTCGCTCAAGGGCTTTCTCGAACAGGGAAGCCGATTCCTGGCCCCCGTCTATGTGGGCGACACGCTGTACTGCACACTGACGGTGTCCGAGCTCAAGGCCAGTAACACCACGGGCGTGCTGACCCTGGCCACCCTGGTACTCAACCAGCGCGACGAGCGGGTGTCTGACGGGTTTCAGAAGTACCTGTTGAGAAAGCGGCCCAACTGAGGGCTTCGGGCGAGGCCGCTGCGCAACCTGGCGCGTCCCGAGATGCTGGACAACCTGGTTCCCAACTCATTGTCATGCGGCGCTTCACCCTATACAGCAAACTCCATACCGCTCATCAGCCGCCATCACCACGGCAATACCCAGAGCGCCATCCTGACCCAGGAGTTTGCAGCAGCCTTGATTACGCTGCCCTGCACTACGCAGCAGAGAACCTTGTCGGCCTGCTGGGCGACGGCGAACACGCCAAGCTCGCAAAGGTCTGCGTGGCAGATCTCCGAAGCCGAACTCACCACAGGCCACCAGCGCTTGCAAGGACCTGGGCGAAATAAACCCCGAGCAGGGCCTCATGCATCCGCAATCTGCTGCACAAGATCGACAACAAAATTGAGTCACATCAAAAGTTCATACGCCTTACGCAACCGTCTTTCTGTTAACGCGCAAAGTGCTTTGCCAAGCATTTTGGCAACTGTGTGCATCTATCTACAATTCTTTGCATGCTCAGCCTCAGCCAGCAACGCACACAGAAATACATCACTGCACGCCAGCAGCATCCGGCATGGCTGTTGCTGGCGGCGCGGCGGGCTCCGCTGGTGCTCAGCTGTCTGGATGCACTGTTTGAGCATCAGCGCGATGGCGTGGCTTTTGATGCGGCGGTGCAGGCGCTGGCGGACATGCTGTCTGCGCACGCCAACGACACCCACTTCGAGATTGACAGCAGCGACACGCTGAACGATGCGCGACGCGAAATCCGTGAGTGGATCAGGCGCGGCCTGGTGGTGGAGCGCGAGGGTCGCGTTTTCGAGACCGATGCACTCAAGACGGCCTTGGGTTTCATCGCGCAACTCGATGGCCGGATGATGACCTCCACCGCCTCGCGGCTGGCGGTCGTGCAGCGCGAAATCGACAACCTCGCCACGGCGCTCAACCCTGATCCACAAAGCCGCATCACGCATTTGCAGCGCCGTCTCGATGAGCTGCAGCAGCAACTGGATGCAGCGCTCGCGGGCCATATCACCAAGCTGACACCCGAGCAGGCCGTCGAAGGCATTCGCGAGATTTACACCTTGGCCACCAGCCTGCGGGCCGACTTCCGCCGTGTGGAAGACTCCTGGCGCAATGCAGACCGATCACTACGCTCAGCCATCATCAGTGCCCGCCATCATCGCGGTGCGGTGATCGATCAATTGCTCGACGGCCATGCCAGCTTGCTGAGCACACAGGAAGGCAGAGTATTTGACAGCTTTCATCAGCAGCTGTCCAACCGGACCGAGTTGACCGAAATGCGCCATCGCATCCGGCAGATTCTGCAGCACCCAGCGGCGGAGAAGGCCTTGGATGGCTTGCAGCGCAGCACCATGCAGACGCTGGTGATGCAGCTGATCAAGGAGGCCAAGGTGGTGCAAGGCGTTCGCGCACGCAGTGAACGCGAGGTAAGCCAGTTTATGAAGACCGGCCAGGCGGCCGAGAATCTGCGCGTCGGGCAATTGCTCAACGAAGTGCTGGAACAAGCCTTGCAGGTCAACTGGCAGCGCCAACAGGTCAGGCGCACGCCCGCGCCTTTGCCGCCCCTGGGCGTGGCGCTGGGCAGCGTGCCCATGGTGGAGCGGCTGCGCATCAAATCGCTCGAAGGCGGTGAACCAGCGGCGCTGCTGCTGACGACCGAATACACCGACCTGGGCCAGATGGAGGGCGACTTCTGGCAGTCCTTTGAGGGCCTCGATCGTGAAGCCTTGCTGCAACAGACTTTGCAGTTGCTGGCCCAATATGACCAGCCCATGACGCTGGCGCAGCTGGCTGCCGCCTTGCCACCAGCCGGGCATGATCTCGAAACGCTGGCACTGTGGCTGTCTATGGCCCAAGAAGCAGGCATTGATCTGCAGGACGTGCATGAGCAGATCGACACGCAAGATGACGAGAAGTCCTGGCGCTTTACCGTGCCACGCGTGGCACTGGATGCAGCACAACTGGCGCATATCAATTGGGAGCTTTGATGAACCAAGAGCCGGATATCTTTGATCTTATGGCAAGCCAGCCCACAGCACCGCAGCTGGATGCGTCAAAAAAAGAAGAGCACTCCCCGCTTGAATTCAATGAATCTGAAGGTCTAGTCGACCTGAGAACCCCACAAAATAAGCGCAAGGCGCTTCAATTTTTACTAGCAAACGGGTGGCTGGAAGCAGCCAGCAAGCCTGCGCTGTTTCGCCTGATCGCCACACAAAGCACCCAGTTGGATCGGCTGCTGGAGCCACTGGATTTGCGGCTGCAAGTCGATGATGTACGCGGCCTGGCTTTTCTGGCCGTGGTGACAGATTACGAGAATGATGATGTCGATGAAAGCGAGCAGGACGACTGGACGCATCCGCTGATGCGACGCCAGCGTCTGAATCTTGAACAATCGCTGCTGCTGGCGATTCTGCGCCGTGAATTCCTGCAGCGCGAGCAGGAAAACGGCACCGGCGTAACCGTTCGCATCACCGTGGAAAGCCTGCTGCCGCAGCTAGAGACCTATCTGGGCGCCACCGGCAGTGATATGCAGGAGCGCCGACGCCTGAACCAATTACTGGACAATCTGCGCAGCCACGGCATAGTGTCGGAAGTCGATGCTCAGGACTGCATCACCATTCGCCCAATGATCGTCCACCTGCTCAACCCCGAAAATCTGCAAGCGCTGCTGCTGAAGCTGCAAGAAGTGGCTGACGGCGCAGCATCGAACAGTGCGCAGAGCCCGGACAACGCCCCATGAGCGCCGAGGCTTCCTACATCCTGCAAGAGCTGCACCTGTATAACTGGGGGCCATTTGCGGGTCGCCACCAGGCAGATATCGATGCGGAAAACAGCGCCATCATCGGCCCCACGGGAAGTGGCAAGACCACGCTGGTCGATGCGCTGATGACCTTGCTGTGCGCCAATCCTCGCTACAACCTGGCATCGACAGGCGGGCATGAAAGCGACCGCGATCTGGTGAGCTATGTGCGCGGCGCCAGCGGTCAAGGCAATGAAAGCGGCGACCATATTGCACGGCCAGGCCAGTGCATCACCGGCATCGCCGCCAGGCTGGAGTGCGGCACGGCGCCGTTCGCGCAATCGGTTCTGCTGGGCGCACTGTTCTGGTTTGACGGCAGCAGCCAGTCGGCTGGCGATATGCAAAAGCGCTGGTTCTTTGCGCAGGGTCAGGGACAGACGCTGAACCTCTGGCTGGAAGAGCTGCACCAGGGCGGAGCACGCGCCTTGACGCGCCTGGCCAAGGACTGCGATGACCTGCAGATGCACACCAGCAAGACTGCCTATCTGGCCAAGCTGCACAGTTTTTTTGAGGTGGGCTCCAATGCCTTTACCTTGCTCAACCGCGCCGCGGGCCTGAAGCAGCTCAACAGCATTGACGAGATTTTTCGCGAGCTGGTACTGGACGAGCACAGCGCTTTTGACGATGCGCAGAAAGTCGTTGACGGCTTCGCGGAGCTGGCCTCCATTCATGCCGATCTGGAGCTGGCCAATGTGCAATTCGTCTCGCTGCTGCCGCTGCGCGATCTGGCCGCACGCGAGCAGCAGCAAAGCCAGCAGCTCCAGCATTTGCAGAGCTTGCAGCAACAGTTGCCACCCTGGTTTGCCGCGCAGGGCGCGCAGTGGTGGCAGCAGCATGCCAATCAGTTGCAGGCGCAGATAGCGCAGCGCAATCAGTTGCTGCACAGTGCACAGACCCGCATCGACACTGCGCGCCAGCATGAGCAGAATCTGCACGGCATTTATCTGCAAGCTGGTGGTGCCGACATTGTCACGCTGGAGGAAAACATTCAGCTGGCCCACAAGGAACTAGGGCGCCAGCAGAGCAACCTTGAGCAATACCTGCAACTGGCGCGCAATCTGGGACTGGACACCGCAGCAGGTGCACAGAGCCTGGTGTTCCATCAGGCCTTGGTTGCCGAGGCGCTCACGCAGTTGGAAGCTCGCCAGCATCTGCTGCAGGCCGATGCGGAATCCGCCATCACCGCCGAGCGCAACGCGCACCAGATCTGGAAGGATCTGGAGGCGGAACATGAAGCCGTGCGCCAACGCCCAGGCAGCAATCTGCCCATGGAATTCCAACGCTTTCGTACGGAACTGGCCGCTCATCTGGACCTGCCAGAAGACGATCTACCCTTTGTGGCCGAACTGGTGGAAGTGCAAAAAAACCAGCAACATTGGCGCGGGGCCATCGAGCGCGCCATCGGCAGCCACCGGCTGCGTATTCTCGTGCCCCCCAAGACCATGCGCGAGGCTTTGCGCTGGGTCAATCAGCGGCACAATCGCCTGCATGTTCGCCTGCTGGAAGTACGGGCCAGCGCGGCATCAGCCAGCTTTCTCAGCGACGGCTTTGCCGGCAAGCTGAACCTGAAACCACAGGCTCCCGCTACGCACCTGCACGCCTTGCGTCAACTGCTGGCCGATCTGGACCGCCACTGCGTTGCCGATGTCGAAACCCTGCAACACACGCCGCATGCGATGACGGCGCAAGGCCTGATGTCGGGCCGTTCCGATCAGTTTGACAAGCAGGACCACAAACGCCTGGACCAGGACTGGATGACGGGTTTCGACAATCGTGACCGCCTGGCACAACTGCTTCAGCAAAAAGAGCAGGCTGCTCAGGACTGGCAAGCACTGGAGGCCAAAAAAGCGCAAAGGCTGCAAGCCCAGAGCAATGCCCACAGCCAGCGCCAGCTCTGGCTTTCCTTGCAGGCGCTGCGCCTGGAAGACTTGGACATCACTGCCACCGAGCTTCTGCTGCAGCACAAACAGCAGCAGCTGCAGGCGCTGCTGAATCCGCAATCCAATACCGCGCAGGTCAAGCAGCAGTGGATGGATGCGCAGTTGCAGACAAAAAGCGCCGAAAATCATTGGCGTGATCTGCAAAGCGCTCAGACGCAGGATGAAACCTTGCTACGCACGGCGCACCAGAAGTACAGCGCTTTTGAAGAAAGGCTGCACCGCGCGGCAGCCGTGGATGATGACTTTCCAGCGCTGATCAAGAAGCAGCTTGGCAAAAGCCTGCCCGTTCTGGATGGCGACAATCTCGATGCGCATGAACGCGATACCGGCAGTGCAGTGCAAGCCAGGATCAATGAGGCCCAGAAAAAGCTCGCCAGCATACACAACGAGATCATTCGCCAGATGGGCAAGGCCAAGGCCGAAGACCGCGGAACATTGGAAAACCATGCGCCGGAGCTGGAGGCCTTGTCCCAATTCCTGAAGCGCCTGCAGCTGCTGGAAGAAGAGGCTCTGCCGCAAAAACGCCACCGCTTTCAGGAGTACCTGAACGAGACTTCGCAGCAAGGCGTAGACACGCTACTCAACGGCATTGCCGCTCATGTGGCTGACATCGAGGACCGCATCGCCAAACTCAATGAAACGCTCATGCGCGTGGATTTTCAACCCGGCCGCTATCTGCAGCTGGAGCCACGTCCCGTAGTGCACCAAAGCCTGCAAAGCCTGACCAGGGCGCAGGCACAGCTGCGTACGGAGCGCTTGCGCGATGACGGCGGCAGCAGCCATTACCGGGCACTGCGCGCCATTGTCGAAATGCTGCAGGAGCATGCCAGCAATCGCCGCAGCAAAGCGGCTCAGGCATTGCTGGACCCACGCTACCGGCTGCAGTTTGCCGTGCTGGTACTTGACCGACACAACCATCAACTGCTGGAGCGCCGCACGGGCTCCCAGGGCGGCAGCGGGGGCGAGAAGGAAATCATCGCCAGCTATGTGCTCACGGCCTCGCTGAGCTATGCGCTGTGCCCCACCGGCAGCAACCGCCCGGTGTTCGGCTCCATCGTGCTGGATGAGGCCTTCTCCAAAAGCTCGCAAGCCGTGGCAGAACGCATCATTCAGGCACTGCGCGAGTTTGGCTTGCATGCCTTGTTTGTCACCCCCAATAAAGAAGTGCGCCTGCTGCGCAGCCATACACGCTCGGCCGTTGTCGTGCACCGTCGGGGCAGGCAGGCAACCCTGGCCTGCCTGCGTTGGGAAGAGATTGATGCATTCCGTAAAAGCGCTGCACCCAAGCTCCCATGAAATCTCCACAGGATCTAGTCGCCAAACTGGCACAGCAATGGCAAAGCGCAGACTGGCGCGAACGCCAGCTTTTGGGCGGGGCCAGCGCATGGCCCGTGGTGCTCTCCATTGGCCAGCCCACAACACAGGTTTTCATGGGCGATTCAAGCCTGCTGCAGCGCCATCTGCAACAGTGGCGCAGCATTGAGCAGCAAGGACCAGGCACCGTGCAATGGCAAGCGCGCCGTTACCGCGGCAGCAACGATGTGATTGAAGTGCCCACACACTGGCAACTGGCTCGCCCCTCCGAATGGCTGGCCGCCATTCAGCAACTCAAAGCCCCGGGCCATGCACAGATCCGGGCGGACTACACAAGACTGAGCACCATCATCATGGCGGTGAAGCACAACGGCTTTCAGTGCCTGCTGGTGCGTCGCCTCACCCAGTGGCAAGGCATTCTCACCAAGGACATCATTAGCGCCGCACAAATGGCTTTGCAGCTGGAGCCCGGCTGCGCCCAGGGCAAGCCTCTGCGCGCTCTGTCGGTCCAGGGAAATGACAGCAAGTTCTACGAACGCCATGCAGGCCTCTTGACGGCCTTGCTGGATGAGCGTTTTGACAAGGAGGTCAGCCGCCAGGGCCTGACCGTCTTTCTGGGTGCCCTAGCTGAGGATGACCATTGGCTGCTGGTGGTACCACTGGCCCCCGGCCTGCTGCCCTTTGCGCGCCAGCGTGTGCCGGCCAGCGAGCTGCAAGCCACTCAATTGCCCGCAACCCGCATCCTGCTGGTGGAAAACGAGCGCAGTCTGCACCAGTTGCCGCAGCAGCAAGGCACCATCGCCATTCTTGGCGCAGGCCTGAACCTGAACTGGCTTGACGCACCCTGGCTGCGTGAGCGCAGCGTGGCTTACTGGGGTGATCTGGACACCTGGGGTCTGGCCATGCTGGCAACAGCGCGCCAGCACCTGCCTCATCTGCATGCGCTGCTGATGGATAGAAACACATTCGACACGCATAGTCATCTGGCCGTGACTGAACCCGTGCACGCACAAGAGTTTCCTGCTCTTCCACCCGAGCAAGCCGCTCTTGACGCGCATCTTCGAGGGCTCGAGCGTGGACGGCTGGAACAGGAATTTCTGCCCGCCAGCCTAGTGAAGCAGGCCGTACAGGCCTGGGCGAATCAAGCTGCCACAATATGAACAGCGCAACCACGCATTTGCTCAATCAGCCCAGCCTCTGCACCGAAGCCCTGGCCTTCACGCGCTCGAAATGGGCTGCCACGCGCGGGAATTCGGCGATGTCCACGCCGTCGCCCCTGAGCCAGCCGGCCACGGTGTAGAGATAGCCGTCGGCCACGGTGAACTGCTCACCCATCACCCAGGTCTTGTCGCCCAGATAGTGCTGCTCGATCATGCCAAAGCATTCGCGCATGTTCTGCGGCACCTTGGCGCGCATGGCGGCCTGGGCGGCCTCGTCGTCGGCCCAGCGCGAGGCGCGCGGGCGATGGGCGTGAGCGATGTGCGCGGTCGATGCCAGATAGGCATTGAATTCCTGCATCTGCGCCAGCGCGAAGGGATCATCGAGCGGCGCCAGCCTTGCCTGCGGATGGGTCTGCGCCACATACAGCAGCAGCGCCGGAGTCTCGGTCAGCACGCCGCGCTCCGTGGCCAGCGCGGGCACTCTGCCCTTGGGATTGATGCTCAGGTATTCGGGGCTGCGCTGCTCGTTGTCGGCAAAGCTCAGCGTCTTGAGCGTGAACTGGGCATCGGCCTCATAAAGCGCAATCAGTACGGCCTGCGCGCAGGTGCCAGCTGCGTAGTAAAGCGTGGTTTGGCTTGCCAAAATCGTTCTCCCGTGGATGGTGATATGCCTGTGCAGTGTAGGCTGCTGCGCAACCGGCTCAATCCCATGAGCCGGGTCTGCTCATAGCAATGACGCAAGGCAGACATCGACATCTCATGGCAGCATCGCGCTTCTCCCAGAAGTGCCCACCCGAAATGAAATCCTCCATCCGCATTGTTGACGTCGACCGCCTGGAAACCTGGAGCAAGTACAAGGCCGGCATGTGTGACAGCTGCGCGGCCAATTGCTGCACCATGCCGCTGGAGGTACGCCTGCCGGATCTGGTGCGCCTGGAGCTGGTGGACCCGTTCGAGGTCGAAAACATCGAACCCAAGCTGATCGCCAAGCGGCTGCTGAAGATGCGCCTGATCGACCACTTCAACCCCAAGCACGAGATCTTCACCATGGCCCGCCGGGCAGGCGGAGACTGCAATTTCCTGGACAAGAACACGCGCCGCTGCACGGTCTATGAAAAGCGCCCGGAGACCTGCAGATTGCATCCCAAGAAGGGGCCCAAACCTGGGTTCTGTGCCTACGGCAACAAGGCGCTTTCGCAGATCTGAAAGCGTCGCGGCAGCGCTTCAGACATCAGCCACTGCAGGCAGCCAGATGCGCGCCACCATGCCTGGATGGGCGTTGTGAAAACTGAGCCTGCCGCCATGCAGCTGGACAATGGCCAGCACGCTGGCCAGACCCAGTCCGTAGCCCGGACGATCCGATTCTGCGCGATAGAAACGGGTGGTCATCTTCTCCAGCGTCTGAGGATCTGCGCCCGGTCCCTGGTCCTGCACGGTGATTTCCACCCCCCATGCTCCATCGCTGCCCTGCTCCTGCGCTGGGGCGGCACGCAGCAGCACGTCAGCACCATGAACATCATCGGATGATGCTCCGTATTTGATAGCATTATCAACAAGATTGGCAACGGCACTGGCCAACAGGTCGCCATCGCCCAGGGCCTGCACACCTTGCTGCACATCCAGCCTGAGAATGCCGCCGGCGTCCTCCACCAGCGGCTCGTAAAAGTCCACCACATCGACCAGCAAGGCCTGCAGGTCAACCGGTGCAAAGCTCTTGCGGCTGGCCCCGCTTTCCACTTCGGCAATCTGCAAGAGCTTCTCGAACACCACACCGAGTTCAGCGACTTCTTCGGCCACCAGCGCCAGCGTGGCGGACTGCATTTCGGGGCTGGCCTGCTGTGCGTTTCGCAGGCGCAGCAATATGCGCGTCAGCGGCGTTCTGAGGTTGTGCGCAATGCTGTTGGAGACATGGCGTATGCCTTCCATCAACTGTTCGAGCCGATCGAGCATGGTGTTGATATCACGGTTGAGCAGCGTGAATTCATCACCGCGCTGATCGACCGGAATGCGCTGGCGCAAATCGCCCGCCGCAACGCGCGACATGGTGTTGCGAATGGCGGCCGCGCGCTCATCCACCACACGCCTGAAGACCATGGCACCTATCAGGGCCATGATGCAGGCCGCGACGGCTGCCAGCAAGCTGGCCTGACCGAACAGCTCTTCCATATCACGCTGCAGCTGCATGTCGCTGCCTACGGCCAGCAGATTGCCATTGGGCATTTCGACCACGGCAACCCGGCCCACCATCAGCCGCCCGTTGCGCTTCACGGTCAGCTCGCGCACGCCCATGATGCTGAGCTTGCGCGGAGGGTAGACCTCGGCATTGCTGACAATGGTCTCGCCTTGCGGGTTCATGAGAATGAGGATTTCCGTGTCGGTATTCACTCCGTCACGAATGGTCTGCAGTATCTCGCTCTCCAGCGCTCCGGGGCCGTATTTGGCCGAGTGCTCGGTCAGTCTGCGCACATGGTTTTCGGCCTGCTTGTCGAGCCTCACCCGCACCACGCCCACGGTCTGCACATAGAAGACGGCCAGCACAATGGCCATGGTCAGAACCAGGAGGCCGCCATAGCTGAGTGCCAGTCTGAAGGCCAGCGAACTCCAGGGTCTGGAGCGCATCATCAGACCACCTCGGGCAGGTCTTGCGGCTGGTCCGAAAGGCTGTAGCCCACACCGCGCACGGTATGGATGAGAGGCGTGGCAAAGCCTTTGTCCACCTTGCTGCGCAGGCGGCTGATGTGCACATCGATCACATTGGTCTGCGGATCGAAGCGGTAATCCCAGACCGACTCCAGCAACATGGTGCGCGTGACGATCTGGTGCGCATGCTGCATGAGAAACGCCAGCAGACGGAACTCGCGCGGCTGCAGCGAAAGCGGCTGGCCGGCACGCTCGGCACTGCGTGAAATCAGGTTGACGCGCAGATCGGCCACCTGCATCTCGCGCGTGGGAGCCGGGATCTGCGCGCGACGCACCAGGGCTTCGAGCCTTGCCGATAGCTCGGAAAATGCAAAAGGCTTGGTCAGATAGTCATCGCAGCCGGCCTTGAGCCCGCGCACTCTCTCGTCCGTGGCAGACAAGGCACTGAGCACCAGCACCGGCGTCTGTTTTCCCATGGAGCGCAGTGTCTGCAGAATCTGCAGCCCGTCAAAGCCATTGGGCAACATGCGGTCGAGGATGATGACATCCCAGTTCTCGCCAACGGCCTGTGCAATGCCTTGAACGCCGTCACCGCAGACGCTGACATGCGCGCCTTGCTGGCGCAAACCTTCAGCGATGTAACGCGCATTGAGCGCATCGTCTTCGATGATGAGGTAGCGGTACATGCTGAGTCTGTCTCTGGCCGTTGGTGGACAGACACTATAAGCCGTTGCCTCCACCTTCGCAGCCGGAGATGCAGCGGCATCAGGAGGTGGTACAGGGGTTTGTGCCATCTCCCTCGCCTCGCTCAAGGCTGCACCTGTGGCAGATCGCCGCTGGCCTGGCGCACTTCCCACTCGGCGTCCAGCATGTCCTTGACCAGCTCCAGATGCTCCAGCCTGTGCTCGGTAATCGAGCCCAGCGCATCGATCAGCTCCAGAATCGTGCCCTTGCCCAGCTTGTAGGCATCTTGTGCCATCTGGTGCAGTGGCGCAATCTGCGCCAGCCCTTCCTTCTCGTAATCGCGCACGGCCGTTCGACGCAGCGACAGCTGCTGCAGGGCACGCTGCAATTCGGACTGAGCGGCAAGCACGACCGCATCACGGCGCAGTTCGGCCTGATCGGCCTCGACCTTGGCGCGCTCGATAGGGCCCTGGCGACGGTCGAACAGCGGGATCTCCACGCTCACGCCCACCTGGTTGAAGCTGCCATCCACGCTGTTGCGGATGCGGGAGAGACCAAAGGATGGCGTGGGCAATGCTTCACGCTGCTCCAGCTTGATTTTCTGACGCGATCTGTCGAGCTCGGCCTGCGCGGCACGCAGGCTCGGCAACTGGGTCTGCGCCAGGTTCCACAGCTGCTCGTAGCTGGCTGCCTTGCGAATGTCAGTGGCCTGCAGGCTGCCTTCCACACGCACCTGCCATTGCGGCAAGGCCGCAATGCTGGCCACGCGCGATGCGGCATCCCGCAATGCGGCCTGAGCCTTGCTGACCTGCATGCTCATCTGAGCCTGCTGCAGGTTAAGGCGCGCGCCGTCATAGCGGCTGCGCGTGCCGGCTTCGATCTGGCCCTTGACGATATTGCCTGCCTTCTCCAGCTCATCACGGGCAGCCAACCACACCTGATAGCGCTGCTGTGCCACCAGCAGCTCATTGAAGGCATGGGCTGCATCGCTCATGGTGACGGCGACTGCCACATCGGCATTGGCCGCGGCGGCCTTCTCGCCCAGCCGGGCATTCTCGATGCGCATGCCGCGCTGGCCAAAGATGGGGATGGCCTGCTCCACACCCCATTCCTTTTCTCCGCGCTTGCTGGAGTAGTGCATGGCGGGATTGGGTATGGTGGCAGCCGTCTTGCTGTCTGCCTTGGCCAGATCCAGCTGCATGCGATCTGCCGCCAGATTGGGCTGGTTCTGCACGACGATGCGCAGATATTCCTGCAGGGTCACAGGCTGTGCAGGGGCCGCCATACGGCCCGCTGCAGCATTGCCCTGTGCGGCTGCATCCATAGTCTCGGCAGCATGGCCTGTGCCGCTGAAAGCACCGCAGCACAGTGCAGCGGCCATGGCCAGAGAGTGCCACTTATTCATCTTGAGCGCTTTCATCACGTTCTTCCTGCGTCAACATGTTCTTGGGGCCCAGCAAGGCATACAGCACCGGCAGCAGCACCAGTGCCACCAGAGGCAGCACCACCATGCCGCCGACGATGACCGAGGCAAAGGGGCGCTGGGTTTCGCTACCCACGCCGGTAGACAGTGCCATGGGCAGCAGGCCCAGCAGCGCCAGCAACGCCACCAGAATGATGGAGCGCATGCGCTCGGCTGCACCTTCGATCAGCGCCTGCATCGAGGGCATGCCCTGGCGGCGCAAATCCTCGACCGCAGAGACCACCAGCAAGCCCGCAAGGGCCACCTGACCCAGCAAGGCGATAAAGCCGATGGCCGCGCTGATGGACAGCTCGATGTGTGCCAGATGCAAAGCGGCGATGCCGCCCACCATGGCGAACGGCGCGCACAGCAGGATGATGCCGGCGCTGCGGGCCTGGCCCAGCGCGCCAAACAGCAGGGCGTAGACGATGACCAGAGACAGCGGCACCACCACCTTCAGGCGTGCAGCCGCACGCTGCTGGTTCTCCCACTCACCGCCCCAGACGGCCTGGTAGCCTTCGGGCAGCTTCACGTTCTGCTTGAAGGTGGCCAGCGTGTCCTTCACCACCGAGCCGATGTCGCGGCCTTCCACGTTGAACTTCAGCGCCATGTAGCGCGCATTGCCTTCGCGGAAGATGGAGGAGTTACCGATCTTCATGCTGACCGTACCTACCGATCCCAGGGGGACCGAACCACCATCGGGCAGCGGTATGGCGATGTTGCGAATGCGCTCCTCGTCCATGCGGTCCACATAGGGCAGACGCACGCGCACCGGCACGGGGAATTCACCCTCCCACAGAGTGGTGGCCACATTGCCTGCCAAGGCCACTTCCAGCGTCTTTTGCGCGTCTTCCATGGCAATGCCCTGGCGCGCCAGTGCCTGGCGATCGAACTGCACATGCACCTGAGGTGCCGGAGCATCGCGGTACAGGTCCAGGTCAACCACTCCGTCGATGCCTTTCACCAGCGACTTGGTCTGCTGAAGAATGCCACGCAGCGTGGGAATATCGGGGCCGAACAGCTTGAGTACCACCTGACCACGCGCGCCCGATGTGGACTCTTCCACGCTGTCGCGAATAGGCTGTGCGAAGTTGAAGGCCACACCGGGAATTTCACCCAGCGTCGCACGCATTTCCTCGATCAGCGCGGGCTTGGTCAGGCCCTTGCGCCATTCGCCATGGGGCTTGAGGCGCACCAGCACCTTGGCCAGATTGAGCGTCTCGTTGTCGGTGCCCGATTCGGGGCGTCCCTGCTCCGTGGTGACGGTGATCACCTCGGGGAACACCTTGAGGCGCAGACGCACATCGCGCAGCACTTCCTGGCCTTTTTCCAGCGAGATGGAGGCAGGCATCTGCACCAGCACATAGGCATCGCCCTCATCGAGCTCGGGCAGGAACTCGGTGCCCAGCCATTTGGCTGAAACCCCGGCCACCACCAGCACGCTCACGAACACGGCGATCACCGCAGTGCGGCGCTTGGCTGCACCCAGCACCTTGGCGATCCAGTGCTGGTAGCCATGATGCGCGCGGTCGAAGATCTTGGGCTCTTCCACCATCACATGCTTGGGCTTGAGCATCAGGGCGCACAGCGCAGGCACCAGTCCCATGGCAAACACCAGCGCACCCAGCAGGGCAAAGCTGTAGGTCATGGCCAGCGGGCGGAAGATGCGGCCTTCGATGCTCTGCAGCGAGAACACGGGAATCAGCGCCGCAATCACGATGGCCATGGCGAACAGCGTGGGCTTGGCCACGGCAACGGCCGAATCCACAATGATGTGGCGCATGTCATTGGCCGTCTGCGGCTTGCGCTGGCGTGCGTTGCGGATGATGTTCTCGGCCAGCACCACGGCACCGTCCACCATGATGCCGAAGTCGATGGCACCCATGGAGATCAGATTGGCGGGCATGCCCAGCCAGTGCAGGCCGATGAAAGCCACCAGCAGCGACAGCGGAATCACGGTGGCCACGATCAGCGAGCCACGCAGGCTGCGCAGGAACAGCCACAGCACGGCCACGATCAGCGTGGCCCCGAACAGCAGGTTGTGCTGCACGGTCTTGAGCGTATGGCCCACCAGATCGGAGCGGTCATAGTTGGTGACCATGTGCATGCCTTCAGGCAGGCCGCCACTGTTGAGCTCCTCGACCTTGGCATGAATGTCATCCAGCACGATGGAGGGGTTGGCGCCGCGCTTGAGCAGCACAATGCCCTGCACCACATCGTTCTGGTCGTCCATGCCCACCGAGCCCTGACGCGGCGTATGCGACTGCGCGACACGCGCCACGTCACCGATGGTCACGGGGGCCTTGCCACGCATGGCAACGACCACATCCTGAATCTCCTGCGGATTGCGCAACAGGCCGATACCGCGAATGATGAAGGACTGCTCGCCGCGGCGCATCAGACCACCGCCGACGTTGCGGTTGGACTTGGACAGCGCATCGCTCACATCATCCAGCGACAGGCCCAGGCTGTAGAGCTTCTCGGGGTCCACTTCAACGTGGAACTCCTTGACGAAGCCGCCAATGCTGACCACGTCGGCCACGCCCTGCACCTGCTTGAGCACGCGCACCACATGCCATTCCTGCTCGGTGCGCAGCTGCGCCAGGGTGTGCCTGTCGCTTTGCAGGCGATAGTAGAAAATCTTGCCCAGCGGCGTGTAGTCGGGCGCCATTTCAGGCGTCACGCCGTTGGGCAGATCTGCCTGTGGCAGACGCTGCGAAACCTCGGCGCGCGCAATGAAGCTCTTCGCGTCGTCGTTGAAGACCAGGTTGATCATGGAGAGGCCGAAATAGCTCTCCGAGCGCAGCGATATCAAGCCCGGCGTGCCGTTGAGTTCACGCTCCAGCGGCTGGGTGATCTGGCGCTCCACCTCTTCAGGAGCCAGGCCCGGTGCCTGGGTGATCACCCCGACCTGCACATTGGTCACGTCAGGGTAGGCTTCGATGGCCGTCTGCAGATAGGCATAGACGCCATAGATGGCAATCGCCAGCGTGGCGCACAGCGCCAGCAGCCGGCGATGGACGACAAATGCAATAAATGAACGCAGCATGGTTCAGACTCCTGCCGGGACTACAGCAGCTGACTGGCCGCGCCGTCGAGCAGCAGGCCACCACGCACCACGATCTTCTCACCGACCTTGAGGCCGCTGATCACCGGCACCATGCCGCGCGATGGACGCCCCAGCGTCACTACGCGAGCTTCGAACTGGTTGTTCTCATGCTGCACATAGACCACGCTGCGACTTTCATCCTTGATGAGCACGGCAGTGACGGGAATCAGCATCTCCTGCAGATTCGACAACTGCACGCCCACCTTGGCCTGCATGCCGGGACGCAGCACCGGGTTCTGTTCGCTCAGCTCCACCACCACGGCAGCGCGGCGCGACTCCTTGTCCAGCGTGGCTCCCAGATGACGGACCGTGCCCTTGAGAGGTTTGGGCAGTTGCGGTACCTCCACCTGTACGGAACTGCCCAGACGAATGCCGGGCAGATCGGACTCGAACACCTCTGCGACCACATTCATGGCCTGGGGGTCGCCAATCATGAACAGCGCCGCTCCCGGCTCAGCAGCAGTCCCCACCACGGCCTTGCGCTCGGCCACAATGCCGGCACGCGGTGCGCGCAGCTCGATCCGATCACCGCTACCGGAGCCCAGCAGCGCTGCCGTGCCCTGTGCACGGCCCAACTCCTGCGAGGTCTCACGCAGCTTGGCCTGCGCGGCACGCAGATCGACCTCGACACCCACGCCCTTGTCCACCATGGTCTGCTGGCGCTGGGCTTCCACCACAGCCACGTCGTGTGCGGTCTTGGCCGCAGCCACGTCATAGCGGGTGCGCAGTGCATCGGGGCTGACCAGCGTCGCCAGCAAATCACCGGCCTTGACCATATCGCCCACATGCGCATTGACAGCCACGACACGCGCCGACAACGGCACTGAGACCGAGGCCACACGATCCTCGACAAACGCCACATGCGCAGGAGCCCAGGCCATCTGCACCCCTTGCGGATCGGCCACAGGCGCGATCTCCAGCATCTTCACGGATTCTGGCTTGACCTGAATGAAGCCTTTGGGCAGCTGTGCAACCGGTTTCTTCGCTTCCTCGGTGGCCTTGGAGGCATCACAGCCACCCAACAGAGCCGCCACGGCAATGGCCGCAGCCACCACCGGCAGTCTTGCCCACGTCCAGTTTGGTAAATGTGCCGCTCCCGGCAGTCCCACAAGGCTTTTGTTCATCGTTCACCCTTTTGCATGGCTGGCAAGTGACGAGCTGGTCCGCGGCTTCACTTGCAGTGATGCCTCCATGCTAGGAACAGCCCCCAGCAGCGTGGATGACACACGCATTACGGTTTGGTAAGACCGGGCACGGACTGGAACGGGGCCGCAGAGCAAGCCAGACCCCGCTGATGGCCTGACACCAGGAAATCAGCCTTCAGACAGGCCGCATTGCCCGTTTTTCAGGCAATTCACGCATACCTTCTGCAATTTGCTCAAAAAACAGGCATTTTTCATGTATTTTTTCATACATGAGTATCAAAAGCATCATTACTTCATGATCAAAGGCCGATCCATGCCTTGCCTCTGAATTTCAGAGAAAACACGATCAATCGATTGATAGTCAATGGATATCTACTATCAAAAGATGAGCTTTGAAGTTATCCACGCGGTGGATAGCTTTCGCCCTCTTCCTCCTTCGCACACAGATTTCAACAGAAACCGGCGCTCTTGCATACAAAGCAGAGAGACGAGCATTGCCGGTGAGTAATCTTCCGCCCACAGCTGCGCGCCATTGCCTTCAACAAACTTGTGGATAAATTTTCAGCTTCACCACCTGCAAGAGCGAAGAAAACCATGAACAACCTTACCCACAGCACTTGAAAACCATGCCATTTCTGAAAAATTCCAGCAAAGCGAGAATCTAGAAAAATCTTTTTATTCATAAAAATTTAACAACCATATCCACAGGGATAGATACATGGTTGTCTCCAGGATATGTACAGGCTGATTTTCGGCTGCTTCTGTGGATAAGTTTCTTGGTAACTGCACCCGGAAGAATCCACAACTACAATGAACAAGTCATATACAAGTAGTGGAAAAGTTCTACCTGCCGACTCCCTCGGATACGGCTGTAGAACATACAAACCACCCTGATTTGTATGCCGTATTGCATAAGAAATTCAATCTTATTTGATACATATCTCTGTACGAATACTTATAAGTCGCAAAAGCACAGCGTCTTTGCGTCTCAAAAAACGCTGAAATGCATGAAAAAAAGTGGGCTGAAGAGGCCCTGAATTCCTTTGATGCCGTGGTCGGGGCCATGCCGGGATTTCGCAGTCGTGATGGGCAGCGAAAAATGGCGGCCCAGATCGCGCAAACGCTGAGCCAGGCCCAGCTCGGAAAAATCGATGAAGGCGAGCCGGAACCACGTCGTGCCATCGCTGTCGTGCAGGCCGGAACCGGGGTCGGAAAATCGCTGGCCTACAGCATTCCGGCCATTCGCATGGCGCTGTCGCGCGGCACGCGCGTGCTGATCTCCACAGCCACGGTGGCGCTGCAGGAACAGCTGGTGAACAAGGATTTGCCGGCCCTGGCACAAAAGCTGGACCAACCTTTCAAGTTCGCCCTGGCCAAGGGACGTGGCCGCTTTGTCTGCAAGCTCAAGCTGGAACGTCTGGCGAGTACGGGGGAAGCACAGGACGAGATGGACGATCTGTTTGGCGATGAGCAGGGCCAGACCAAGTTCAGCCGTCCTCAGCATGAGCTGCAGGCCCGCATGCAGTTCTACAAATCCATGGCCGATGCGCTGGCCACGGAGGCCTGGAACGGCGACCGCGATTCGCTGGAGACCCCGCCCGAGGCCGAGGCCTGGAGCCCCGTGGCAGCCGAGTCCTCTTCATGCACGGGAAAGCACTGCCCGGCCTTCGGCAACTGCGTCTATTACGAGCGCCGCAAAGACCTGGTGGCAGCGCAAGTCATTGTCGCCAATCATGATTTGCTGCTTTCATCGCTGGGCTCCAAGCTGCTGCCCGAGCTGGACAACTGTCTGCTGGTGCTCGATGAAGCCCACCACCTGCCCTCCACGGCTCTGGACCAGTTTGCCGGCGAGATGGATCTGAGCCGCCTGGGCTGGATCGACAAGCTGGCCAGCCGTGCGCTGCGCGTGAACCAGGTCGCCGAAGTCGAGGAGCTGGCCGACGTGCCCAAGCATGCGGGTCAGCTGCGCCAGCAGATGCAGGAGCTGGCGCGACTGGTCATGGAGCACTACGGAGAGACGCTCAAATCGCAGAAAGACAGCTATGGGCCAGCCAGGGTGCGGGCACCCCGCGGAATGCTGCCTGAGGCGCTTCTGGAGCCCCTGGGACAGATTGCGCACCATGCCGACGGCTTTCTGGATGCGCTGCGTGCCGTCTCCAAGGCCCTGCGTGCCGAAATCAAGGAGCAACCCGAACAAGCGCAGCGCCTGTCCACCGTCTATGCGCAGGTTGGCGCCCTGGCGCCCAGGCTGGAAGCCATTTTCAACACCACGCAATTGCTGCTGCAGAACAACGAGAGCGATGGCGACGGCAAGATGGTGCCCCATGCCAAGTGGTTCACGCTGGAGATGGACGGTGAGTTCATCGTGGTCAAGGCCCATGCCAGCCCGATACAGCCCGGCTCCACCCTGCGCCAGCACCTGTGGTCGCAGGTGCGCGGCGCGGTACTGACATCCGCCACGCTGACCAGTTGCGGCCATTTCGACTTCTTTCTGCGCGAAGCGGGGCTGGCCAATGACGACTGTGTCACCACGCTGGAAGTGCCAAGCCCATTCGACTATGCGCGCCAGGGCACGCTGGTGGCCCGTGAAACGGTCTCAGACCCTCGTGAAGCCGCCCGCTTTACCGAGGAGATGGTCGAGGCCCTGCTGAACGATCTGAGCCGCATAGAGGCCGGCGCACTGGTCTTGTTCACATCCCGCGAGCAGATGCGCCAGGCCGTGGATGCGCTTTCCACCAGCATGCGCAACCAGGTGCTGGTGCAGACCGCCCTGCCCCGCCAGACACTGCTGGCACGCCACCGCGAGGCCGTGGCCATGGGCGAGCCCTCCATCATCTTCGGCATGCAGTCCTTTGGCGAAGGACTGGACCTGCCCGGAGCGCTATGCGAGTCCCTGTTCATCACCAAGCTCCCCTTTGCGCCACCCGATGACCCCGTTGGCGAAGCCCGAGCGGAATGGCTGCGCAGCAGCGGCCGCAACCCTTTCAACGAGCTGGTGGTGCCGGCCACGGCCATTCGCCTGGCCCAGTGGGTGGGCCGCGCTATCCGGACCGAGGAAGACCAGGCCCATGTGTATTGCTATGACCGCCGCCTGACGGGCACCAGCTACGGCCAATTGCTCATCAAAGGCCTGCCGCCCTTCACGCTGCAACGGCGCCCTGTTTCAATGTCCTGAAGTCCTGAACGAAGCGCGCCTTTCACGCAGGTGATCCAAGGCCGTTTCGCAGCTCTTTTGCACCATTCCTGAGGCTGGTTTTCAGCGCTCCAGAGCTTCGCAGCATGGCTGTTTTCTGCACTGCCGCTGCGCCCTTCCTGCGCACTTTCACTCAGTCCCGGCGCACTCCGCGCATTTGTAATTTTTCTAACAGTTGCTCGGCATTGCGAGCAGCATCCAGCCTTGCCTGGCTGCCGACCCGCAAGGTCTTGCCTGAAGCAATACCGCCGGGCTTGTGCACCATTGATCACCGCGACTCGTTGGCAACTCCCGGTGCTCGTGGTTTCCGTCCCATCGACGGATGGCTGCACTTTCCCAGAGCTTGCCGTATCCGCTCAGGTTTCTGCTCCAGGCAGAAGCAAAAAATTCTTTGAAAACAATGACCTATAGATCATTGAATTTTTTTGAATGAACAAGGCGGAATCCGGGCAGCTATCGCTGGCGCGCATCCCCGGACAGTTTCCCCCAGCTGTTCATAACATTCTGTGGATAACCAACGTCTCAAAGACTCCTCAATGGGAATTTATCCCCACCTCCAATCATTGAGGAGGCGCATCTTACGCCAATTTTTCGAGATCTGGCGCGTCAATTTGGCCAAAGTCCTTTTTTTATGGACTTCCCTCTGAATCAAAGGGATTGGAGCACCTGATCAACCGCAATTTTGCATGGGTTCGACTCTTTCCCGTGGCTTCACCTTCAGTTGTTCTTTAGAAGTTTTATAAAAATATAGTCGTAGTAGTAAGACTTGGCCCCTGCTGTTGATAACTTCCAAAACCCAAGGTAAATCAAGCATCTTGTGTGATGACAAACATGGAGACAAATGGCGGTTGCTGCTGTCCTTGATCCATGAACAACTTTGGCTGCTTCCGTATTTTTGTGGAAAACATGAAAGTTGATAGGTTGTTATCCACAGAAATCCATTTATTCGTCTATATCCATTAAATACTCTGTATACATTGATATATAAGAGTTTTTAGCTACTATTTTTATAGTGAACAACTGGTGAAGCCGTGCTTGGGCACATCAGATTTCGAGGGTGTGATGTAGCAAGAACTTCTTGAAGTCGATCTGATCGGCCTCTTTTTTTATTCAGTCCATGTCCGATTGCTGTGTAAACTTCGACCAAAGTTGTTATTTCTAGTCTTATCTTTTTACTTAGTAGTAATAGTAAGTAGTCCACTTAATTGTTGATAAGTAGTTAATTTCAATAAAAATCAACAACTTACAGTTTCACAAAGTCTGTGCCCTGACATGGGCTGCCGATGTCCTTGATTTGGGAACAACTTTCCAGAAGCCAGCCGGCCTGTGGAAAACCGAAAATTTCCTTGGCCTTTATCACCATGTTTATTCACAGATCGTGCGACTGCTGCAAAGCATGAAAAAAGCCGCCCGTTGGGCGGCCTTGTCGATACAGATTGCGCTGGCCCGGGAATTCAGAAGTGACGTGCGTATCGCAGCTGAAGAAAGTTCTCTCCCGGATTGGGGCGCTTGATGCCTGCATTGGACTGGTGCTCGAAGCGCAGGCTGATCTCGTTTTTCATTTGCTCGCCAAACAGGTAGCCGATGCCTATATGGCTGGCAAAGTTGTAGCGGGTCGAAAATTCCTTGTGATCGGTGATGAAACGGTGGTTGGTGGCATAGCTCATGCCTAGGCCGGCTTGCAGGAACCAGGGCGACTGGCCTTGAGAGGGGCGCCAGCGTAATGTGGGTTGTGCTCCCAGAACCCAGGTTGAACGATTGCTGCCCTGATAGTCGGCCGACCAGCGGCTGATGGAGAGATCCCAGAAACCTGTCATCCGTCCCGAGCCAAGGGCGTAGCTCCAGTTCCAGGGGAGGATGACGCCACCTGTCCAGCTGTCGGTGCTGTGCTCTGCCGAGCCGTACTGCAGATAGATCGCTGCTGTCGATGCTTGCACAGGCTGTGCATGAAGCATGGGGCTGCCCAGGCTGACCAGCATCGGGATTACGAGATTCGTTGTCAATTGCAGTTTTTTCATGTCAATTGCCATCTAAATGTTTTGAATCTGGTCGCGATATCGATGCTCTGACAATGCCTTGATTTCGCTCCCTCTGTGGATATGAATCTAGAATCTTGTGAATAATTGTTCTGTCGGCAAGCGCTTGCGTTGGTAGTCAGCCAATTGACATCGAAATGAAAAAAGCCCCCGGTCATGACGACCGGGGGCTTTTATGGAGAAGGCGATTGGGCTCGGCTTACTTTGCTGCAGGGGCCGGAGCTGCGGGACGCTCCTGGCCGGGTTTGCCGCCATGCTGGCCATGATGATGCTCACCGCGCTGGTGATGCATGTGCAGGGTGGCTGCATCGAAGGTCTTTTTCTGCTCGGCATTGAGCTGGGCGTAGAAGGCCTTGGTGGCTTCGGCACGGCGGTCCATTTCCGCCATGCGCTTGTTGCGCATTTCACGCATCTTGTCGATGCGCTCGGGCGTGGTCAGCTTGGCAAAGGCTTCGCGGTCGCCGGGGGCAGGGCGCTCACCGGGTTTCATGGCTTGCGTGTAGGTGGTCCAGGCAGCTTGCTGCGCAGGCGTCAGCTTCAGATCGGCCTTGAGTTTTTCCATGCGCTGCTTCATATGCTCCATGCGGTCGCCGCGCTTGTCACCACGCTGGTGCTGGTGCGGCTCAGGTGCTTTTTGAGCTGCAGCAGGCTGCTCAGCGGGGGGCGTAGTCTGGGCAAAGCTGGGCAGGCTCAGCGAGGCGAGCAGGGCGGTTGCAACAGCAGCGCCGGTCAATGTCTGGCGAAAGCGGTTCATGTCTGTTTCCTTTTCGGTTGAAGTGGAAGAAGTGGCCGCCTGGTCTTGCTCCTGAATGGGCATTCGGTAGCGGATGACTGAAGTGTGGACCTCCCATGTTTCTGAGACGTGAGGTTTTGCAGCCGCTCTGTAAAGTATTGATAAGTTTGAGTGGCTCCGACTGCGCAACAATGGATGCATGGGCTGCTTTGGCGGCCGATTTTTTCCGCGAGGTCCAGCTGCAGGAGCTGGCGACGATTGAAGGTTTAGCAAAGGTTTTTGATGTTCAAGAACATGATTGTTTATCGCATTGCCGAGAGCTGGCAGGGCGATCTGCAGCTGCTGGAAGATGCGCTGCAAAAGACGGTGTTTGAGGAGTGCGGCGCGACCCAGGAACGTTCCGTGGGCTGGGTGCCGCCGCGCGGCGAGCCGCATGGCCCGCTGGCGGAAAGCGTGGCCGGCCAGTGGGTGATGCGCTTCATGAGCGAGTCCAAGATGCTGCCGGCCAGCGTGCTCAACCGCAAGGTCAACGAGAAGGCCGAGCACATCGAAAAGACCGAGGGCCGCAAGCCGGGCAAGAAGGAGAAAAAAGAGCTCAAGGACGAGGCCAAGCTGGACCTGCTGCCCATGGCCTTCACCAAGCAGGGCAGCATGTGGGTCTGGATCGATCCGCAGGCGCGCACGCTGGTGCTCGATACCAGTGCGCAAGGTCGTGCCGACGAGATCGTGACTCTGCTGGTCGAAGGCCTGCCAGGCTTTGCGGTGGCGTTGCTGGACACGCAGACCAGTCCGCAGGCCGCCATGGCGCACTGGCTGATGACGCAGGAGCCTCCCGCAGGTTTTTCCATCGACCGCGAGTGCGAGCTCAAGGCCGCCGATGAGTCCAAGGCCGTGGTGCGTTATGCGCGCCACCCACTCGATATCGACGAGGTGCGCCAGCATATCGAGCATGGCAAGTTGCCGACCAAGCTGGCCATGACCTGGGATGACCGCGTGAGCTTTGTGCTCAGCGAAGGCCTGCAGATCAAGAAGATCGCGTTGCTCGATGCAGTGATGGATGGCAACAGCCAGGACGATGGCGGTTTCGATACCGATGTGGCGATTGCCACGGGCGAGCTGTCGCGCCTGATTCCCGATCTGATCGAGGCTCTGGGCGGGGAGGGGCGCACGGGTCTGGGCGAAGGCCTGCCTGCATCGCTGTCGTCGGCGCCTGCGGCAGAAACTCTGCCCGTGCGCCTGGCACAGGGGCGCAGCCAGGGAACAGTCACCGGGCCGGCCACAGCTCCCGCCGACACTGCTCCTGAAGAGGCTCCATTCTGAAGCTATGGATGATGTAGCGGTCTGCGCTTGCCAGGCAATGAATTCAGTATTTATTGATGCTGAAATTAAGTACTAGCAGGCGCAAGAAGCTATCAAAAAGGCCTGCCAGATCACTCTGGCAGGCCTTTTTTCATGGACGTTTCAGGTGCTCTGAAACGCGTGGATCAGACGCGTTCGAAAATCGCGGCAATGCCCTGACCGCCGCCGATGCACATGGTCACCAGCGCATAGCGGCCGCCGGTACGCTGCAGCTCATACAGGGCCTTGGTGGTGATGATGGCGCCGGTGGCACCCACGGGGTGGCCCAGTGAGATGCCGGAGCCATTGGGGTTGACCTTGGCAGGGTCCAGAGCCAGCTCCTGAATCACGGCGCAGGCCTGGGCGGCGAAGGCTTCGTTGGCTTCGATCACGTCCATCTGCTCGATCTTCAGACCGGTGCGTGCCAGCACCTTCTGCGTGGCAGGGACCGGGCCGATGCCCATGTATGCGGGCTCGACGCCGGCGTGGGCGTAACCGACCAGGCGGGCAATGGGCTTGGCGCCGGAGGACTTCAGGGCCTGCTCGCTCATCATCAGCACGGCAGCTGCGCCGTCGTTGATGCCGGAGGCGTTGCCGGCCGTGACCGTGCCGCCTTCCTTCTTGAACGCGGGCTTCATGCCGGCCAGGGTGTCCAGCGTGGTGGCGGCGCGCACATGTTCGTCGGTGTCGAACAGCACCACGCCCTTGCGGCTGGCAATTTCCACGGGAACGATCTGCTCCTTGAAACGGCCTGCCTCGATGGCGGCCGCGGCGCGCTGCTGGCTGATGACGGCCAGCTCGTCCTGCATCACGCGGCTGATCTTGTAGCGCTCTGCCACGTTTTCAGCAGTGATGCCCATATGCATTTTTTGCCAGGGATCGTGCAGGATGCCCAGCATGTAGTCGATGCTCTTGGCATCGCCCATGCGTGCGCCCCAGCGCGCGGACATGTCGAAGTAGGGACCGCGGCTCATGGATTCGGAGCCGGCGCCAATGGCCACTTCGCAGTCGCCCAGCGCAATCGATTGCGCTGCCGAGACGATGGCCTGCAGGCCTGAGCCGCACAGGCGGTTGACGTTGTAGGCCGGGGTTTCGATGGAGCAGCCGGCGTCCACGGCCGCCACGCGGGACAGGTAGGCGTCGCGCGTGTCGGTGGGGATGACGTTGCCCATCACCACATGACCCACGGTGTCGGCAGCGATGCCGGCACGCGCAATGGCGGCCTTGACCACGGTGGTGGCCAGCTGGGCGTTGGGAACGTCCTTGAGGCTGCCGCCAAAAGTGCCGATGGCCGTGCGCGCGGCGCTGACAACGAAGATGTCTCTGGTGCTCATGGTTTGTCTCCTGCATCGCGTCGGCAATGCTTGTGCTTGAATGATTTGAAAGGATGAATGAGAGCAACCGCATTCATCGCACAGAGTATTCTGCAGTATTTGCTGCAGTGCAACATGTCTCGTTGTTGACGCTGCCCTGCGTGGGTGGCGATGGTTTCACGTGAAACCCATGAGCCGCCTCAGGCTGCTGTCCTGCGCCTGCTTCTCGGAGTGGGGGCCCTGGGTTCGTGATGGGCCGGCGTCAGGTCGGTGTCCGCGCTGGCCAGGTCGTCGAGGATGGGGCAGTCCGGCCTGTCATCGCCATGGCAGCAATGCACCAGAGTCTGCAGCGTGCGCTGCATGGACTGCATGGCGGCGATGCGTTCGGCCAGCGTGGTGATGTGCTTTTGCGCGATGGCCTTGACCTGGCTGCTGGCGCGGCCCTGGTCCTGCCACAGGCCGAGCAGGGTGGCGATCTCGTCCATGGAAAAGCCCAGATCGCGCCCGCGGCGGATGAAGCGCAGCGCATGCACATCGGCTTCGGTGTACTGGCGATAGCCGCTGTCGGTACGGTGCACGGGTGGCAGCAGGCCCAGTGACTCGTAGTGACGCACCATGCGCGCAGAAACCCCGGCGCGGCGTGCAGCCTCGCCGATGACGACAGGCCAGTTCTGAGCGATTTTTTGTGTCGATGCTTGTTTGGGCATGGGCGGTCCTGAAAAAACGCGCCAGCGGCCTTCCGATGCCTTGCATGAGGTGCTGGCGCGGTGGTAGAGGCTGCGTTCAGGCTACCTTGTAGCCCTCTTCGGCAATGGCGGCTGCCACGGCTTCGCGACTGGCGCCGGTTTCGACTTCCACGCGGTTGGCAGCGCGGTCGATCTTGATCTGTGCCTGGGCATCGACGCCCTGGATGGCATTGGTGACGGCGCGTTCGCAGTGGCCGCAGGTCATGCCTTGAACTTCAAAAACTTGTTGCATGGATGGCTCCTTCAGAAAGTGAGTCGACCGGACTGGCGGACTCCATGTCTTGAATGGTCAACCCTAACATCATGGCAAGGTCAAGCCTTTGACAAGACATGCAGCCGGCAGGGTTGATAAGCCGCAAAGACTGCCGATAAGAACTTGTCATATTGCAGATCGCCATGGCTTGGGCATCGGAGTCATGGGTTTTTCTCTGTGTCGGTGACAATCTGAAACAATTTGCAAGTTCTGGCTCGACAATGCCAGTCGTTCAAAGTGGAGAGGGATTCATGAGTCTGTTGGAAATGATGCGGGGCTTCACCATCCGCACGCGCATGCTGGGCGCCATTGGTGTGGTGATGGTATTGCTGGGTCTGCTGGGAGGCGCCGGGATGTTGGGCATGTTCCGCATTCAGGACATGAGTCAGGAGTTTCTGAGCAACGCCTTTGTCAAATCGGGCCATATGGCGCAGTTGCGCATGGAGCTGGGCGGCATTCGTTCCAGCGAGAAGGACATGGTCATCCAGTACGAAAAGCCCGAAGAGGTGCGCAAGGCCTATCAGCAATGGGTCATGTTCATCGACAAATCCAAGGTGACATTGGGCAAGTTTGTGACCGACCAGAACGCGCAGGACGCACAGCTGACCAAGAGCATCATTGGGCACATCGACGCTTATCGAAAGCTCTTCGAGCCTGTTGCGCGTCAGCTGGAAGCCGGTGGCTATGACTCGGCCACCACGGCCAACCGCATGAGCGGCAAGGCTCTGGCCGAAGTCATGGAGGCCGACAAGCTGCTGGCGCAGCTGGACAACTTGCTGCGTGAGCAGGCCAATGCGCTGGCCGCCGCCGAGCGTGATGTGGGCGACCAAACGCGCTGGATGTTTGTGGCGGCCGTGATCCTGGCGCTGGTGGTGGTGATTCCGCTGACTTTGCTGAACATGCTGTCCATCTGCCGTCCGCTGGAAGTGGCCCGCCAGATGGCACTGACGATTGCCGGCGGCGATCTGTCGCACAAGGCCGAGGTCAGCGGCAAGGACGAGCTGACGGATCTGCAGCGTGCTCTGGACCAGATGCAGCAATCGCTGAGCACCACGGTGGCCCAGGTGCGCGATGCCAGCGGCAATATCGCCACGGCCAGCCAGGAAATTGCCACGGGCAACCAGGATCTGTCGGCCCGTACCGAACAGACCGCCAGCAATCTTCAGGAAACCGTCGCATCGCTGGCTCAGCTGACGGCCACGGTGCAGCAGACCGCATCGTCTTCGCAGCTGGCCAACCAGCTGGCTGCCTCGGCCTCTTCGACGGCCGTGCAGGGCGGCGAGATCGTCGGCCAGGCCGTCAACAGCATGCAGGAGATTTCGGCCTCCAGCCGCAAGATCGGCGACATCATCGGCCTGATTGATTCCATCGCTTTCCAGACCAATATCCTGGCGCTGAATGCCGCCGTGGAAGCGGCCCGTGCCGGCGAACAGGGCCGTGGTTTTGCCGTGGTGGCGGCCGAGGTGCGCAGCCTTGCCCAGCGTTCGGCCCAGGCCGCAAACGAGATCAAGTCGTTGATCAACACCAGCGTGCAGACCGTGGACGTGGGCGCGCGCCAGGTGGAGAGCGCAGGCAAGGCCATGCAGGAGACCGTGGACAGCGCACAGCGAGTGGGCGACATCATCGGCGAGATTACGGCGGCGTCCAGCGAGCAGTCGCTGGGCATCAGCCAGGTCAACCAGGCCGTGGGTGATATCGACCGCATGACCCAGCAGAATGCGGCACTGGTGGAAGAGTCTGCCGCTGCCGCAGAATCGCTGCGCGAGCAGGCGGCGCGACTGGCACAACTGGTCAGCCAGTTCAAGCTGGCCGGCGGCGCGATGCATGCAGTCATGCGCAGCCCCAGAGGCACAGCCCATCCCGGCATGGCACCGGCGGTGCCTGCAACCGCTCAGACCGCCTTGCCTGGTCAGAAGGCGCAATTGCTGGAACATGCCTAAGTCCCGAGCGGCTCATCCCTGAGCGGCTCGTTCCATGAAAAAAGCCCGGTTGCAGTGATGCACCGGGCTTTTTGTTTTCCTCCCAATGACTGCCGGCGCAATCGGAAAAGGGCCGGAGCCGGATGGACGGTGCTTACTGGCTGGCGAGTGCCGGGTAGTCGGTATAGCCATCGGCACCGCCCCCGTAGAAGCGTTCACTTTTCCAGGCATTGAGCGGCAGATCGTCGCGCAGACGGTGCACCAGATCGGGGTTGGAGTATAGGACTTGCCGAAGGCCACGACATCGGCATAGCCGCTTTCCACTGCCTGCATGGCCAGTTGGCGGTCATAGCCGTTGTTGACCATCCAGGCTCCCTTGCCTCCTGCACAGCGATAGGCCTGCTTGAGTGCCTGGTAGTCGAAGGGACGATCCGCCAGCTCGCGCGGACCGCCTGTTGCGCCTTCGATCACATGGATATAGGACAGGCCCAGAGGGGCGAGCTGGCGCACCAGATATTCGAACAGCACCTGCGGGTTTTCGTCCACGATGTCATTGGCGGGAGTGACCGGAGAGATGCGGATGCCGACCTTTCCGGCACCGATGGCATCGGCCACGGAGCGTACGCATTCCAGCACCAGACGGGCCCGGTTTTCGATGCTGCCGCCGTAGTCGTCGCTGCGCTGGTTGGTACCGGTCTTGAGGAATTGATCGAGCAGATAGCCGTTGGCTGCATGCAGCTCCACGCCATCGAAGCCCGCCGACTGTACGGCTTCGCGCGCGGCGGTGGCGAAACTGTGAAAAATGCCCGGCAGCTCCTGTTGCCTGAGTGCGCGCGGTGCCGAGGTGGCGACAAACTGGCCTTGCCCCGACTGCTTGTCGATCACATAGGTCTTGGAGCGGGCCGTCAGCGCGGAGGGCGCGACCGGAGACTGGCTGTCTGGCTGCAGCACGTTGTGGGAGATGCGACCCACATGCCAGAGCTGGGTGACGATGCGGCCGCCCTTGGCATGCACGGCATCGGTGACTTTTTTCCAGGCCCGCAGCTGCTCTTCGCCATAAAGACCGGGCACATCGGCATAGCCCTGTCCCTGGTGGCTGATGGCCGTGCCTTCGCTGATCAGCAGACCGGCAGAGGCGCGCTGAACGTAGTAGGTTTGCATCAGCGGCGTGGGTATCGCGTCGGGAGCGCGGTTGCGCGTCAGCGGTGCCATGGCAATGCGGTTGGGCAGACGCAGGCTGCCTGCTTCAATCGGTTCGAACAATGAGGTCATGCAGAACTCCAGATGAAAAAAGCTCGGTGGGTACCGAGCTCCTAGAACGTGTTGACGATCTCCTCGCGCCGCGACAGAGGCTTTGCGGGATGGGATGCAAGGGGGCGGCCCCCCGCGCGCGATACCGCAGCAATAGCCGTGCTATTGCGAGGATTGGCGCGGCCGGCGAGGCAACGCCGCAGACCGCCCCTGACCGGGCGTCCCTGACCGGGCGTCCGCAAAGACACTGTCCCGAAGGGTTGGAGCGAAATCGGGCGATTTCTGTGCGCTGTCTCTTGCTTGCACCCCGGTGCAAGCGGCGAGCCATCGCTTCGAGCTCATCCCGATTGCGCTCCAACGCGGCTGCGTAGAGATCGTAAATACGTTCTCAGTGTGCATGGGTGTCGAAAAACTTACTTGAGCAAGCCTTCTGCCTTCATGGCGGCCTGCACTGCGGGGCGCGCCAGAATGCGCTCGCGATAAGCCTGAAGGTGCTGCAGTTCAGAGATGTCCAGGCCCACAAATTGGGCCCAGCCTGTGACCGTGAAAAAGTAGGCATCGGCCACGGTGAACTGATCACCCATCAGATAGGACTTGTTGGCGAGCTGCTCGTTGACCCAGCTCAGGCGCTTGAGCAGATTGCCGCGCAGCACAGTTTTGAAGTCTTCGGGCGTTGTGGGGCTGAACAAGGGGCTGAATCCCTTGTGCACCTCGGTGCTGATGAAGTTCAGCCATTCCTGCAGGTGGTAGCGGGCCACGGTGCCGTTGGCCGGCGCCAGGTTCTTTTCGGGGGCCAGGTCGGCGAGGTACTGAACAATGGCCGGACCTTCGTGCAAGGTGTCGCCGTTGTCCAGCACCAGAAAGGGCACATAGCCCAGCGGATTGATGCCGTAGTAATCCGTTCCGTCCTGGAGCTTGTGGCTCTTGGTGCTGACCATCACGGTTTCATGCGGCAGGCCTGCTTCATGCAGCACGATGTGCGGAGACATGGAGCAAGCGCCGGGGCTGTAGTAAAGCTTCATGGTGAGTGGCTCTCTATGCAATGAAAAGACAAGCGCCCATGCTAAACCGGTTGCACTTCATATGCATGCGCAGCCGGCAGAAGTCCGGATCGGAGAGGAGATTGCTCAGCCCAGGCGCCCTGCAGCCCACAGCACCTGCTGCACAAGAGCCTCCATGCCTTGCTGGTTCTGCGCGCGCAGCAGATGACCCTGGGCATCGAAAGCCTCTGCCGCATGGCTCACGGCATGGCTGCGCGGTGCTACCCAGCATTCCAGATTCAATAGCAGCGCAGCGAGGTGAGACTGGGCTCTTAGGCCGCCAAGACCGCCAGGCGAGGCACTGGCCATGCCGACGACCTTGTTGCGAAAGGGCAGGACACCGTCGGACCACTGCGCATCGCCCTTGACCGGGCTGGAGGCCCAGTCAATCGCGTTCTTGAGCAGGGCCGGGTAGCTGCCGTTGTACTCGGGGCTGCAGACAATCCAGGCTGCATGGCTGTGCATGGCCTGCTTGAGGCGAATGACGTCGGCAGGCGTTCCCTGGGCCTCGAGGTCGGCGTTGTAGAGCGGAATGTCGTAGTCCGACAATTCCAGCAAGCTGGGCTGTGCACCCTGTTGTTCCGCGATGGAAGCAGCCACCTTGGCCAGCTTGCGGTTGTACGAGTCCTGGCGGGTACTGCCCGCAAAAATGAGAATTTGCATGCAGTGGATTGCAGCACAGAGCGATTGCATTTTTCATGCATAGACGGGGCTATCAGGGCAAACATCTAGGCTGCACTTCAGACCGCCATGTTTCACGTGAAACCCCCCTGGCAAGGCATTGTTGCGCCAATGGTGGGAAAATTGCAGGTTCCCCAGCAGGGATGACATGGCGCGAGAACATGTCCGCCTGCCGTGAGAGCCGAGGCATGGTTGCTTCGTGCAGGGGCAAGGGCCGGGCTCGGCCCGGAGCAGGAATATGTTGTACCCACAGGAATTTGATGTGATCGTGGTCGGTGGCGGCCACGCCGGCACCGAGGCTGCGTTGGCCGCTGCACGCATGGGCAGCAAGACATTGCTGCTGACCCACAATATCGAAACCCTGGGGCAGATGAGCTGCAACCCCAGCATCGGCGGTATCGGCAAGGGCCATCTGGTCAAGGAAGTCGATGCCCTGGGTGGCGCCATGGCCCTGGCTACGGACAAGGGCGGCATCCAGTTCCGCATCCTGAACAGCTCCAAGGGTCCGGCGGTACGCGCCACGCGTGCCCAGGCCGACCGCATTCTGTACAAGGCCGCGATTCGCGAGATGCTGGAAAACCAGCCCAATCTCTGGCTCTTCCAGCAGGCCGTGGATGACCTGATGGTGGAGGGCGACCGCGTGGTCGGTGCCGTCACCCAGGTTGGTCTCAAGTTCCGCAGCCGCACCGTGGTGTTGACCGCGGGTACCTTCCTCGATGGCAAGATTCACGTGGGCCTGAACAACTATGCGGCAGGCCGTGCGGGCGATCCTCCGGCCGTGAGCCTGTCGGCGCGCCTGAAGGAGCTCAAGCTGCCGCAGGGGCGCCTGAAGACCGGCACGCCCCCGCGCATCGACGGCCGCAGCATCGACTTCAGCCAGTGCGAGGAACAACCCGGCGACGGCATGCCAGGCGGCGTGAACGAGGGCGAAGTGCCCGTCTTCAGCTTCATGGGCAACCGTGCCATGCATCCCCGGCAGATGCCTTGCTGGATCACGCACACCAATGCGCGCACCCACGAGATCATTCGCAGCGGCTTTGACCGCAGTCCCATGTTCACCGGCAAGATCGAGGGCGTGGGTCCGCGTTACTGCCCCAGCGTGGAAGACAAGATCAACCGTTTTGCGGACAAGGAAAGCCACCAGATCTTCCTTGAGCCTGAAGGCCTGACCACGCACGAGTTCTACCCCAACGGGATCTCCACCAGCCTGCCGTTCGACATTCAGTACGAACTGGTGCGCAGCATGAAGGGGCTGGAGAACGCCCACATCCTGCGCCCAGGCTATGCCATCGAGTACGACTATTTCGATCCGCGCTCGCTCAAGAGCAGCTTCGAGACCAAGCAGATCCAGGGTCTGTTCTTTGCTGGCCAGATCAATGGCACGACCGGCTATGAAGAGGCGGCCGCCCAGGGCCTGTTCGCCGGCCTGAACGCAGCGCTGCAGTGCCGTGGCGAAGGCCCCTGGATGCCGCGTCGTGACGAGGCCTATCTGGGCGTGCTGGTCGACGATCTGATCACCAAGGGCGTGACCGAGCCCTATCGCATGTTCACCAGCCGCGCCGAGTTCCGCCTGCAGCTGCGCGAAGACAATGCCGATATGCGCCTGACCGAAGCGGGCCGCCAGATGGGTCTGGTCGATGATGCGCGCTGGGACTCCTTCAGCCGCAAGCGCGATGCTGTTTCACGTGAAACAGAGCGCCTCAAGTCCACCTGGGTGAACCCGCGTGTCGTGGCTGCGGAAGAGTCCGAACGCGTGCTGGGCAAGGCCATGGAGCGCGAATACAACCTGTTCGACCTGCTGCGCCGCCCCGGTGTGGATTACGACAAGCTCATGGGAATGAACCAGGGCAAGTACGCCTGCGCCGATGTGCAGCCCGAGGCGCTGGGCGAACTCAGCGCTCCTGTGATCGAGCAGGTGGAAATCGCTGCCAAGTACTCTGGCTATATCGACCGCCAGAAGGATGAAGTCGAACGCGCTGCGCATTTCGAGCGTTTGCGTCTGCCGCTGGACTTCGACTATATGCAGGTGGCTGCGCTGTCCTTCGAGGTGCGCCAGAAGCTGCAAAAGCACAGGCCCGAAACCCTGGGCCAGGCTTCGCGTATTTCGGGAGTGACGCCTGCAGCCATCTCGCTGCTCATGGTGCATCTGAAAAAAGGCGGCTTCAAGGGCTTTGCCACTCAGAACGAAGAGGCTTCCGCATGAGCCAGGTTTTGCGTACCCAGCTGGAGCAAGGCGTCCGGGCACTGAAGCTGGAACTGGCCCCGGCCCAGATCGATCTGCTGATGTCCTTCATGGATCTGCTGCAGAAGTGGAACAAGGTCTACAACCTGACGTCGGTGCGTGATCCCCAGGAGATGCTGACGCATCACCTGCTCGACAGCCTGGCCGCCGTGCCCGCCTTGCTGCGGCATGTGAGCCGCCTGCCGGTGGAAGAGGGCAAGCGCCTGCCGCTGCTGGATGTGGGCTCCGGCGGTGGTTTGCCCGGTGTGGTGTTTGCCATCTGCTGCCCGCAGATCGATGTGAACTGCGTGGATACCGTGGGCAAGAAGGCTGCTTTCATCCAGCAGGTGGCTGCATCCTTGCGCCTGCCCAATCTGCGCGGTATTCATGACCGGGTGGAAAACCTCAAGACCCGGTATCCGGTCATCAGCTGCCGAGCCTTTGCGTCCTTGGCGGACTTCACCACCTGGTCGCGCAAGGCTCTGGCAGAGGACGGCATCTGGTTTGCCATGAAGGGCAAGCACCCCGAAGAGGAAATTGCTGCGCTGCCTGCTGATGTGAAAGTGTTTCACGTGGAACCATTACAGGTTCCCGGCCTGGATGCCGAGCGCTGCGTGATCTGGTTGAAGCTGGCTTCTTGATCGGTAAAGCTTGGTCGGGCACTTTGTTTCCAAGGGGGACAAAGTGCCTTTTTACATACTGTGTCAGGCAACATCTGTGCAATGCAGATGCACCTGCCATGGCCCTCGCATAAACTTGCTGTTTTCCATCGCGCAGGGTTTGAATGTTTGGCATCTCTGATTACGGCGCTTTTGCAGCCGCCGTTACCGTTTTCTTGCTGATCCCTGGACCAGGCAATCTGGCCTTGATTACCTCCACGGGCAAGGGCGGATGGAGAGCGGGCCTTGCATGCTGCCTGGGTGTGATGGCCGCCGATCAGGTGCTGATGTGGCTGGCCGTGGCAGGCGTGGCGGCGGTGCTGGCTGCCTATCCGGCGGCCTTCCATGCCGTGCAATGGGTGGGGGTGGCCTATCTGGCCTGGCTGGGCTACAAGCTGCTCACGGCCAGGCCCGGCGATGCGCCGGCCATTGAAATCCAGCCGCGCCAGTATTTCCGCCAGGGTGCCCTGATCACCCTGATGAACCCCAAGGCCATTGTGTTCTACATGGCGTTCTTTCCCATGTTCGTGGACCCGGCCCGGCATCAGGGCGCCATCACCTTTGGAGTGATGGCTGCCACGGTGGCGGCAATTACCTTTATCTACAGCGTCATCGTGGTGACGCTGACCACGGTGCTGGCCGAGCGCTTGCGTGCCAACCCGGCTGTGGTGAAGTGGCTGGAAAAAACAGCCGGTGTGTTTCTGATCGGTTTTGGCCTCAAGCTGGCCGCCAACTAAAAGAGAAGTTCAATGGCCAAAATTTTCTGCGTTGCCAATCAAAAAGGTGGAGTGGGCAAGACCACGACCACGGTCAATCTTGCCGCTGGTCTGGCCAAGGTCGGCCAGCGTGTGTTGCTGATCGACCTGGACCCGCAGGGCAATGCCACCATGGGTTCCGGCGTGGACAAGCGCGCGCTGGAACTGACGGTCTACGACGTGCTGCTGGAAAACGCCAGCGTCAAGGAAGTGGCCCAGAAGTCCGAGCAGGTCGGCTATGACGTGCTGGGCGCCAACCGCGAGCTGTCGGGTGCCGAGATCGAGCTGGTCTCGCTGGAGCGCCGCAACGAGCGCCTCAAGACCGCTCTGCAGGCCGTGGCCGCCGATTACGACTTCGTGCTGATCGACTGCCCGCCTTCGCTGTCCATGCTGACCCTGAACGGTCTGTGCTCGGCGCATGGCGTGATCGTGCCCATGCAGTGCGAGTACTTTGCACTGGAAGGCCTGACCGATCTGGTCAACACCATCAAGCAGGTGCATGCCAATATGAATCCCGACCTGCAGATCATCGGTCTGTTGCGCGTGATGTTCGATCCGCGCACCACGCTGCAGCAGCAGGTCAGCGACCAGCTCAAGGAGCATTTTGGCGACAAGGTGTTCGATACCGTGATCCCGCGCAATGTGCGCCTGGCCGAAGCCCCCAGCTACGGCCTGCCTGGCGTGGTGTTCGACGCCTCGGCCAAGGGCAGCAAGGCCTTTGTCGAGTTCGCCGAAGAGATGGTGCGCCGCATCAAGAAAATGTGAGTGTTTCACGTGAAACAGCTCCCCATCCAGCCATCGCCAACGCCCATGACCTCTGAAGCACTGAACCCGCAGCATGTCTGGCTGCTGCCCGGCTGGCAGAACTCCGACCCTGGCCACTGGCAGAGTCTGTGGCAGGACCGGTTCGGCTACCAGCGGCTGGAGCAGCATAGCTGGCAGCATCCGCTGCGCGGTGACTGGAGCATTCGCCTGCAGGAGACCGTGCTCGACGCTCCCGCCCCCGTGACGCTGGTGGCGCACAGCCTGGGCTGCGTGCTGGTGGCATGGTGGGCGGCGCATTCTCAGGTCGCGAAAACCAAGGTGCGCGGCGCTGTGCTGGTTGCCCCCGGCGACACCGAGCAGGAGAGTCTGCGCGGCGTCCTGCCGGGCTGGTCGCCCGTGCTGCTGCAAAAGCTGCCCTTCCCGTCGATACTGGTGGGCAGCGAGAACGACCCCAACTGCTCTGTAGCACGCGCACAGGCCATGGCACAGGGCTGGGGCAGCCGCTTCGTGAACGCGGGTGCCGCAGGCCATATCAACACGGCCAGCGGACTGGGACTGTGGGAAGCCGGGCATGAGCTGCTGCTCTCCCTTTAAAGAAAGAATTCAGCAATGGTGACTAAGAAACCCAAGGGCCTGGGACGTGGTCTGGAAGCCCTGCTGGGCCCCAAGGTCAGTGAAGCAGAGCAGGCCGCTGCGAGCGGGTCTCAGGCCAATCTGCCGAGCACCCTGGCACTCAATGTGATGGTGGCTGGCCAGTACCAGCCGCGCACCCGCATGGACGAAGGTGCCCTGTACGAGCTGGCCGAGAGCATCAAGGCCCAGGGCATCATGCAGCCGATTCTGGTGCGCCAGCTCTCCCGGGGCGACAACGCCGGCAAGTACGAAATCATTGCCGGCGAGCGGCGCTTCCGTGCCGCGCATATCGCGGGTCTGTCCGAGGTGCCGGTGCTGGTGCGCGAAGTGCCCGACGAGGCGGCGGCGGCCATGGCACTGATCGAGAACATTCAGCGCGAAGACCTGAATCCGCTGGAAGAGGCGCAGGGTCTGGCCCGTCTGGTCAAGGAATTCGGTCTGACCCACGAGCAGACCGCGCAGGCCGTGGGCCGCTCGCGCAGCGCCGCCACCAATCTGCTGCGTCTGCTGAATCTGGCCGAGCCCGTGCAGACCATGCTGATGGCCGGCGATATCGACATGGGTCATGCGCGGGCGCTGCTGACCCTGGACCGTGCCACCCAGATCACGGCAGGCAACCAGATCGCAGCCAAGAAGATGTCGGTGCGCGAGGCCGAGTCGCTGGTCAAGAAGATCGGTGCCGAGTTCAATCTGACGCGCCAGAAGGCCAAGAAGGATGGCAAGTCGCGCGACGTGAAACGCATCGAGGAAGAGCTGTCCGACCTGCTCACTGCCGATGTCGAGGTGCGCATCAAGAAGACCGTGCGCCGCCATGGCAAGCAGCAGGAAATGGGCGAGATCGCCATCCAGTTCGGCTCGCTTGACGAGCTCAACGGCATCATCGAAAAGCTGCGTGGTGAAGCCTGAGTGCCTGACCACCCCAAGGCTGATTCTGCGGCAATGGACGCCGCAGGATTTGCCGGAGTTTGCCGCGCTCAATGCGGACACGGAAGTCATGCGCTACTTCCCGAGCGTGCTGGACAGGCAGGCCAGCGATGCCCTGGCCGCCAAGGCCGAGGCTTTGATTGCCGAGCGTGGCTGGGGATTCTGGGTTGCGCAGGATAGAGCCACCGGGCACTTGGCAGGAATGATTGGCTTGCACACTCCTGCAGCAGAGCTACCGTTTTCACCCTGCGTGGAGGTAGGCTGGCGGCTGGCCCGGCCATACTGGGGCAAAGGTCTGGCGACAGAGGGCGCAAAAGCTGCGCTGGATTTTGCGTGGAATGAGCTGCAGCTGGATGAAGTTGTGGCGTTCACGGCGGTGCCGAACAAGCCCTCGCAGGCCGTAATGCAGCGTCTGGGAATGCAGCCCGATGCGCAGACATTCATGCACCCTGATCTGCCATCCGACCATGCTCTGGCTGAGCACTGTCTCTACCGTATTCGCCGCAGCTGATGCTGCAAAAAAGGGCATCCCTCTGGATGCCCTTTTTGATTCCGGTGCGGTGTTCTAGCTGCGGTAGCCGGGGTCGATTCTGTCGAGCTTGCGCAGCAGGGCGGGCCAGGCAAACTGGCCGCCCATGCCGCCGGTCTGTACCTTCATGGCATGGGCGATGCCTTGCAGAATCTGCGGGTCGACCTCGGTGAGCTCGGTGCCGCCGGACTGGGCTGCGATCTGTATCTGGCAGGCGGACTCGAAGACGTACATGGACAAAAAGGCATCGGCAATGGTGAGGCCGCAGGTCAGCAGGCCGTGGTTGCGCAGCATGAGGAAGTTGGCCTCGCCCATGTCGGCCAGCAGGCGCGGCTTCTCGTCCTCGCGAAAGGCCACGCCCTCGTAGACGTGATAGGCCAGGGACCCCAGGACGAAGGTGCTTTGCTGGCTGATGGGCAGCAGCCCCTGCTTCTGGGCCGCCACGGCCACGCCGGCGCGCGTGTGGGTATGGATCACGCATTGTGCATCGGCACGCGCCTCGTGCACGGCGCTGTGGATGACGAAGCCGGCCGGGTTCACGGGGAAGGGCGACTCCATGAGCTTGTTGCAGCCCAGGTCCACCTTGATCAGCGAGGAGGCAGTGATCTCGTCAAACATCAGCCCGTAGGGGTTGATGAGGAAGTGATGCCCGGGGCCCGGCAGCCGCGCGCTGATGTGGGTGAAGACCAGATCGCTCCAGCCGTACAGCGCCACCAGCCGGTAGCAGGCGGCCAGGTCCACGCGCAGCTGCCATTCCTCGGGGCTGACCAGATGCTGCACGCTGGGGATGTTCAAGGGCTCTTGGCTCACGGGCGGCTCTCCTTCATCGTTGATCCGATGAATGTAGACACTCGTGCGCCGGCGGTCTGTTGGCTAGGCGACAGAACCCTGGAAACGCGGGCGAGGCCGGTTTGGATCAGGCGCGGTGGAAATGCCCGTGGTGCATGTCGGTTCGGGCCAGGGAAATGAAAAAGGAGCTTGCAGCGCAAGCTCCTGTTGATTTTCAGATCGCTTCTATACGTAAACCGAAGCAGATCAAGCGAAAGCAGCTATCAAAAGTGCTTACTTGATCTGGCCTCGCGACAGGTCCTGGATCATGCGGGCGGCCAGATACAGGCGCGGTGCGATGGTGTTGATGTGCACGTATTCGGCATCGTTGGAGTGTGCGCCATAGCCCGACAGGCCGAAGCCCTCGATCACGCCGCCCTTGGCCTTGAGGGCCGCGAAAGCCGCATCCGTGCCACCGCCCGTGGCCTTGTCCATGACCTTCATGGGCAGCTTCAGCTCCTGCTCATAAATTCCCTGGGCATGGGCCGCCAGCTTGCGCGCCGTGGCATTGGCCTCCAGCGGCGGGCGGCGCACTTCGAATTTCAGCTCCACCTTGCTGGCGGGGAGCAGCTTGTTGCCGATCTTGTCCTGCATGGCTTTTTCCAGCGCCGTGAAGTCGGCCACGCGCAGCGCGCGGGCATCGGCCTGGGCCGTGGCTTCGGCAGGAATCACATTGCGGTTGGTGCCGGCCTTGGACACCGTCCAGTTGAGCTTGAGGCCGTCCTGGGGCTGGGACAGATCCTTCATCTGCAGCAGCTGATGCGACAGCTCGTACAGCGCGTTCACGCCGTCTTCGGGCTTGGCGCCCGCATGCGATGCCTTGCCCGTGACCTTGAGGTAGGCGGCGCCGATGCCGCTGGTGGCCAGGCGCAGGCTGCCGTCGGTGCCGCCGCCTTCAAAGCTGAACACGGCGTCCTGCTCGGCCCCCAGGCGGGTGATGGTGCTGCGTGCTCCGGGCGAGCTGATTTCCTCGTCGCCGTTGATCAGCACCGTGAGCGTGCCGTAGTCCTCGATGCCCAGCTTCTTGAGCAGGGGCACGATATGCATGATCAGGGCCACGCCCTGCTTGTCGTCGGCAATGCCCAGGCCATAGGCCTTGTCGCCGTCGATGCGAAAGGGCTGGTCCTTGAGCATGCCGGGCAGATAGACGGTGTCCATGTGCGCGATCAGCATGATGCGGCTGCTGCCCTTGCCCTTGAATTCGGCATGCACCATGGGGCCGACCTTCTCGGGCGTGTCATCGAGGCGGTAGATGTCGCTGGGCTCGATCACCTCGACCTTGCCACCCTGCGCGCGCAGCTTGCCGGCAATGTATTCGGCAATCTTCTTCACGCCCGCCACATCCTTGCTGCCGGACTCGATATGCACCAGATCGCGCAGCGTATCCAGATAGGGCTGCTGCTCCTTTTTCGCATGCTCCAGCCATTCGGCCTGAGGGGCAGCCTGGGCAGAGCCGAAGGCCAGCACCAGGGCCAGGGGCAGGGCGCGCAGCAAAGGGGCAGAGGGCGTGTTCCAACGCATAGAAATTCTCCTTGAGGGGGGCGGGCCGCTCCCGGATAGGGCCGCGGCAGGAAAGGCGGCGTGATGCACCGCTCAGGGAATTCAGCTTAGCAGCCGTGTTTGTGGCCTCGGCGCTGACAGACTAGGGATAAATACCAGGACAACTTGATCTCCCGCGCCGACAAAAAAGCCCTGCAGCTTGCACGGGCAGGGCTTGGTGGGGTGTGCCGGTTGCTCAGGCCGCCGCCAGATGGGATTTGGTCTTTTTGCTCACACCGTCGCCGACGATGACCGCCGAGACCACAGACAGCACCAGCGCAATTGCCGAGCCATAGAACACTGCGTTGGTCATCTGGTGGTCCAGCATGTAGCCGAAGACCGGCGCGGCCAGGCAGAAGCCCAGATCCAGGCCCGAATACACCGTGCCGTAGACACGGCCCGTGGCGCCGGGGGGCGCTGCGCGCTTGATCAGCATGTCGCGCGAGGGGCCGGCCAGGCCCGTGCCCAGACCGGCGACTGAGGCCACGACCACCGCCACCATGCCGGGCAGCCAGCCCGTGCCGACGACAAACAGCAACAGGCCCGAGCCCAGCATGCAGATGGAGATCACCTTCTCCAGCCGCTGCACGCGGCCGACCAGAAAGCCGCCCACGACCATGCCGGCAGCGCCGCACAGCATATAGCCGGTGACGATCAGCGCCGTCACGGAAAGCGGCAGGCCGTACATGGATTGCAGGGCCGGGCTGGCAAAGCTCTGGATGGCGCTGAGCGCGCAGGTGCTCCAGAAGAAGAAGGAAAAGCACAGCCACACCGATGGCAGCTTCATGAAGGCCATGGGATGTTCCTGAGGTGCAGCAATGGCTCCGGCAGCCGGCTTGGCGGCAGCACCGGCGGATTCGGCGCGATCATCGAGCGCATCGCGGTTGAAGACCATGATGGCCAGCACCACGGCTGCGCAGAGGGCGCCGCCCAGGCAGGCCAGACGCCAGGAGCCCGTGGCCGTGGTGATGCCCGCCATGAACAGCGGCGCCAGCGCCCAGCCCAGATTGCCGGACAGGCCATGCACCGAGAAGGCATGGCCTATGCGCTGCTGCGACACGCGCTTGTTGAGGATGGTGAAGTCCACGGGGTGGAAGGGCGCATTGCCCAGGCCCGCAAAAAAGGCGGCGGCCAGCAGCATGCTGTAGCCCTGTGCCGTGCTCGCAATCAGGCCTGCGACCACAAAGCTGCCAAGGGCGGCAAACAGAATCGGACGTGCGCCAAAGCGGTCCACCGCAAAGCCGGCCAGTGCCTGGCCGGTGCCGGAGACAATGAAGAACAGCGAGACCATGACGCTGAGCTCGGCATAGCTGTAGCCGAAGTCCTTGATCAGCCAGGGAAACAACGGCGGCAGCAGCAGATGGAAAAAGTGCGACGAGCCATGGGCCAGGCCGATGAGGCCGATGGTGCGCGCGTCACTGCGCAGTGTCTCTGGCGCCTGGTTTTGAGGTGTTGTGGAGGCAGGGCGGTTCATATGTCGCATCTTAGGCAGACTGCTCGCGTCTTGTATGCGATAGTCTGCCAATTGCTATCGCAAGCCAGCCAAACCATCATGTCCAGCCTCCACGATCCCGAGCCCCTGCGTGCAGGCAAGGCCAGCGCCTATGTGGAGACGCTGACGCCCCATCTCTACATACCCACGGCACAGCGCCCGGTGCGGGCCAAATGCCGCTGGCTGGAGGCCGATACCCAGGTCAAGCCGCACCGTCATCCCTGGGGGCAACTGGCCATCTCCACCACGGGCACCATACGCCTGACGGTAGCGCAGGGCACCTATATCGTGCCGCCGTCCCGCGTGCTGTGGGTGCCGCCGGGCATGGAGCATGCCGTGACCATGGTGGAAAGCGCCGATCTGCGCACCTTGTACTTCTTTCAGACCCAGGGGCGTTGCGGCCCCGATGTGGCCCCCGGGGAAGAGGCGGCCTGGCGCCAGTGCCGGGTGCTCAATGCCTCGGATCTGCTGCGCGCCGTGGTGCGCGAACTGCCCACGCTGCCCGATGACAGCCAGCAGCTTTGCGAGCAGGACAGGGCTCGCGAGCACCATCTGAGCCAGCTGCTGCTCGACGAGCTGCGCCGTGCCAGTGCCGTGCAGCTGGGTGTGAACCTGCCCCAGGACAAGCGCTTGCGCCAGCTCTGCGAGGCCGTGCTGGCCGACCCCACGCGCAACGAGACGCTGGAGGACTGGGCGCGCGATACCGGGGCCAGTCCGCGCACCGTGGCGCGACTGTTTCGCCAGCAGCTGGAATGCAGTTTTACCCAGTGGCGCCAGCAGGTGGTGCTGGCCCATGCCGTGAGTTTGGCGGCGCGCAACTGGCCGATCCAGCGCATTGCGGCCGAGCTGGACTACAGTCCCAGCGCCTTCAGCGCCATGGTGCGCCGCACGGTGGGTATGCCCCCTGCACAATTTTTCGGCATGCATGCACAAAATGTATAGCTGCTAGCTCTTTGTACAAAAGGGTTTGAGGCTGTTTTTGTTATTTTGAGGGGTGGAGCCTCAAACAATATTTGCAGCGGCATGGAATGAAAGCTGCAAACCTGCGCTCTTTATCACCATGATCTTCTCCGCCGAGTCGCGCTACAACCAGTGGGTGCGCGAGCACTACCGCTTTTTGCTGCGCAGCGCCTGGGCGCTGACGGGCTCGCGTGCGACAGCCGAGGATGTGGTGCAGGATTGCTTCACCAGCGCCTGGCGCTTTCGCCACCAGCTGCGCGACCAGAGCATGGCCAGGGCCTGGCTGTTCCAGATCATGCGCCGTCATGCCTTCAGGCACTTCGATCCTGTGCAATCGCAGGCCGAGTCTCTGGATGAAGCCTGCGAGCAGGGCGTGAATCACCACGATGCACTCGATGCGCAGCTGGACGTGGTCAAGGCGCTGAGCCGCATTGCCCCCATCCATCGTGAAGTGCTGGTGCTTTACTACTTTGACGACATGCCCACGGCCCAGATGGCCGAGGCGCTGGATATTGCACCAGGCACCGTGCTCTCTCGCCTGGCGCGGGCCCGTGAGGCGCTCAAGACGGCACTGCAGGAGCCTGCGCGCCGTCCCGCCAAGGCTGCCACCGAATCTTTCGCAGCTGTCGGCGTGATACCGCTGAGAAAGCGCGCACCATGAAACATCAAGACCGCCCCGAAGACACCGATTTCGACCTGCGTGCCCGTGCCGAGCTGGCACTGGCTTTCGAGCCCGGCGAGCCTCCGACCCATTTGCTGCGTCACACGCCCTGGTACGCCCGTCGTGGCCTGCATGCGCTGTGTGCAGCCGTGATGGTCGGCAGCGTCGCTGCGGGCAGCGTGCTGAGCCTGCGACCGCCGCAGATGGTGCGCTCGGCCATAGAGCATGAGTATTACGAGCGCACGCTGCGCGGCCAGTTCATACCCGAGGCCGAGATTGCCAGACATATGGACTGGCCTGTCGACCAGAAGCTGCCTGGCTATACCCAGCTCATGCGGCCCTGCGATATCGACGGCAGTCGCGCCTATCACCTGACCACTTTTTTTGAAAAAGGCGGCATCGTCACGGTGCTGGCCTTCGAGCAGCCCCAGCGGATTGCCGACGGCCAGGGCTGGTGGGCCAACAGCTACTGGCAGGTGGTGCGCTCGCGCGAAGGCCGTCCGCTGGTGCTGATCGCACAGAAGAAACAGGCTCTGGCCGTGGCATCACGCGCTCTGGGGGCCCCTGAGAAAGTCGATGGCTGAACCGGATTTTTCGCGCTGATCATTCACCACAACTACCAAGGAGACACCATGCAACAACCTACATCCCTGCCGCGTCGTCGCCTGCTCGCCGGTAGCGCCAGCGCGCTGGCTGCGGCCGGTCTGGCCAGCTTCCAGAGCCAGGCCATGGCGCAGGCCGCTGCACCCGCAGCCAAGCCTCTACCCGGCTATGCCGGCTTCAAGAATGCCGATGCCGTGATCGTGCACAGCTCCACCACCATCGAGACCAGGCGCAGCGCGTTTGGCTCCAGCGTGGTCACGCCCACCAACCAGCTCTATGTGCGCAACAACCTGCCCACGCCTCCCGAGTCCATCGTGGCCGATCGCGATGCATGGGCGGTGCAGATTGATGGCGTGAAGAAGCCCGCCAAGCTGACCGTTGGCGAGCTCAAGAAGCTGGGCCTGGAAACTGTGACCATGGTGCTGCAATGCTCGGGCAATGGCCGCGCCTTCTTCCCCACCAAGCCCAGCGGCACGCAATGGACCGTAGGCGCAGCAGGCTGCGTGGTCTGGAGCGGCGTGCCAGTGCGTGAGGTGGTCAAGGCCCTGGGCGGCATGGCCGACGGCATGGTCTACATGACGGGAACGGGCGGAGAGGTGCTGCCCGCAGGCCTCGATCCCAAGAGCGTGCTGGTGGAGCGTTCCGTGCCTCTGTCGGCCATGGAGGACGCGCTGCTGGCCTGGGAGATGAACGGCGAGCCCGTGCCTTTGGCCCATGGCGGCCCGCTGCGCCTGATCGTGCCCGGCTACACCGGCGTGAACAACATCAAGTACATCAAGCAGCTGGCCTTTACCGTCAAGGAAAGCGAAGCGCACATCATGTCCCACGGCTACCGCATCTCTCCCCCCGGCAGCAAGGGCGACCCCAGCCAGCCTTCGGTACAGGAAATGAGCGTCAAGTCCTGGATCAACAGCCCCATCCCCGAAGACGGCAACCAGGCCTCCGGCCTGGTGCAGATTCAGGGCGTGGCCTTCGGCGGCATGAACGCCGTCAAGGGGGTGGAAGTCTCCATCGACGGCGGCAAGACCTGGAAGCAGGCCCGTCTGGTAGGCCCCGATATGGGCAAGTACGCCTGGCGCCAGTTCGTGCTGCAGGCACAGCTGCCCAAGGGTACCTACACCCTGGCCAGCCGCGCTACCGACGTCAAGGGCAATGCGCAGCCTGAAACGCGGGGTGAGAACCAGAGCGGCTACAACAACACCAGCTGGGCCGACCACGCCGTGACTGTCACCGTGGCCTGAGCGCCGCACTCGCTACCCATGCCGGGTGCCGAAGAAGGGGCGCCGGGCGATGGGTATCAAAACCCCCGATGCATCGCATTTCTCAAAGAACAATGATGAAGACAAACCATACCCTTGCCGCCCTGCTCTTGACCGCCTTTGCGGGCACTGCAGCCCACGCCGATCAGGCTGCCCAGATGGCACGTGGCAAAGAGCTGTTCACCACTGCTGCAGTCCCTGCCTGCGCGGTGTGCCATACCCTCAAGGACGCCGGTACCGAAGGTGCCATAGGCCCGGTGCTGGACGAGTTGCAGCCCGATGCGGCCCGCGTGGCGCGTGCTCTGAAGGATGGCATCGGCTCCATGCCCTCCTTCAAGGCCACAATGAGCGAAGCCGATATCGCTGCCGTTGCTCTCTACGTGAGCAAGGCCAGTGGCGGGGCCAAATAAAACGCCTCAGCTGCGTTCTGCGCCATCCAGCGGAATGGCGTAGATCCATGCCTTGTGGCGGCTATTGCCTTGCAGGCAGGCCGTCGCCTCCACGCCGGGCAGCTGGAAGTCCAGACTGACCAGCCAGCTGCCGGGCTGCATCTCGGTGGCTGCCTTGACGGCAGCGCGGCCCATGCTTTCGGGCCGCTGGAACAGATAGACCAGCTGATAGCGGCTCCAGTCGGTCAGCCAGATATCGCCACGCCGTACGCGTGCCCAGGGGCAACGCAAGGCGCTGGCAATCGCCAGTGGCCAGCTCCATTCCAGACCATTGAGGCGGGCCTGCGGCAGCGCGCGGTGCAGCGCTCGCAAGCCATCGCCCATGCCGCAGCCGGCGTCCAGCACCAGCGCCTGCTCCGGCAACTGCACGACCTCTGCCAGTCCTTTGAGCGCATTTAACGGCGTTGGAAAGACGGGGGCATCACGCCAGGCATTGAGCGGGTAGATCAGCAGCAGCAAGGCCAGGGGCAGCAGCCAGCCCCAGGCGGGCAACTGGCTGGCGCTGAGCACCAGAAACGACAGCGGAAACCCGGCCGCAATGATGAGCCGGCGCCACCAGTTGGGCCCGTGGAGACTGGCCGCCGTGCTGAAGCCGCCTCCGACCAGCAGGGCCAGCCACCAGGGCAGCAGGCGCGCCAGACCCGCAAAAATCAGCCAGGCCAGCAGCCAGACGAGCAATGCAGGCAGAGGCCAGGTCGAGTCAAGCCATTTTTTTGTCATGAGTTTTGAAATGTATCCGTCATACACAGGCTTCACGACACCGAAGTGCAGGCAAGGCCTTGTCGGAATTTTGCATTTTGTGCGGGATACCCCTCTTTGGTGGGGTATGCGTGTAGTCAACTCGTCGTAAAAATTACTGATTTTTGCTTATGTATACTTTTCGGCTTTCAGCGGCTGAGAATTCAGAGGAGACATCCATGCGCCTGCTCGCCCCCACCTTTTCATTGGCGGCTCTTGCATTGACAGCATGCGCGGTACAGACACCGCAGGAGCAGTTGGCACCTGCTTCGCCCACCGTGCGCCTGTGCGAAGGCAATAACTGTTCCGAGCTGCCGCGCAATGTCGCGACTTTCCGTGGCGAGCCCGTCAATCCCGAGGCGGAGCGCCGCCTGGCGGCACTGGTGCAAAAAGCCGAAGCCGATCCTCGCGCAGCCTATGACCTGGGGCTGCGCTATCTGCGCGGCGATGGCGTGGAGCGCAACAGCTATCAGGCCATCGAGTGGATGCGCAAGGCCGGCGATGCCGGTAACGGTCAGGCCCAGTTTGCGCTGGGTCGTCTGTATCTGCTGGGCTTTGAAGAGATGGGCCCGGACCCCGCCGAAGCCGAGGCATGGTTGTCGCGTGCTGCAGCCAAGGGCTTCAAGGAAGCCAAGCGCCTGCTGCCCCAGGCGCAAGCTGCCAAACAGAATGCTCATGCACGCTATCAGGCCATCGAGGACGAGCGCAAGTCCTGGAACGGCTGGTATGTGGGCGCGCCCTACTACATGGTGTGGGGCTCGTCGGGTTGGTATTACCGCTGAGGCGCTGTGAGCGCTGCAGCATTTTTTATTTTTTTGAAAGCATCACTATGTCCAAGAAGACAACGCTGCGTCTGGCAGCCATCGCATCGGCCCTGGCACTGGGCGGTTGCGTGACCCCCGGCGGCGGCACCATTTCCACGGGTACGGCTCCCACGGCTGCCACCGGCGCAGCGGGCGGCGCAACCAGCGTGAATGCGAACCCTACGCTCGAGCGTTGCGATGCTCCTCTGGGTACGCTGGCCGTGGACGACGGTCGCGGCAAGGAGTGGTATGCCAGCTTTGGCGCTGCCACCAAGATCACGACCATCGAGCCCCTGATCCGTCTGGCCGTGCAGCAGTCCAACTGCTTTGTGATCACCTCCATCGGCAACAACCGCACCGAAAGCAAGATGTCGGCGATCACCGACAAGCAGCGCAACTCCGGTGAATTCCGCGCCGGCTCCAAGCAGCAAAAGGGCCAGCGCGTGGCGGCCGATTACTACATGGAGCCTTCCATCATCATCGATAACGATGCAACCGGTCAGCTGGCAGCGGGCGTGGGCGGTCTGTTCGGCAATGTGGGTACGCTGATCGGCGGCGCCATGCAGAGCAAGGCTTCGGTGGTGACTCTGAGCATGTTCGACATCCGTTCTGGCGTGCAGATCTCCATCTCCGAAGGCAACTCCACAGCCACCAACTTCGGCGCAGCCATGGGCGCGTTCGGCGGTGGCGTGGGTGGCGGTCTGGGCGGCTTCTCGCGCTCACCCGAAGGCAAGGCCACGGTGGCCGCCTTCATGGATGCCTACAACAACATGGTGATCTCGCTGCGCAACTACAAGGCACAGGAAGTCAAGGGCGGCCTGGGTCGCGGCGGTCAGCTCAAGGTCGGCAAGTAAAGCTCCGATCCGGAAACAGAAAAGGGCCTGCAGCTGCAGGCCCTTTTTTCATGGTTTGCGCGTCTTCAGCAAGCGCCGCGAGCGCTGCTTACTGCAGCTGAAAGATCTTGCCCGGGTTCAGGATGTTCTTGGGGTCCAGTGCCTGCTTGATGGCGCGCATCATCTGCACCGCACCGGCTCCTGCCTCTTCGAGCAAAAATCCCTGCTTGTGGATGCCGATGCCGTGCTCGCCCGTGCAGGTGCCGCCCAGCGCAATCGCACGTGCCACCAGCGTGTGGTTGAGCTGCTCGGCCTGCTGGCGCTGGGCGTCGTTGTCGGGGTCGATCAGATAGCCGAAGTGGAAGTTGCCGTCGCCCACGTGGCCGACCAGGAAGTAGGGGATGCCACTGGCATCGGCTTCGGTCACGCATTCCAGCAGCGCATCGGCCAGACGGCTGATGGGCACACAGGCATCGGTGGTGATGCAGCGGCAGCCGGGCACGCTGGAGACGGCCGCGAAATAGGCGTTGTGGCGCGCGGTGAACAGACGCGTACGGTCTTCGGGGCGCTCGGCCCATTCAAAGGCATTGCCGCCGAATTCATGGGCAATGTCCTGAACCATCTCGGCCTGCTCCTTGACGCCCGTGGGCGAGCCGTGGAACTCCATCAGCAGCATGGGCTCTTCACGCAGGGACAGCTTGCTGTAGGCATTGACCATGCGCACCGAATTCACATCGACCAGTTCCACGCGTGCGATGGGAATGCCCATCTGGATGGTCTGGATCACCGTGTGTACGGCGCTCTCGATGCTGGAAAAAGAGCAGATGGCTGCGCTCACCGCCTCGGGCAGGGGATAGATGCGCAGCGTGATCTCGGTGAAGATGCCCAGCGTGCCTTCGCTGCCCACCAGCAGGCGGGTCAGGTCGTAGCCGGCAGCGCTCTTCTTGGCGCGGTTGCCGGTGCGCACCACTTCGCCGCTGGCCGTCACCACCTCCAGGGCCAGCACGTTCTCGCGCATGGTGCCGTAGCGCACGGCATTGGTGCCGCTGGCGCGGGTCGAGGTCATGCCGCCAATCGAAGCGTCGGCGCCGGGGTCGATGGGAAAGAAGAAGCCGGTGTCCTTGATGGCCTCGTTCAATGCCTTGCGCGTGATGCCGGGCTGCACGGTGATGGTCAGGTCTTCGGTGTTGACCGAGAGCACACGGTTCATGCGGCTGACGTCGATGGTGATGCCGCCCTGCACGGCCAGCAGATGACCTTCCAGCGACGATCCTGCGCCGTAGGCAATCACGGGCACGCCGTACTGGTCGCAGAGCGTGACGGCATCCTGCACGTCCCGGGTGGATTCGGCAAACACCACTGCAGCCGGAGGGGGCGCAGAAATCGCGCCTTCGTCGCGGCCATGCTGCTCGCGCACGGCCAAAGCCGTGGAGCACTGGCCGCCGAAACGTGTTTGCAGAGCCTGCAGAAATTCTTCGGGGATGGGGCGCTGCACGAAATCGGGCTGCAGCGAGGTATGGGCAACAGGTGCGTTCATCGGGGTCTCCAGAGGAGAAAAAGAATACCACCTGACCCGATCCAGACATGTACGTATTGGGTACTAGGCCATGGCGCTCAAGGTCGCAATCGCTGCGCTGGTACATGCCCATTGGAGCTGGCAGAGCTCGTGGCTTTCGTCGTGGTGCAGCCATCTGCTGCGAGCACATAGATAAGTTTCGCCCTAACTAATGAAAATTCAGTGTTTAGGGTTTGTGCCTGGTGTACCTATATTGGCAAGCCTCATGGCGTGCGCTGCAGAGCTCGCTTCAAACCAAAAGCAGTTCGGAGGGCGGAGCTATGCGCGATACGGGTCGCAGATCATTCATTCAGGGGCTGGCCGGGGTGTCGGCGGCAGGCATGCTGGGCGCGGCATGGCAGGTGCGTGCAGCGCAGACGCAGGCCTGGCCGGCGCGGCCCATCAAACTGGTCGTGACCTTTCCGCCCGGCGGCTCCAGCGATATCGTGGCGCGGGTGCTGGCTCCCGCGCTGGCCGAGAAGCTGGGCCAGAGCGTGGTCATAGACAACAAGCCCGGTGCGGGCTCGTCGATTGGTGCGCAGATCGTGGCGCACAGCGCCAATGACGGCTACACGCTGCTGGTATCCAATTCTGCGGCGCTGTCGATAGCGCCATCGCTGCTGCAAAGCCCTGGCTACGATCCCTTGCGCAGCTTCGAACATCTGGCCTACATCGGCGCCGTGCCCACGGTGTTTGCGGTACATCCTTCGGTGCCCGCCAACAGCCTGAGCGAGCTGGTGAGCTGGATCAAGGAGCAGCCTGCTCCCGTGGCCTTTGGCAGCGGCGGCGCCGCCTCGGTGGGACATCTGGTGGGCGAGCAGTTTGCACAGACGCTCAAGCTGTCCATGGAGCATGTCCCTTATCGCGGTGCCGGCCCCATGCGTGCGGATCTGCTCAGCGGCCATGTCAAGCTGGCGTTCGATGCCTTGCCGCAGAACATCGCGCTGCACAAGCAGGGCCGGCTCAAGCTGCTGGCGCTGACATCGCCACGCCGCGTAGCGCAGGCACCGGCGGTGCCCAGCGTGGCCGAGCTGGGGCTGGCACAGCTGGTCTCCGAAAACTTCGTCGGCATTTCGGCACCCGCTGGCCTGCCCAGGGCGCTGGCCGAAAAAATCGCCGGCGCGGTTCGGCAGATCAGCGCGCGTCCCGAGTTTGCGCAGACGCTCGAAGCCCAGGGATTCGTGACCCGGGATATGGAATCCAAAGCCTTCGCCCAGCTGATTGCAGACCAGCATCTGGCCTGGGGAGATATCGCGAAAAAGACCGGCGCAAAGCTTTAACCAGTCAGGACAACGATGAGCAGCGAGAAACTGTATTCACCCCGTAAGCCGCGCTATGCCGTGGTGCTGTTTGGCCCCGAAGGGCAGGGCAGTTTCAACGAGTCGGGACTGCGCGGAGCCTATAAGGCCAGAGAGGCCGGCCATGAGGTCGATATGCTCTGGGTGGCCGGCCAGTCGGCCGAGCAGCGCGCCGCCGAAATGTCCGCATTGTGCGGCGGCCGCTATGCGCTGATTCTTGCGCATGGCGGTCAGGGGGACGGTCCGGTGCAGATCCTGGCCGGGCGCTGGCCCGAGCAGGCCTTTGCGGTCACGCAGGGCAGCTGGGCGGCACCCAATGTGGCGCGTTACGAGGTGCTGCAGGAGCAGTCGGCATTCCTCGCCGGCGTGCTGGCCAGCCAGTGGAGCAAGACGGGCAAGGTGGGGCATTTCTCGGGCGAGAAGGTGCCGCCGGGTCTGCGTGGTCGGGCGGCCTATGCGGACGGTCTCAGGCGCGCCGGTTTTGAGGGGCAACTCGTCACCCAGTTCTGCGGTCACCAGCATCGTCCGGACTGGGCCCGCACCTGTGTCTCGGCGATGGTCGAGCAGACGGATCTGGACATTGTGTTTGCCATGCTCGATGGTGGCCGCCCCGGTGTGACGCAGGCTTGCCGGGCGCATGGAGTGGCGCAGATCGGCAATGTGCTGAACTGGGTGGAGCGCGACCCCGAGGTGTTTGTGGCCTCGGCGATCTGCAATTCAGGCGAGGCCTTGTTTCGCGCCGTCGAGGACCATGCCAGGGGCCTGCTGCCGCTGGGTGGCTATCGAGCCTTCGGCCTCGAAGAGCCGAGTCTGGTGCGGCTGGAAATGGGGGCCGGGGTGAGTGCTGCGCAGCGCAGCCTGGTCGAAGACTGGGCGCAGCGCCTGCTGCGCCGCGAGTTCGAGATTCACCTGGACTATGCCGGGGCCGAGTTCGCCTTGCCGCAGGAGGAAATCAGCGCTGCGGCATGATCAGGCAAGGGCCGGGGCAAGGACTCAGTACTGCTGCGCGCCCTTGTCGAATTCGGCGCGTGACAGCTGGCCGTTGCGGTCGCTGTCGATCTCTTCGAAGCGCTGGGAGATGACTGGCAACTGGCGTGCTTCCTGCGCACTGAGCTGACCGTCGCGATTGGCATCGGCACGCTCGAATGCCGCTTGCACGCTGCTTTTTGCCGCTGGTGCCTGCTGCACGCCGGTGGCGGAACCCGACTGCACGATGCGCGCAGGCTCCTTGTTGTTGCCGACATTGCCGCCGCCGGTTTGTGCAAAAGCCATGCCTCCACCCAGGGTGAGCGCAGAAAACAGCACCACGCTGACGACTTCGAATGACGAGACCTTGCAATTGAGCAGATTCTTCTTGTTCATGAATGGCATTCCTTCTCTATGCGATAACAGGAGTGCATTGCACCCTGTGAGGCGTCAAAGGGCCAGCATTTTTGCCTGCTGTTGCCTCAGACTACATTTGCCTGCGGGCTGTAACGCACAATGGCGGCCATATCTGCGGGCCGCGCCGGCCCTGGAAAAACTCGCAGCTTTGACAAGGGATGACCCATGGGCAATCGCCTCACGCAAATCGCCACCCGCACCGGAGATGACGGAACCACCGGCCTGGGAGACAACACCCGCGTTTCCAAGAACAGCGGCCGCCCGCATGCCATGGGCGATGTGGATGAACTGAACTCGCATATCGGCCTGCTGCTGTGCGAGCCAATGCCCCAGGATGTGCGCGACCTGCTGATCGACATCCAGCACCAGCTGTTCAACCTGGGCGGCGAGCTGTCCATGCCGGGCTATGAGCTGCTCAAGGACGATGCGCTGCTGCAGCTCGACAACGCGCTGGCCCACTACAACGCAGAGTTGCCGCGCCTGCAGGAGTTCATCCTTCCGGCCGGCACGCGTGCTGCCGCGCAGGCCCATGTATGTCGCACCGTGGCGCGCCGTGCAGAGCGCCAGGTGGTGGCGCTGGAGCAGGCCGAGACCATGCGAGCCGCGCCGCGCCAGTATCTGAACCGCCTGTCCGATCTGCTGTTCGTGCTGGCCCGCGTGCTCAACCGCATCGACGGCGGCGACGATGTGTACTGGAAGAGCGAACGCCTGGCGCGCGCACAGTCCGAGTGAGGCGAAGGCAGGAGGCCGGGCATGCGTCTGCGACATATCGAAGTCTTCAATGCCGTGATGCAGACCGGCAGCGTCAGCGCGGCCGCGCGCCTCATCAACGTCACCCAGCCCGCGGTCAGCCGCACGCTGCAGCATGCCGAGCTGCAGATGGGCTTTGCGCTGTTCCAGCGCGCGCGGGGGCGGCTGACGCCGACCAATGAAGCGCTGGCCCTGTTTCCGCATATCGAGAAGCTGTTCGAGCAGCTCGACGAGGTGCAGCGCCTGGCAGCCAATCTGCGTCACGGCCAGTCGGCCGACCGGCTCAATGTGCTGACGGTGTTCGCGCTCAGCCGCGAGGTACTGCCGCGCGCCGTGGCGGGCTTCAGGCGCCGCCATCCGCAGGTCCAGGTGCACGTGCAGGCGCTGCACACGCCGCAGGTGGTGTCGGCCCTGCTGCTGCAGGAGGCCGATGTGGGCTTTGTGATCAGCTCCGCGGGCCAGCCCGCGCTGGAGCACGAACTGCTGGCCGAGGTGGACATGTTCTGTGTGCTGCCCAAGGGACTGCTGCCGCCTTCGCGCGTGCGCGCCGAAGGCATGGAACTCAAGGATCTGGCCGATCTGCCGGTGGTCGCGCTCGATGCGCGAGACCCGCTGGGCATGCGCCTGGGCCAGGCCTGCCGCGAGCATGGCGTGGGGCTGTCGCCCGTGGTGACGGTGCAGACCTACCATGCGGCGCTGTCCATGGCCGAATACGGGCTGGGCGCGGCCATCATGGACGGCTGCACGGCACTGGCGGCCGACCGGCGCCGCGTGCACGTGGTGCCGCTGCTGCCGCGCATCACCGTGGGCGTGAACGCGCTGAGCCTGCCCCAGCGCCCGGGATCGGTGCTGGCGCGCGCCATGACCCAGGAAATGCGCAAGGCCCTGCAGGAGCTTCTGAGCGCCTCCTGAGCAGATCCGTGTTCAGGCAGCGCGCATCTGTGCAGCCAGTCGCTGCGCCGAGCCGAAGGCCAGCGTCAGGCCCAGCGCACCATGGCCGGTCTGCAGCCACAGATTGCGCGGGCCTCCGCGCTGGCGGCCGGTGATGGGCAGGCCCGTGGGTGTGGCCGGGCGCATGCCGCTCCAGGGATGCAGCGAGCCCTGTAGCGGTAGCTGGGCGAAGACCTGCTGAGTGGAGCGGCGCAGGCTGTCGATGCGGGCTGGATCGATGCGTGTGTCGCGACCGATGATCTCCACCATGCCGGCCACGCGCAGGCGCTCGCCCAGGCGCGCGAACACCACCTTGCGCGCGGTGTCGGTCACGCTCACGCGCGGCGCGGCATGGGTGTGGCTGGACGGTATGTCCACGGTGATGCTGTAGCCCTTGAGCGGATAGACGGGAATGCGCAGGCCCAGCAGGCGCGCATGGGCCGGGCTTTCCCAGCCGCTGGCCAGCACATAGTGCTCGGCCTGCAGCAGGCCGGCGGCGGTGCGCAGGCCGGTGACGGCGTCGCCCTGGCGCTCGAAGCCCAGCACCTCGGTGTCATAGCGCAACTCGGCGCCGCGCACGGCCAGCAGCGCTGCCAGCTGCTCGCACAGCTGGCGGCAGTCGGCGGCACTTTCACTGGGGGTGTGAACGGCGCCCGCCATGCGGCCCGCGTAGCCGGCCAGCGCGGGCTCCAGGCGCACGGCGGCGGTGGCATCCACCACCTGCTGGCTGGCGCCGCCAAGGCGCGATTGCAGGGCCACCTGCCGGGCCGCGGCATCCAGGCCCTGCTGCGTCTCGTACAGCACCAGCTTGCCCGGCGTGTGCAGTGCGCAGCTCAGGGACTCCTGCGCCTGCAGGCTCTCGAAAGCCTGCCGGCTTTCGGCGGCCAGCCTCAGCAGCGCCTGCGTACCGGCCATGGAGGCGCGGGCATTGCAGGCGCCCAGAAAGCGCAGTCCCCAGGCCCATTGGGCGGGATCGGCACGCAGGCGCAGGGCCAGCGGCGAGTCCTTTTCCAGCAGCAGTTGCGGCAGCATCTTCCAGATGCCGGGATCGGCCAGCGGCTGTACGTAGGAATAGCTGAGCTGCGCGCCGTTGCCGCCGCTGGCGCCCGCTGCCGGGCCGGGCCCGCGCTCCAGAACGGTGACCCGGCAGCCCGCGCTCTGCAGCGCATAGGCAGTGGCCAGGCCGACGATGCCGGCGCCCACGATGCAGACATGCATTGATCGTTTCTCCATGCTGCCGCACTGTAGGCCCGTACGGGGCCGGGCAGCCATGGCATTTGGCGTGCAGGGTATGCGCCCAGGTTATGGGCTGCCCGCGCGCTGCGTGCGCCCGGGCGGCCCTTTGTCGCGGTGTTTACCCGGAGCATGGCTGTGCCTGCGCTGCCACCCATAAACCAGGGGCATGGAACAGCCCGATATTGTCATCCCCCGGAGCCGGGCGCGCTTTCTACACTGGCGGCACATCCACCACCGAAGAGGAGACACCGCATGCAACTTCACTCCACCGTGCTTTGCGCGGCACTGGGCCTGGGTTTTCTGGGCGCTGCCCATGCCGATACCCTGGCCAAGGTGCGCGACAGCGGACGCATCACGCTGGCTTACCGCGAGTCCTCCGTGCCCTTCAGCTACCTGGACAACGGCAAGCCCATCGGCATGACCGTGGAGCTTTCGCAGGCGGTGGCCGAAGCCGTGAAGAAGGTGCTGAACCAGCCCGCGCTGGAGGTGCGCTGGCAGGCCGTGACCTCGCAGAACCGCATGCCGCTGCTGGCCAACGGCACCATAGACCTGGAGTGCGGATCGACCACCAACAACACGGTACGGGCCAAGGAGGTGGGCTTTGCCATCAATCACTTCTACACCGGAACGCGGCTGCTGGTGAAGAAGAGCTCGGGCATCCAGAACTATGCCGACCTCAAGGGCAAGACCGCGGCCATCACCACCGGCACCACCAATCTGCAGGTGCTGCGCAAGGCCAATGCCGAGCAGGGCTGGGGCATGAACATCGTCATGGCCAAGGACCATGCCGACGGCTTTCTGCTGGTCGAGAACGACCGCGCCGCGGCCTTCGGCATGGACGACATCCTGCTCTACGGCCTGATCGCCAACGCCAAGAATCCCAAGGATTTCCACGTCGTGGCCGATGCGCTGCAGGTCGAGCCCTATGCCTGCATGCTGCGCAAGGACGACCCGCAGTTCAAGCAGCTGGTGGATGGCGTGATCGGCGACATGATGAAGTCGGGCGCATTCGCCAGGCTCTACGACAAATGGTTCATGCAGCCCATCCCGCCCAAGAACGCGGCCCTGGGTCTGCCCATGAGCGAGCAGCTGCAGCGCAACGTGCAGGAGCGCGGCGACAAGCCGGCGTTCTGAGATGCAGGCTGTGGGCATTCTCGGCGGCATGGGGCCTGCAGCGGGCGCAGATTTCGTGCGCCTGTTCGTGCAGGCCTGCACCCGGCACCTGCAGGACCGGGGACTGCCCGTGCGCGACCAGGCCTATCCCGAGCACTGGCTGGTGCAGCTGCCCATGCCCGATCGCACGCAGGCGCTGCGCAGCGATCCGCAGTCCCCTGCGGGCCCGGCACCGCATCTGCTGCAGGGCGCGGGCCGGCTCGCGGCCCTGGGCGTGCGCAGCGTGGCCCTGGCCTGCAACACGGCCCATGCCTGGCATGGGCAGATACAGGGGCTTTTTCCGCAACTGCGCGTGCTGCACATCGCGCAGCAGACGGCGCTGTACCTGAAGGCAGGCGGCGCGCGCCAGGCCCTGGTGCTGGCCACGGACGGAACCTATGACAGCGGGCTCTACGACGCGGCGCTGGCCGAGTGCGGCATTGCCGCGCTGCGGCCCGGACCGGCGGGCCGGGACCGGCTCATGCAAGGTATCTACGAGGGCGTGAAACAGGGCGATATGCCGCTGGCCGTGCAATGCTTCGGCGAGGCGCTGGCACCGCTGCTGCAGCGCCACGGTGCCGTGCCCGTGATCATGGGCTGCACCGAAATCCCGCTGGCCCTGCCGCAGGCGCCGCAGGCCCGCGGCGCCGAGCTGGTGGACCCGGCGTGGATACTGGCCTGTGCGCTGGCGCAGGATGCATACGCGCACTAACGGCGACGGAGGAGCAGAGATTTATAAAAAGATGAGCTGCAATCGCTTGTCAAAAAACAGATATGTATCGAATCAAGGCCAGATCTGTTGATGGGTCAGCGGTACCAGCTCATCTTTTAACGATGGTTTGCTAAGACTTCCGGGCGTCCTGCATCTCCGAGTCCATGGCGGCCTTGTAGATGCTTTGCCGGGGGCGCTGCATCAGGCGGCGCAGCATGGGCTCGAATTCACCGAGGGGCAGGGTCTCGGCCCGGGGATCGAAAGCGGGGTTGTCATAGAGTTCGCAGAACTCGGCCGTGCGCGTGTAGTGCGGATGCTCCCGGAACTGCTCGCGCATATCCCTGTCCAGGCCGATGTGATGGAAGAAATAGTGGCCCTGGAAGATGCCGTGATGCTTGACCATCCAGTGGTTGGCTTCGCTCACAAAGGGCTGGAGAACCGCGGCGGCAATGTCGGGGTGGTTGAAGGACCCGAGGGTATCGCCAATGTCATGCAGCAGGGCGCACACCACATACTCCTCGTCGCGGCCGTCGCGCAGCGCGCGCGTGGCGGTTTGCAGGGAGTGGGTATAGCGGTCCACCGGAAAGCCGCCATAGTCGCCCTCCAGCAGCCTCAGATGGGCCATCACCCTGTCGGGCAGACCCTGTGTGAACTGTGCAAACTCGCCGCCGATCACCTGCCAGTCTTCACGCGTGCTGTCTTGCATGCGCAGAAAATTCGCCCGTGCATTCATGCCATGTCTTTCGTGGGTTATGGTCGTTGCACTGTAGGGCGCTGGCAGGGGCTGAGCTGTCAAGGGCATGACATGCAGCCGCTGCCTTGATGTGCGAGCGAATCGTGCTTGCCGCAGACGGCGTGCGAGGACTGCAGGCGTCAGTAGGTTTCCAGGTGCAGACGTCCTTCGCGCTTGAGTCTTGCGCCAAGCTCCTCCCACCCTAGTCCTGCTTGCTGGGCCACGTCACGCAGGGCCAGCACGACGCCGTCCTCCATGCTTTTGAGACCGCAGACATAGATATGCGTGTTGTCGTCGCACAGCAGCTCCATGAGGTCGGCCGAGCGCTCGCGCATGGCGTCCTGCACATAGCGCCTGGGCTGGCCGGCCACGCGCGAGAAGGCGAAATTGATGTCGATGAAATCCTTGGGCAGGTTCTGCAAGGGGCCGAAATAGGGCAGTTCCTGAGGCGTTCGCGCACCGAAGAACAGCAGCAGTTTGCCGCTGTCGAACTTGCCGCTCTTGCGCAGGCGGCGGCGCCACTCCGTCATGGCGCGCATGGGTGCGCTGCCCGTGCCGGTGCAGATCATCACGATGTGCGAGCGCGGGTGATTGGGCATGAGAAAGCTGCTGCCAAACGGGCCTATCACCTGCACCTTGTCACCCACCTGCAGATCACAGAGATAGTTGCTGGCCACGCCGCGCACGGGCTGACCCTGGTGATCCTCGACCACGCGTTTCACGGTCAAGGCCAGATTGTTGTAGCCGGGGCGCTCGCCGTTGCGGGCGCTGGCAATCGAGTACTGACGCGCCACATGGGGCTTGCCGCCGGCATCCACACCCGGCGGAACAATGCCCAGCGACTGGCCTTCGAGCACCGGGAAAGGCATGGCGCCGAAGTCCAGCACGATATGGTGGGTCTCGTTGTCGAAGCCGGCTTCCGTGCAGTTCAGATTGCCCACCACCGTGGCCGTCACCGCAGCCTTGGGACCATGCAGATTGGTGTAGGCATGGGCGGCAGACCAGGGCGGTGTGGTGGCGCCATAGCTGGCTGCGCGAAAGACTTCCGCAGTGCCGCTTTCGGCCATGCCGGCAGCGGCCGCGATCACGGCCTGAGCCTGGCTCAGATCATCCACATCTCCGGCATTCTCGGTCGTCTGCGCGGCGGCCAGCACATCGGCGCAAAGCTCTTCGGGCAGGCTCTCCCAGCCCAGCTGCTCGGCAACGCTGTAGGGCTTGCTTGCCGACACCAGCCGCCAGTTGTCGATTGAGCCGGTAGGGCAGGGCGAGATGCAGTCCATGCAGCCGTTGCACTTGTCCGCCATGACCACATAGTTGTTGTCGTCATGCGTGATGGCGTCCACGGGGCAGGTCGCCTCGCAGGTGTTGCAGCGAATGCAGATTTCCGGGTCTATCAGATGCTGCTTCAGGATGCCGTTTTCAATCAGCGTGATGGTGCTCATTTCTTTCTCCCAACTGGCATGGCCTAAAACTGACACTGCACCAAGTGAGAGGTGCCGAGCAAGAGCCGCCTCGCGGCGAAGGCACCGTCCCCTTGGGGAAGCCGCGTAGCGGCTCAGGGGTCACCCAAACTTCACATACTCGAAGTCCACGGGCTGGCGATTGATACCCATGACCGGGGGGGCAATCCAGCCGGCAAACTTGCCGGGCTCCAGGCATTGCTTCATCAGCGATGCGACAAAGCTGCGGTCGTCGTCGCTGGCCAGCCACTCGTTCTTCCTGGACAGCCATTCCTGCTCGCTCACAGGGCGGCCGTCGGGGCTGATGCGCACGCCTGCCAGCGCGCCGATCTGACGGTTGAAGGCCTTGTGCGGCACCGTCAGGCGAAAGTCGATGCCGGCCTTTTCCATCACCTTGTTCCAGCGGCCCACACCGGCATTGCTGTCCTTGATGTAGTCGTCGCGCAGCACCTCGTTCAAGGCGTTGAGCATGGGCACTTCCTTTTCCTGCAACTTGCCGTCCACTACTTCCAGCACTTTGTAGTTCTGGTCGTGCAGCTTGTGGTCGTCCTCGCGCTTGCCCTCTTCGTAACGGCCCTTGAGGCCCGAGCTGTAGAAGGTGGCGGCATTGCTCGACTGGTCGGCGCCGAAAAGGTCGATGGTCACGCTGTAGTGGAAGTTCAGATAGCGCTGGATCGTGGGCAGGTCGATGACGCCCGCGTTGCGCAGCTTGTTCACATCGTCGGTCTTGAGTTCGTTCATGACCTGGCAGGTGCGGGCCAGAACGCGCGAGACGCCGGACTCGCCGACGAACATGTGATGCGCCTCTTCGGTCAGCATGAATTTGGTGGTGCGTGCCAGCGGATCGAACGCGGATTCGGCCAGCGCTGCGAGCTGGAATTTCCCGTCTCTGTCGGTGAAGTAGGTGAACATGAAGAACGCCAGCCAGTCCGGCGTTTTTTCATTGAAGGCGCCCAGAATGCGCGGGTTGTTTTCATCGCCGCTCTGGCGCTCCAGCAAGGCCTCGGCTTCCTCGCGTCCATCACGTCCGAAATGCTTGTGCAGCAGATAGACCATGGCCCAGAGATGGCGGCCTTCTTCCACATTGACCTGGAACAGATTGCGCAGGTCGTACATGGATGGCGCGGTCAGGCCCAGATGGCGCTGCTGCTCCACCGAAGCGGGCTCGGTATCGCCTTGCGTGACGATGATGCGACGCAGGTTGGCGCGGTGCTCGCCGGGCACATCCTGCCAGGCTTTCTCACCCTTGTGATCGCCAAAATGAATGCTGCGTTCCTGATCAGCCGGGTTCAGGAAGATGCCCCAGCGATAGTCACGCATCTTGACGTAGCCGAACTGCGCCCAGCCCTGCGGATCCACGCTCACCGCGGTACGCAGATAGACATCGTAGTTGGTCGATCCTTCGGGGCCCACATCATCCCACCAGCGGATGAAGCTGGGCTGCCAGCTCTCCAGCGCACGCTGCAGCGTGCGGTCGCCGCTGAGGTCCACGTTGTTGGGAATCTTCTGGCTGTAGTCGATGCTGCTCATGGGGAGTCTCCTGTAATGTTTTGCCGATTCATGAAGCCGTGCAGTCGCTTCGAAACTGGTGCAGCCCAGGCGAGTAACGCCGAGCAAGGGCCGCCCCGCTGCGAGGGCGTTGTCCCCCTCCGGCACGCAGTGCCAGAGAGGGGGAAGCGGCATAGCCGCTCAGGGGGAGTTTCCTCATACCCTGTTGAAATCGAAGCCGGCTTTCTGTCCGGTGCCGTAGAGCTTCAAAGCGCCTTTTTCACCGACCGCATTGGGGCGGTTGAAGATCCAGTTCTGCCAGGCCGACAGACGCCCGAAGATGCGCGTGACCATGTTTTCCTGGCTGGCGAAACGCAGATTGGCTTCGAGGCCCGTGAGCGCATCGGGCGACATGGCGGCGCGCTCTTCCTTGGCGATGCGGATCTCGTCTTCCCAGTCGATATCGTCAAGCGCGGCGGTGACCAGTCCCAGCTGTTGCGCGGCATCGCCGTTGAGCGGCTTGCCCATCGCCGCGCGCGCGGCTTCCAGGGGCCCGGACTCCTCATAGAAGCGCCGCTGCAGACGGCTTTGATCGTTGACCAGCGGCAGCAGGCCGAAGTTGAATTCATCGAGCTCGATCACGGGCTCGCGCTCGGGCTCGTCGGGCAGCACCAGCATGTAGGCGCGATCGGCGCAGAAGACCAGCTCGGCCAGCATGCCGGCAAAGCAGGAGCCGGGCTCGATCAAGGCGAACAGCGAACGCGACGACACATCGAGGCGTGCAAAGGTGCGGCGCAGCAGGCCCAGGGTTTGCTGCACCAGCCAGTGATCCTTGTGCGCCATCAGAGACTGGTCTGCCGCCAGCACGGCGCGTGCATCGCCCTCGGTCTTGAGAATCCAGGTGCCCACATCTAGCTCGTTGGTGCGCAGATGCAGTATGGCGTCGTCGAGCTCGCGGCCCATGGCCAGCGGCCACCAGGCAGCACCTGCGTTTTCAATGGCTTCGATGCTGCCGGGCTGTTCGCCCCTGGGGGACTTGACCGTAATGGTGGCGCTGCGCTTGCTGCGATCGATCTGCACGCTGACGTGGCGATAGTGCAGGCCGTCCGGGCTCTCCTCGCGCTGCAGCCTGGTGAGCTGTATGCCTTTGGCGGACGTCGGGCGCGGGCTGCTCTCGCCCAGCGCCGTGGCACGTTGCTGCACCACCTCGGCAAACTGCGCGGGCTTGGCGATCGCATCCACCAGTCGCCAGTCCACGGCGCGCTGGCCGCGCACGCCTTCCACGCTGGTGCAGAAGATGTCGGCCAGGTCGTGGCGCACATGGCGCTTGTCGGTCACGCGCGTCAGCCCGCCGGTGCCGGGCAGCACGCCCAGCAGCGGAACCTCGGGCAGCGATACCGAGGAAGATCGGTCGTCGATCAGCACGATGTCGTCGCAGGCCAGAGCCAGCTCGTAGCCGCCGCCCGCGCAGGCGCCGTTGACGGCGGCAACGAACTTGAGTCCGTCGTGCCGGGAGCTGTCCTCCATGCCGTTGCGCGTCTCGTTGGTGAACTTGCAGAAGTTCACCTTCCAGGCGTGGGACGAGACTCCGAGCATGAAGATATTTGCGCCCGAGCAGAAGATGCGTTCCTTGCCGCTGGTGACGATCACGGAGCGAACCTGCGGGTGTTCAAAACGGATGCGGTTGAGGGCATCGTGCAGTTCCACATCCACGCCCAGGTCATAGCTGTTGAGCTTGAGCTTGTAGCCGGGGCGTATGCCTCCGTCTTCGGCGATGTCCAGCTTGAGCCGGGCGATATTGCCATCCACTTCAAACGACCAGTGCCGGTACTGGCTGGGCTCGGTGCGGTAATCGACGTTGGTTTGCTGCTGCATGCTCGGCTCCTGCTGAGATGAAAGATAGTGCAGTTACTGACTTGATATTGGCACAATTATGCAGATTCATCGGAAAAAAGCACGTGTATTTAGGCACTATGTTGCATGTTTTGCCAAAACCAAGGGAAATCCATAGGCGCTGCCAGTTCGCAGAACTGCGCCAGGATTGATGTGTTTTGATGGCTATCCCCTTACTCATGAAGGGTGGGCAGCTAGCAATTACGGAGCAAGTGATCCGGATGGCCTTGATTCGCAAACCCAGCACTGGCGCGGGGTGATGAGCTGCTTGCAAAATGGATCCACCATGCTGACCTTTGCAGATATCCAAGCCGCCGCTGCGCGCCTGAATGGCGCCGTCCTTCAAACCCCTTTTGTGGAATCACGCACGCTCTCGCAGATCACGGGGGCACAGGTCTACCTCAAGTTCGAGAACCTGCAGTTCACTGCATCCTTCAAGGAGCGTGGCGCGCTGAACAAGCTGCTCATGCTCAGCGATGCCGAGCGCGTGCGCGGCGTGGTCGCCATGAGTGCGGGCAATCATGCTCAGGGCGTGGCCTATCACGCTCAAAGGCTGGGTTTGCGAGCCGTCATCGTCATGCCGCGTTTCACTCCCGGTGTGAAGGTGGAGCGCACGCGTGGCTTCGGTGCCGAGGTAGTGCTGCATGGCGACACATTGGCCGAGGCGCGTGCCCATGCCTATCATCTGGCGCAGGAGCAGCAGCTGACCTTTGTCCATCCCTATGACGATGAAGCGATTGCTGCCGGCCAGGGCACACTGGCGCTGGAAATCCTGCAGGCACAGCCCGATCTGGATGCGCTGGTCATTGCCATTGGCGGCGGCGGTCTGATTGCGGGCATTGCCACGGCGGCCAAGGCCATCAAGCCCGAGATGGAGATCGTGGGTGTGCAGACACAGCGCTTTCCTTCCATGGTCAATGCGTTGCGCCACACCGACCTTCCCATGGGGACTTCGACGATCGCCGAGGGCATTGCGGTGACCCAGCCCGGCATCATCACCCAGGAGGTGGTGCAGCGTTGCGTGGACGATTTGTTGCTGGTGGACGAAGGAGATATAGAGCAGGCCGTGCTCATGCTGCTGGAGATCGAGAAGACCTTGGTCGAAGGTGCGGGGGCGGCGGGTCTTGCGGCCTTGCTGCGCTATCCCGCTCGCTTCAAGGGCCGGAAAACAGGCCTGGTGCTGTCGGGTGGCAATATCGACCCCATGCTGCTGGCTGCCATCATCGAGCGTGGCATGGTGCGCTCCGGTCGTCTGGCGCGTGTGCGCGTCAGTGCGCGCGACGTACCAGGCGTGCTGGCCCAGATCACGGCCACGGTGGCCGGAGCCGGCGCGAATATCGAGGAGGTCCATCACCAGCGTGCTTTCACCATGCTGGCTGCGCAGAATGTGGAGATCGAGTTCGTGCTGCAGACACGTGGCCACGCCCATGTGGGCGAGGTGCTGGAGCAACTGCGTCGCGCAGGCATGGAGGCGGCTCTGGTGTGACGCTGGAGCCGCAGGCCTTGCTCAGGCCTGCAGGGGCGTGATCTTCTTGATCAGCGGAGTCACCAGGTCCATGGGCAAGGGGAACACCACGGTGGTGTTCCTGTCCGCGCCGATCACGGTCAGCGTCTCCAGGTAGCGCAGCAAGATGGCCTGAGGCTCCTGCGCCAGAACTTTCGCGGCCTGAGACAGCTTTTCCGAAGCCTGCAACTCGCCTTCGGCGTGAATCACCTTGGCGCGGCGTTCGCGCTCGGCCTCGGCCTGCCGCGCGATGGCCCGGATCATGGATTCGGTCAGATCGACCTGCTTGATCTCCACGTTCGAAACCTTGATGCCCCAGGTGTCGGTTTGCGCATCCAGCGCCTGCTGGATGTCCAGGTTCAGCGATTCACGCTCTGCCAGCATCTCGTCGAGCTGATGCTTGCCCAGTACGGAGCGCAGCATGGTCTGCGCGAGCTGACTGGTGGCCTCCAGATAATTGACCACCTGGATCACCGCCTTCTCCGCATCCACCACGCGCAGATAGATCACGGCATTGACCTTGACCGAGACGTTGTCGCGCGAGATCACATCCTGCGCCGGGACCTCCAGGACCACGGTGCGCAGATCCACCCGGACCACCTGCTGAATGGCGGGAATGATGAAGATCAGTCCCGGCCCCTTGACCTTCCAGAAGCGCCCCAGCGTGAAGACCACGCCGCGCTCATACTCGCGAAAAATCCGGATCGACGCCGTCCCCAGGCCAATCACCAGCATCAGCAGGATTAGCCAGAACAAGAAAGAAGCGCTAACCATAGAAGCCATCCTTTCAGCGAGGAACTTCGGCGCTGCGATCTGACGTTGAACGGTGTACATCGATTTCGCAATCGGCGCAGGGTCGTCCGCAAGCCCAGCATATGCTGTTGCACTCCGGGTGCGCACTTATCCGCGCATGGTCGACATCGAAGAAGTGCTGTTCGCCATTGCCGGCGCATGAGATGGGGGTCTGGGCTGCAGGAGCGGCTATGGCTTTCCCTGAGCCATGTCGCCAGGGCTGTGCCTAGAATGGCTGCAGCGCTTGCTTGTTTCACCGCCTGCTTTCAGGAGGAGCATTGATCACATGTCAGATGATTCCGCAGTGAACCACGAGGCACAGGATGCGGCCGAAGCCGTTGTGCCCTATATTCCCATCATCATCCCCGCCGCTGGCGCCGTGATGATGTTCCTGCTGGCCTTTATTGCCGTGAACATGGCCTAGGCATTCCAACCTTCTCGAGCCCAACCCCGCGACGCGGGGTTTTTTTACGTCTGTGCAGGTTATGAATGAATGATCTATGCATATTGTGATGCACAAAATGCATAGATATTGCCCGTGATTTGCTGACAAATTCAAGGCCCCTACCTAAAATCGATCTCCCGCTGCTATTCAAAACAAGGTTGTTTTGACTATTTCAGACGGATTTCAGGCGCCAACAAGCGCTAGGGAAAGCACGCGAGACACCTTCAAAAGCCTTTTTTCAAAGACGCAGCCGAGGATGCTTCTTTGAAAAACTGGTTTTTTAATTGAAGGACTTCCCCCATGAACGCCGCTGTGCAAAGCCTGAACATCCAGGCTCCCGACTACGTCAAAAATCCCAAGCTCGTTGCCTGGGTCGCCGAAATGGCCGCGCTGTGCAAGCCTGCCCAGATCCACTGGTGCGACGGCTCGCAAGCCGAATACGACGCGCTGTGCCAGCAGCTGGTGGACGCAGGCACCTTCAAGCCCCTGGCCAAGCGCCCCGGCTCCTTCCTGGCCTGGACCGATCCTTCGGACGTGGCTCGCGTGGAAGACCGCACCTATATCTGCTCCGCCAAGAAGGAAGACGCAGGCCCCACCAACAACTGGATGGAACCTGCGGAAATGCGCGCCACGCTGAACCCGCTGTTCGACGGCTGCATGGCTGGCCGCACCATGTACGTGGTGCCCTTCTCCATGGGCCCGCTGGGTTCGCCCATCGCCCACGTGGGTATCGAGCTGTCCGACAGCCCCTATGTGGCCGTCAACATGAAGATCATGACCCGCATGGGCAAGGCCGTGTATGACGTGATCGGCACCAGCGGCGAGTTCGTGCCCTGCGTGCACACCATCGGCGCCCCTCTGGCCGCAGGCCAGAAGGACGAGACCACCTGGCCTTGCAGCAAGACCAAGTACATCGTTCACTATCCCGAAACCCGCGAAATCTGGTCCTACGGTTCGGGCTACGGCGGCAATGCGCTGCTGGGCAAGAAGTGCTTTGCGCTGCGTATCGCCTCCACCATGGGCCGCGACCAGGGCTGGCTGGCCGAGCACATGCTGATCCTGGGCGTCACCAACCCCGAAGGCAAGAAGTACCACGTGGCTGCCGCCTTCCCCTCGGCCTGTGGCAAGACCAATTTCTCCATGCTGGTGCCGCCCAAGGCCTTCGACGGCTGGAAGGTCACGACCATCGGTGACGACATCGCCTGGATCAAGCCCCAGGCCGACGGCTCGCTGCGCGCCATCAACCCCGAGGCCGGTTACTTCGGCGTGGCTCCCGGCACCAATATGCTCACGAACCCGAACTGCATGTTGAGCCTGGACAAGAACGTGATCTTCACCAACGTGGCCCTGACCGATGACGGCGACGTGTGGTGGGAAGGCCTGGAAAAGGATCAGGGCAAGCTGCCCGATCACCTGATCGACTGGCAAGGCAAGGACTGGACGCCCCAGATCGCCAAGGAAACCGGTGCCAAGGCCGCTCACCCCAATGCCCGCTTCACCGTGGCTGCCACCAACAACCCCGCGCTGGACGAAGCCTGGGACGATCCCGCCGGCGTGAAGATCGATGCCATGATCTTCGGCGGCCGCCGCTCCACCACCGTGCCTCTGGTGACCGAAGCCCGCGACTGGACCGAAGGCGTTTACATGGCAGCGACCATGGGCTCCGAAACCACGGCCGCCGCCTTTGGCGCGCAAGGCGTGGTGCGCCGTGATCCCTTCGCCATGCTGCCTTTTGCCGGCTACAACATGAGCGACTATTTCCAGCACTGGCTGGACCTGGGCGCCAAGATCGAAGGCCAGGGCGCAACCCTGCCCAAGATCTTCACCACCAACTGGTTCCGCAAGAACGCCGAAGGCAAGTTCGTCTGGCCCGGCTACGGTGAGAACATGCGCGTTCTGAAGTGGATGATCGACCGTCTGGAAGGCCAGGTCCAAGGCCAGGAAACCGCCTTCGGTATTGCTCCCCAGTACGCTGAAATCAACTGGACCGGTCTGGACTTCGACGCCGCCCAGTTCGACAGCGTGACCAATATCGACAAGGCTGCCTGGGCCGAGGAAATGAAGCTGCACGGCGAGCATTTCGACAAGCTGGCCTACAACCTGCCTAAGGCCATGCTGGACACCAAGGCCAAGCTCGAAGAGCGCCTGTCCGCCTAAGCCTTTGATGGAATAGAAAAGCCCTGCAGGCCGCTGGCCGCAGGGCTTTTCTTTTTGAACCGTTGTTTTGATAGCTGTTGGCGCTTGCCGGACAAGGGGTGGACGCTCATTTCATGAAGCGTCGAGAGGGCATGAAAAAAGCCGCGGGCCTTGTGGGCAGCGGCTTTTTTGGGGGAAGCGATCCGGGCGCTTAGCGGCTCTGGCGATCCATGGCACGGGCCAGATCGGCCATCAGGCGGGCATCTTGCAGCGCAGCGTTCCAGACGCGTTCATCGGCAGCAGCTTGCTGGCGGCTTTTGACCCAGGCGCGGTAGCCGGTGCGCACCAGATTGATGGCACGGCGTGCGGGAGTGGAGAAGAGGGCAATGCTGGCAAAAGCCATGGCCCACAGAACCATCCAGGCGGCCATCATATGACCGTCGCTCCAGGTCTCGGTAGCCTGGAAGACGCCAGCGGCCAGGGCGGCCAGGACCACAGCCAGCACCATCCAGTAGGACCTGGACTGGGATTGCGCCTCGTGCTCGGCAGCAATGGCGGCCATGCGTTCATCGCTGGCTTGATAGATACGCACCACACCAGGGTGCTCGACACAGTAGGAGTTGTAAATAAAGTTGCTCATGGCAGTTAACCCTTTGACCCACGCTTTTGGCGAATTGCCCGGGGAATAGGTGTAACTATAGGGATTACCCTAGGTATGTTCAAATTTATATTTTGAATCTGTAGCATTCACAGCAGTGATGTATTGGGTGATGCCATGTCTTTGAACTTTCGTTCTCTGGATCTCAATCTGCTGCGCGTCTTCGACGAGGTCATGTCCGAGCGCAGCCTCACGCGCGCGGCGCACAAGCTCAGCATCACCCAGCCGGCGGTCAGCAATGCCATGCGCCGGCTGCGCGAGGTCCTGGGCGACGAGCTGCTGGTGCGCCAGGGACAGGGCGTGGAGCCTACGCCGCGTGCCCAGGCCCTGTGGCCGGTGATACGCGAGGCCTTGCAGCATCTGGAGGGTGCACTCGCACCCGATGAGTTCGATCCCGAGACGGCCGCCACCACGTTCGTGATCGCCATGGCCGATGCCACGGCTGCCACGCTGATTCCGCCGCTGTACCCGATTCTGGCGCGCGAGGCTCCGGGCCTGGGCATACGCCTGCTGCCGCTGACCACGCGCGATCCAAGACCCTTGCTCGATGATGGCGAGGCCGATATGGCCGTGGGCTATTTTCCCGCCGTACTGGCCGATCTGACGGCGCGTGCGCAGGCCGGCGGTCTGGTGGCGTTTGACAGCCGCCGCCTGTACGAGGGCGAGTACCTGTGCGTGATGCGCAAAGGCCATCCTCTGGCGCATGTGCCGCTGACACTGGACAACTACTGCGCGGCCCGCCATATGCTGGTCAGCTTCTCGGGCCGCTCCTTCGGCTTCATCGACGAGGCCCTGGCCTCGCTGGGGCGTTCGCGCGAAGTGGTGCTCACCGTCAACCAGTTCTTCACCGCGGCGCGCGTGGTGATCAACTCCGATCTGCTGACCATCTTGCCGCGCCATTTTGTGCCCGTGACCGGCATGAGCGACCAGCTGGAGCTGCGCGATCTGCCCTTCGATGTCACGCCCGTGCATGTGGATGCACTGTGGCGTCGGCGCGGCCCGCACCCGCAGGCCTATGACTGGCTGCTGAAAACGCTGACGCGCTCGGCCGAGATCACCTTTGCCAACGGTTCGGCCCAGGTCACTCACCATGGTTGACTAAACTAGCCACATGAAGATCCAGCTGCTGTCCGACCTGCACCTCGAAGTCCACCCCCAATTCGTGGCCCAGCCTGCCGCGGGCGCCGATGTGCTGGTGCTGGCCGGCGACATCGGCTCCTACCAGAGCAGCACCCAGGTCGACGGCGAGAACTTCGGGCTGGAGCGTTTCTCGCCGCTGCCGCAATACGCCAACTGGCCCACGCCCGTGCTGTTCGTGCCCGGCAATCACGAATACGACATGCAGGACTTCGACGAGGCACGGCTGCGCCTGCAGCGTGTGTGCGACAGGCTGGGACTGATCTGGCTCGATCGTGAAACCGTGGTCATGGACGGGGTGCGTTTCATCGGCACCACGCTGTGGAGCGATTTCGACGCCATGGCCATGCATGAAGGCGTGAGCGATGCCACGCGCTTGCACAAGCTGCGCGAGAAGGCCTTTCGCGCCGCCAATTTCTATCTGCAAAAGACCGGCGGCAGTCGCCAGGGCGAGCCGTTTCTGGCCGCGCCCATGCGCGAGGAAAGCCTGCTTTGCCAGGACTGGCTACGCGCCGCGCTGCAGCAGCCTTTTGACGGACCCACGGTGGCCGTGACCCACTTTGCGCCCAGCCTGCGCAGTGCCGATCCGCGCTATGGGCTGGTGCCCGGTACGGCCGGTTTCTGCAATGTGATGGACGACTTTCTGCCCCATGCCCAGCTCTGGCTGCACGGCCATCTGCATTGCGCCAGCGACTACATCGCGTGCGGCCAGCGCGAGGACGGCAGCGAATGGCAATGCCGTGTGGTGGCCAATCCCCTGGGCTATGCCCGCAAGGGAGAGCAGGATGACTTTCTGCCGGCATCGACAATTGACTTGAGCCAAGTCAAGATGCTGACTGTCCCCAGCCCTTAGGCTTGAGACATCAACAAGGAGAAATTGGTATGAAGATCTTGCTCGCCGTGGACGGCAGTGCCTACACCCAGAAAATGCTGGCCTATCTGACCTCGCATCAGGAGATGCTGGGCACGGGCCATGAGTACACCATCATCACCGTGCAGCCGCTGCTGCCGCCTCGTGCACGCGCTGCGCTGGGCAAGGAAGTGGTGGAGCAGTACTACGACGAAGAATCCGCCAAGATCCTGCAGCCCGTGCTGGAGTTCCTGAAGGGGCGTGGCGTCGAGGCGCAAAGCATCGCCAAGGTCGGTCCCATTGCCGACACCATCATCCATGCCGCCCAGGACGGCAAGTTCGACCTGATCGCCATGGGCACACACGGCCACGGTGCGCTGGGCCGTCTGGTCATGGGCTCGGTCAGCTCGCAGGTGCTGGCGGGCTGCACCATTCCCGTGCTGCTGATTCGCTGATTTTCATAGCTGCTTGCGCTTGATTTACATGCGTATCAGGCTTGAATCAGCTTCAAATCAAGGTTAGATGAGCGTCCACAGCTACAAAAACCAAGGTACCTCCGTTTGACATCAAGCTCTCAAGGCCGCGCTGCAAAGCACGGCCTTTTTTCTTGTCTGCATCAAACCGCTTGCAGCACTTGCCGGGCCTTGCCCAGCAAGGCCTGGCTGACACGGGCCAGCACGCGTGACTCCAGATTCCAGCAATGCCAGAACAGCGCGATGGACAGCACATGGCCTGTTGCCACGTCGATCAGTTCACCGGCATCCAGCGCAGGCTGCACCAGCAACTGCGGCAGCACGCCCACGCCCCAGCCGGCACGCACGGCACGTACCTGCGCCTCGCAACTGGGCAGCAGAATCTGATGCTGCAGCGACACATTGCGCAGACCCAGGCAACGCGCCACAAATTCGGCCTGCATATCGTCCTTGCGGTTGAAGGACAGATAGGGCCGCTGGTTGAAGTTCTTGCGCGTCAGCCCCTGCGGCAGTCTTTGCTGCGCAAATTCGCTAGAGGCCACGGCCACATAGCGCATGGCGCCCAGGGGCTGCACGGCGCAGCCGCGCAGGGCCTGACTCAGCGTGGTGACGCAGCCCATGACCTGGCCCGAGCGCAGAAGCTCCTGCGTGAAGTCCTGATCGTCGACCACCACCTCCAGCGGCAGGCCGCTCTTTACCAGCTCGTCGAGAGCCGTCATGGCCCAGGTGGCAATGCTGTCGGCATTGATGGCGATGGAGACGATTTCTCCGGCCAGACTCTGCCCGGTCTGCGGTGCCAGCTCCTGCAGCTCATGCGCGAGATCGGCGCGCAGCAGGCGTAGCTGTTTGGCATGCTTGAGCAGCAGCCGCCCGGCGCTGGTAGGTTTGACGGGGCGCGTGCGCTCCACCAGCACCGAACCCACCTGGGCCTCCAGTGCACGCAGGCGCTGGGATACGGCCGACTGGGTGATGTGCAGCTTTTGCGCCGCGCGCTCGAAGCCGCCTTCCTCCACGATGGCGGCCAGACATTCAAGCGCAGCAGGGTCCCAGGAACTCATGGCAATTTCATTAGCTTTTCTGATGAAACTGCTGAAAATTTAATGCTGCTTTTGTTTGTCCGCAAGAGTGCAGACACTGGCCGCATGAACATCATCGTCCTGGGCGCCGGCATCATCGGCATCAGCACCGCCTGGCATCTGCGCGAGCGCGGTCATCAAGTCACCGTGGTGGATCGTCAGAGCGGTCCGGCCCTGGAAACCAGCTATGCCAATGGTGGCCAGATCTCGGTCAGCTACTGCGAGCCCTGGGCGAATCGCCAGGCGCCCTGGAAGGCGCTCAAATGGATGTTCGACAAAGAGGCTCCGCTGCTGTTCAGGCCCCAGGCCGACAGCGCGCAATGGCGCTGGTGCCTGCAGTTCCTGGCCCAGTGCAATGACCGGGCGTTCGCGCGCAATGTGCAGCAGATCGTGGCGCTGGGCGCCTACAGCCATCTGGCGCTCAAGGACATGGTCCAGAAGACCGGTATCGAGTTCGAGCGGCTGGAGCGTGGCATTGCCCATTTCTACAGCAGCCCGCAGGCGTTTGCCGAGGCCGCCGAAGGCGTGGAGCTGATGCGGCAATACGGCGTGCAGCGTCGTCTGGTCAGCCGCGACGAGCTGCTGGCCATCGAGCCAGCATTCACGCCCTATGCGGCGCAGATTGCGGGCGGCACCTTCACTGCCTCCGATGAGTCCGGTGATGCGCGTCTGTTCACCGAAAAGCTGGCCGGTCTCTGTGCCCAGGCCGGTGTGCAATTCCTCTACGGCCACGACATCCTGAGCCTGCAGCCGGCGCGCCGGGGCAAGCCTGCCCAGGTGCAGATTCGCGACGGCAGCGATGGCGCCCCGCGCATGCTGAGCGCGGATGCCGTGGTGGTCGCCTGCGGCTCCTACACGCCGTTGCTGCTCAGGCCTCTGGGCGTGCATGTGCCCATCTATCCGGGCAAGGGTTATAGCGCCACCTTGCCGCTGCTGCGGCCCGAAAAAGCCCCCATGGTCTCCACCATCGACGACAGCCGCAAGGTCGCCATGAGCCGTTTGGGCAACCGACTGCGGGTAGCCGGCACCATAGAGCTGGGAGGCTTCGATCTGAGTCTGGACACGCCCACGGCCAGGGCGCGCTGCGAGATGCTGGTCAGGCGCGTGGAGGAGCTGATGCCCGGCGTCTGCGACACGCGCCTGCCCGAGCAGGGTGGCGATCCGCAGTTCTGGTGCGGCCTGCGGCCCGCCACGCCCAGCAATATTCCCTGCATCGGTGCCACGCAGGCAAGAGGCATCTGGGTCAATGCCGGGCATGGCACCCTGGGCTGGACGCATGGTGCAGGCTCGGGCAAGGCCATGGCGGCCCTGATGAGCGGCGAGCGCCCGGCGCTGGATTTCCGGTTCTGGGATGAGCCGGCACACGACGTCGCACGCGGCGCGCGGATTGCGTCGGCCTGAGCCTGACACAGGGCATAGGACTGCAGGACGAGTACGGGCTGGCTGACTCTTTTGCCCGGATTGACGGTATCGCTGCGTGGGGCTCTTACATACAATCACGCCAGCAACTCGTCCATGCCATGATCCAGCACGACATCACTCCTGCCCTTGAAACCTCACGTTCCTTTGCGCGCTCATTGCCCATGGCTTTGCTCAAGGCCCGCGAGGCGGTCATGGTGCGCTTTCGTCCCTCGCTGCGTGCGCATGGCCTGACCGAGCAGCAATGGCGCGTGCTGCGCATCATGTGGGTGGCCGACAAGCGCCTGCGTCCCATGGAGCTGTCGCAGCTGACCTTCATCAGCATGCCCAGTCTCTCGCGCCTGCTCAAGACGCTGGAAGGACGCCTGCTCATCAAGCGCGGCCGCCATGTAGCCGATCTGCGGGGCTCCGAGTTTGCCCTCACGCCAGCCGGCCAGGAGATGGTGGCCCAGATCGTGCCGCACTTCGAGACCATCTACACCGAGATCGAGGCGCAACTGGGCAGCGCCGAGAGCGAGCAGCTGTTCCGCATCCTCGAGCATGTGGTGCAAAGCCTGGGCCTGCCCGGCGAAGACGAGCTGGGCCAGGACTGAGGCGCCGGCCACGGCACAATGCAGTCATGAGTGCTGCGATCGCCGTCATCGACTTTGAAACCACGGGCATGACGCCCGCCCAGGGCGCCAGGGCCACCGAGGTGGCCATCGTGCTGCTGGAGCAGGGTCGCGTGGTGGACCGTTTCCAGAGCCTGATGCAGACCGGGGCCTGGGTCTCGCCCTTCATCACCGAACTCACCGGTATCACCAACGCCATGCTGCGCACGGCGCCGCCCGCCGCCGAGGTGATGCGCGATGCGGCCCGCTTTGTGGGCGGCGCGCCCATGGTGGCCCACAACGCATCGTTCGACAGCAAGTTCTGGCAGGCCGAGCTGGCGCTGGCGGGCGAAGCCGCCCCCCAGCTGTTTGCCTGCACCGTGCTGCTGTCGCGCCGCATCTATCCCCAGGCGCCCAGTCACAGCCTGGGCAATCTGGCGCGTTATCTGCACCTGCCTTCCACGGGGCGTGCCCACCGGGCGCTGGCCGATGCCGAGATGGCGGCGGCCCTGCTGGCCCGCATGCAGCAGGACCTGTGCGAGCGCCATGCCCTGCCCTGGCCCGAACATGCGCTGCTGATGCAGCTGCAACGCTGCAGCAAGGCCAAGGTCGGCGGCTGGCTGGCGCAGCAAGCCGGTCAGGGGCTGCTGGCAGCCCAGACCCAGGATTGATGAAGATTTGGCCTGCAGGCCTTTTCAATCCTGCGTCAGAAGCTATCAAAATTGAAGACTCTGGCCTTAAGCCCTTACGGATTGTGACCGGCAAGGTTCAAGTTGATAATTGATCAAGTCCTGCAGATGCTCCTTGTATCTGCTGATCTTGAACCGTGGCGCGCCGTTGTGGTCGCTGACTTGAGCTCTGAATTTCGTGAACTCCGCCTTGCCTACCTCCGTCCTGCGTTCGGCCTTGCCTTTCTCGCAGCGCGAATTTCGCGATGCGCTGGGGCAATTTGCCACCGGCGTGACCATCATCACGGCGCGCAGTGCAGAGGGCCATGCGGTGGGCTCCACGGTCAGCTCCTTCAACGCACTGTCGTTGGCGCCCTCGCTGGTGTTATGGAGCCTGGGTCTGAAGGCCAACTCACTGCCCGTGTTCCGGCACTGCACGCATTACGCGATCCATGTGCTGGCGGCTTCGCAAAAGCCGCTGGCCGAGCTGTTTGCGCGCAAGGGTGCGGACCGTTTCAGCCATACGCCGCATCATGACTCCGAGCATGGCGTGCCGCTGCTGGAGGGCTGCAGCGCGGTCTTCGAGTGCCGCAATCTGCGCCAGCATGAGGAGGGCGATCATCTGCTCTTCATTGGCGAGGTGGATCGCTGCGAGCACCATACCGACCGCGCACCGCTGCTCTACCACTCTGGCCATATGCACGCCCACGGCTTCGTCAAATGAAGCCGGATGCCGACTGGGAGCCCTACCTAGTCGGCTTGAACGATACCGATCTCCAAGGCTCGCCCTAGATTGCCCCCAGACCTGAGTGCGTCAGGTCAGAGGACAGTGTTGCAACGCTTTGGAGACAGATCATGATCGATTGCGAAGACAGGCCGGCCCATACCCAGCTCAAGGTGGCCACGGCAAGCGGGACGGGGATCGAGCTCAGGCGCATCTCTCCCGCCATAGGCGTGGAGGTCTCGGGCATAGACCTGCGCCAGCCCGTGAGCGAGGAGCAGGCGCGCGAGCTGCGTCAGGCACTGGTGGCACACAAGGTGCTGGTGTTTCGCGAGCAGAACATCACGCCTGCCCAGCAGGTGGCATTTGCGCGCCGCTTCGGCGAGCTGGAGCTGCATCCGGTATTTCCCCATCACCCCGACCACGCCGAGCTGGTGCTGCTGGGCGGCAACAGCAAGATCCCGGGCACCGAGAACGTCTATCACACCGATGTCTCCTGGCGCGAGACACCCTCCATGGCTTCGGTGCTGCGCTGCGTGGAATGCCCCGAGGTCGGCGGCGACACGGTCTGGATCAATATGGAGCAGGCCTACGAGCAGCTGCCCGAGACGCGCAAGCAGCAGATCGCCGGCCTGTATGCCGTGCATGACATCCTGCCCTCGTTCGGTGCGCGCATGACGCCCGCCGAGCAGGCCCAGGCCCGCGGCAAATACCCGCCCGTGGTGCACCCGGTGGTGCGCACCCACCCCGAAAGCGGCAAGAAGATTCTCTACGTCAACGAAACCTTCGTCACGCACTTTGCCAACTTCAGCTCGAACTTTGCCAGCTTCCGCTCGGCCAACGAAATTCATGCCCAGCAACAGGACCTGATGAACTATCTGCTGCGCCAGCCCGCGATTCCGGAATACCAGATGCGTCTGCACTGGGAGCCCAACACCATTGCCATGTGGGACAACCGCTCCACCCAGCATTACGCGATTCAGGACTATTTCCCGGCGGTGCGCCGCATGCATCGCGCCACGGTCGTGGGCGACAAACCGTTCTGAGGCGCCCGCCGATCAAACTGGGTCGTGCAGGTGGTTTAACGCTGCGTTAAACCACCTGCGGCAGTCTTGTCTTGTAGAGTTCAAAGCAGCAAGCATCTGCTTTGAACCTCCCAAACAGCGAGACAGAACATGCAGCAACAAGACTTTGATTACGACTTTCTGGTCATAGGCGGTGGCTCTGGCGGCGTGCGCGCCAGCCGTGTGGCAGCCGGTCTGGGGGCCCGTGTGGCTGTGGTGGAGGCAGCCCGGCTGGGCGGTACCTGCGTCAACGTGGGCTGCATTCCCAAGAAGCTGCTCAGCCATGCAGCGCATTTCAGCCAGCTGGCCGAGGAGGCCCGGGGCTTTGGCTGGCAGCTGGCGCAGCCCCAGTTCGACTGGCCCACGCTGATTGCCAACAAGGACCGCGAAATCGAGCGCCTGAACAGCGTCTACGGCCGCATGCTGGCTGGGGCAGGCATTACCCTTGTCCACGGTCGTGCGGCGCTCTCGGGGCCGCATAGCGTGCTGGTGAATGGCCAGACCATCCATGCCCGCCATATCCTGATTGCAACGGGCGGAACGCCCAGCATGCCCGATATTCCAGGCGTGGAGCATGCCATCAGCTCCGACGAGGCCTTCCATCTGCCGCATCTGCCCAGGCGAGTGGTGGTCGTGGGCGGAGGCTATATCGCCGTGGAGTTCGCCTCCATCTTCAACGGCCTGGGCGCCGAGACGACCCTGCTGCACCGCCGTCAGCAACTGCTGCGCGGCTTTGATGCAGACCTGGGTCTGCATCTGGGCCAGGAGATGGCTCAGCTGGGTGTGAGCTTTCGCTGGGGTGAAGAAATCCAGGCCATCAGCAAGCAGGCGGACGGCCTGCATCTGCAGCTCAAGAGCGGCGAGCAACTGGTCGTGGACTGCGTGATGTACGCCACGGGTCGCGTGCCCCTGATCGAAGGGCTGGGGCTGGAGGCTGCGGGTGTCAAGGTCAACGACAGGGGCGCCATCGAAGTGGACCAGCATTTCTGCAGCAATGTGCCCTCCATCCATGCCGTGGGCGATGTGGTCGATCGCATGGCTCTGACACCCGTGGCGCTGGCTGAGGGGACGGTGCTTGCCCATCATCTGTTCGGCCAGGGCGGCAAGAGTGCTCCCGACTACGAACTGGTGCCGACGGCGGTGTTTTCCCATCCGCAGGTGGGCACCGTGGGCCTGTCGGAGGAGGTGGCGCGCGAGCGCTTCGGTGCGGTGCAGGTTTTCCAGTCCGGCTTCAGGCCGCTGACCAACCGCATGGGGGCCGAGCCCGAGAACGTCTTCCTCAAGCTCATCGTCTCCACGGCCGACCAGCGCGTGCGTGGCGTGCATATGGTGGGCGAGGGCGCGGGCGAGCTGATGCAGGGCTTTGCCGTGGCGCTGCAATGCGGCGCGACCAAGCAGCAGTTCGATTCGACCATAGGCATACACCCGACTGTGGCCGAGGAGCTGGTGACCATGCGGGAGCCGGTGCGGGAATGAGAAACGACCCCCGCGCGTTCGCTCTGTGGGGCGCGCAGGGCGAAACCGCAATGAAAAATGGGCCTTTTCAGGCCCATTTCTTATCCATCAAGCGTCATACGCTTGAAAGAGCGGGTCGGCTTCAGCCGCGTGCGGCATCCGGCAGCTCGATCTTGACTTCCAGAACCTCAAGGTTTTCCTGGCGCTCCAGCTGTACCTTGATGTCATTGGGGTTGATGTCCACATACTTGGAAATCACGGCCATCAGCTCTTTTTGCAGAGCCGGAAGATAGTCGGGCTTGCCGCTTTCGCCGCCCACGCGCTCGCGCGCGAGAATGATCTGCAGACGCTCCTTGGCGACCGAAGCGGACTTCTTCTTCTCCCCGAGCAGAAACGACAACATGGACATCAGGCTTACCTCCCGCCAAACATGCGCTTGAAGAAACCGGGTTTGACGGCTTCGGTAAAGCGCATGGGTTTTTCTTCGCCCAGGAATCGGGCCACCACATCCTGATAGGCCTCGGCCACATCCGTGCCTTGCATATGCACGGCGGGAATGCCTTGGTTGGAGGCCTGGAGCACGGTTTCGGATTCGGGGATCACGCCGATCAGCTCGATGCGCAGAATGTCCTGGATGTCCTCCAGCGACAGCATCTGGCCATCTTCCACGCGATTGGGGTTGTAGCGCGTGATCAGCAGATGTTCCTTGATGCGCTCGCCCTTGACCGCACGCTCCGTCTTGGAGCTGAGCATGCCCAGAATACGGTCGGAGTCACGCACCGACGAGACTTCGGGGTTGGTCACCACCAGGGCCTCTTCGGCATAGTGCATGGCCATCAGTGCACCGCTTTCAATGCCGGCGGGCGAGTCGCAGATGATGAACTCGAAGTCCATGGCGGACAGATCGTCCAGCACCTTCTTCACGCCTTCCTGCGTGAGGGCTTCCTTGTCTCGGGTCTGCGAAGCAGCCAGCACGAACAGGTTTTCGCACTGCTTGTCCTTGATCAGGGCCTGGTTCAGATTGGCCTCGCCCTGGATGACATTGATGAGGTCATAGACCACGCGGCGTTCGCAGCCCATGATCAGATCGAGATTGCGCAGACCCACATCGAAGTCAATCACTGCGGTCTTGTGGCCGCGCAGTGCGAGGCCGGATGCGAAGCTGGCGCTGGTGGTGGTCTTGCCGACACCGCCTTTGCCAGAGGTCACGACGACGATTTTGGCCATGTTTGCACGATTCCTTTAAGACAAATGGGGCAGGTTGATAGGGTGTCCGGTGTGTCTCTCATACCGGCTCGATGACGATTTTTTCTCCTTCCAGACGCACCTTGGCAGCTTTGCCGGCGACTTCTTTGGGGAGATCGGTTTCAATTGTGCGGTAGATACCTGCGATGGAAAGCAGTTGCGCCTCCATGCAAGTGCTAAAAATTCTTGCGCTGGTATTGCCGCTGGCCCCGGCCACGGCGCGGCCGCGCAGCGGCGCATAGACATGGACGTTGCCGTCTGCAATCACCTCGGCACCATAGCTGACCATGTCCAGAACCACAATGTCGGTGCCTTTGGCATAGACGCGCTGACCTGAGCGCAGCGGCCGGTCCACGATGACGGCATCGGCCAGCGGAGCAGGCACCTCGACCTCCACTTCGCGAATGATTTCGTGGATTTCCGGCTCGGCGCGGCGCGTCGGCATGGCATCGGGGGCTGCACTCAGACCAAGGGCCCTGGCTGCTTCCATCTGGGCCTCGCTGCCGCTGCGCACGGCAACGGGCACGGTGCGGTGGTTGCGCAGGGCCTCGATCAGGGCCGGGAAGTCGATTTCTTCCTCTGCTTCGCGCACCTGGCTGAGGTCGATCAGCACGGGGTCGTTATCGAAGAAGTCCGGGTCGTCGGCAAGACGGCGTGCCAGATCCTGGGCCAGCGCCTGCATGTCGGTGCTGCGAAGTACCACGGAAAGCACCGGCAGTTGTGCGCTCTTGAGGTCAAAGCTGGGGCGCTCGGCGCCGGTCGATTCAACAGACATGGATGGGATCAGCGCACATCAGGTGCTCTATGAGGACGACAAAGTGTACCTGCCTACCGGCAAAAGATATGGTCACCGAGTGTTTGCACTGCAACACTTGATGCACCTCAGAGGCCTCTGTTTGTGCAGGTCTGGATGAAAATACAGTCATGTCTCCAGAGCTTTTGATCCAGGGCGCCTGTGCCAGCATCACCTTGCGCCGTCCCGAAGTTGCCAACAAACTGCTGCCCGAAGACCTGATCGTGCTGCGCCGTCAGATCGATGAGGTCAACGCCAGCCCTGCGGTGCTGGTGCTGACGCTGCAGGCGGTGGGCAGGCATTTCTGCAGCGGCTACGACATTGGCGAGATTGCCAACAGCCAGAACGAGGGAAGCTCCTTCGGCGAAATGGTGGACGCCATAGAGAGCTGCCGCGCCGTGACGATTGCCGCCATCCAGGGCGGGGTGTTTGGCGGCGCCACCGATATGGCGCTGGCCTGCGATTTTCGCGTCGGCGGTGCCAACAGCCAGATGTTCATGCCTGCCGCGCGGCTGGGCCTGCATTTCTACCTCTCGGGCCTGGAGCGCTATGTGACCCGGCTGGGCCTGGATACGGCCAAGCGCCTGTTTCTGACCTGCGAGAAGCTGCAGGCCCAGGCCATGAAGGACTGCGGCTTTCTGACCGATCTGGTGGACGGCACCGATATCGGCGAGCGCGTGGCGCAGCTGCAGACCACGCTGTCCGGCATGGCGCCGCTGGCCTTGCTGGGCATGAAGAAACACCTCAACGCCATTGCCCGCGGCGTGCATGACAAGGCCGGCATCGATGCTGCCGTGCAGGCCACCATAGAGTCGGCTGATCTGAAGGAGGGCGGCGCGGCCTGGCGCGAAAAAAGAGCCGCCCGCTTTCAGGGGCACTGAGCCCCAAGAAGGGACGGCATTCCTTTGCAAAGCGGTGGGGCCGCCCAGGCCCTTGCTCCGCGCCTGCCGCGTCAGGACACCGCGCCAGCTTCGGACCGGGCCAGGTATTCCCTGGCAAAGCCCTCGTACCAGTCCAGGCAGCCGGGGTTGGCCATGGCGTCCTTGTTGACCACCTTGGCCAGGGGCTGTCCCAGCAGCAGCTTCTTGATGGGCAGCTCCTGCTTCTTGCCGCTGAGCGTGCGCGGTATCTCGGCCACGGCAAAGATATCGTCGGGCACAAAGCGCGGCGACAGCGCCGAGCGTATGGCCTTGTTGATGCGCTCGCGCAGCGCCGCATCGAGTTCCACGCCGGGGCGCAGGGCGACAAACAGCGGCATATAGCTGTCCTTGCCCAGGTATTCCAGGTCCACCACCATGCTGTCCAGCACCTCGGGCAGGGCCTCGACGGCGCTGTAGATTTCGCTGGTGCCCATGCGCAGGCCATGGCGGTTGATGGTGGCGTCGCTGCGGCCGTAGATGATGCAGCCGCCCTCGCCGAGCAGCTTGATCCAGTCGCCATGACGCCAGACCGGCCCCATCTCTGCCGGGCCGTCACCGCCGCCGGGTTGGCGGCCATGACCGGCGGGATACATGTCGAAATAGCTGGACAGGTATCGTTTCCCGAATGGGTCGCCCCCACGCTCCCCCACTGCGTGTGGGTCGCTGCCCCTAAGCCGGGCGCCCCCCGAGGGGGCCTTCGCACCTTGAGGCGGCTCGGCGGTGCTCACGTCTCCCCACAGGAACAGCGGCATGGACGGAATGGGCTGGGTACAGACCAGCTCGCCGACCTCGTCCATCACGGGCTGGCCCTCTTCGTTCCAGGCCTCGACGGCCGCGCCCAGCTGGCGGCATTGCATGACGCCGGGCACCAGCGGCAGATCGCGGTTGCCACCGATAAAGGCTCCGGCAAAATCTGTCCCTCCGGACAGGTTGTTCCACCAAATGTCATGGCGTCCAAGCTTGGCAAACTGCTCCGTCCCCCACTGCTGCACTTCGGCAGACAGCGGCGAGCCCGTGCTGCCCAGCCCGCGTATGCGTGACAGATCGCCGCAGGCGGACAGATCGACACCGGCCTTCATGCAGTTGGCGTAGAAGGCCGCGCCCGAGCCAAAGCTGGTCACGCCGGTCTCGGCCGCGAAGCGCCACAGCGTGCCCCAGTCGGGCCTGTCCTTGCTGCCGCCGGGGCTGCCGTCGAAGATCACGCAGGTTGTGCCGCCCAGCAGGCCCGAGACCTGGGCATTCCACATCACCCAGCCCGTGGAGCTGTACCAGTGGTAGCGCTCGCCCCAGCTGTTGGGCTCGTAGCTGCAGCCGATGTCGTTGTGCAGGCCCTTGAGCTGCAGGGCCACCAGCACCATGCCGCCATGACCGTGGACTATGGGCTTGGGCAGGCCGGTGGTGCCGCTGGAGTAGACGATCCACAGCGGGTGGTCGAACGCCAGCCATTCTGGTTCAAAGGCTGCAGTATCAGCATCATTTCTCGCTGTAACGCTGGTGTAGTCTGCGGTGTCAGCTATCTTTATCGAGGTATCCAGATTGGGCACCAGCACCACGTGCTGCACGCTGGGCAGGCCGCTGCGCAGCTCCTGCAGGACCTCGCGCCGGTCTATGTCCTTGCCTGCGTAATGCACGCCGTCCACGGCGATCAGCGCCTTGGGCGCTATCTGCCTGAAGCGGTCGAGCACGGCATGGGTGCCCATGTCGGGTGCGCAGATGCTCCAGATGGCGCCCAGGCTGGCGCAGGCCAGAAAGGCGACCATGGCCTCGGGAATATTGGGCAGGTAGGCCGCGACGCGGTCGCCCTTGGCGACGCCCTGGGCTCGCAGATGCAGGGCCAGGGCCGCCACCTGACGCTGCAGCTCGGGCCAGCTCAGCTCGCGCTGCAGGCCCTGCTCGTTGCGGCTGATGACGGCCGGCATGCCGGCGGCATGTGCCGGCTGGACATGGCGCAGCACCTGCTGCACATAGTTCACCTGTGCGCCCGGGAACCATTGCGCACCGGGCATGGTGTTGCTGGCCAGCACCGCGCTGTGCGACGTTGGCGACTGCAGGTCGAAGTAATCCCAGATGCTTTGCCAGAAGGCATCGAGATCGCTGGTCGACCAGCGCCACAGCGCGTCATAGTCGGCGAAGCTCAGGCCGCGCGTTTCACGCAGCCAGTTCTGGTACAGCCGGATCTGGGGAATGTAGGGGGCGGGGTGTTGGGGGGCACAGGACATGGCTTCAGCCTAGCGCTGCAGTCCTTGCAAGTCATTGGTGGTGGCCCCTTGGCCTGTCACCTGCGCAGCAGCGCGGTCGGCTGTATGGGCGCACACCAGCACAGCTCAGCGGTCAAACCGATAATCGGGGCCTGTCTACACCGTCAACGGCGCATGCCGGCGACCCGCACCCCCATGTCCGCTTTGCCCACCCGCGTGCTGGCCGTCATTCCGCCGATGACGCAGCTCAACACTCCCTACCCCTCCACGGCCTATCTGACCGGCTTTCTGCGCTCGCGTGGCATCACCGCCATGCAGGAAGACCTGGCACTGGCCCTGGTGCTGCAGCTGCTCTCGCCCGATGGCCTGCGCGCCGTGGCCGAGCGCATCCGGAGCCTGCCGGTCGGCAAGCACACGCCTGCCGTCCAGTCCTTTGTCGCGCAACAGGAGCGCTATCTGGCCACGATTGCGCCCACGATTGCGTTTTTGCAGGGGCGAGACTCCACGCTGGCCCATCGCATCGTGGGGCGCCACTTTCTGCCCGAAGGACCACGCTTTTCCACGCTGGACGTGTATGAGGACGAGGAAGGCGGCGATCCGCTGGGCTGGGCTTTCGGGGCCCTGGGACTGCAGGACAAGGCCAAGCATCTGGCCACGCTGTACCTCAACGATCTGGCCGATGTGCTGCGCGATGCCGTGGACGAGCGCTTCGAGTTCGTGCGCTATGCCGAGTCGCTGGCCGGCAGCCAGCCCAGCTTCGATCCGCTGGCCAGCGCACTGGCGGCAGAGCCCAATCTGGTAGACGAGGTGCTGGAGCGCCTGACGCTGGAGGCCGTGGAGCGCCACCAGCCCACGGTGGTGCTGCTGTCCGTGCCCTTTCCGGGCTCGGCCTATGCGGCGTTTCGCATTGCCCAGACCATCAAGCGGCGCTTCCCGCAGATTGCCACGGTGCTGGGCGGCGGCTTTGTCAACACCGAGCTGCGCGAGCTGGCCGAGCCGCGCGTGTTCGACTACTTTGACTTCGTGACGCTGGATGCGGGCGAACGCCCGCTGCTGGCGCTGCTCGAGCATCTGCGTGGCGAGCGCGGCAGATCGCGTCTGGTGCGCAGCTTTGTGCGGGCCGACGACGGCAAGGTCCAGTACGTGAACATGATGGAGTCCGACATCGCGTTTGCCGAGGTCGGCACGCCCACCTGGGACGGCCTGCCGCTGGACAGATACCTGTCGCTGCTGGACATGCTCAACCCCATGCACCGTCTGTGGAGCGACGGGCGCTGGAACAAGCTGACCGTGGCCCATGGCTGCTACTGGAAGAAGTGCAGCTTCTGCGATGTGAGCCTGGACTATATCGGTCGCTACGAAGGCGCCAGCGCCGCCGTGCTGGCCGACCGCATCGAGGCCATCGTCGCCGAGACCGGCCAGACCGGCTTTCACTTTGTCGATGAAGCCGCACCGCCCAAGGCGCTCAAGGCGCTGTCGCAGGAGCTGATTGCGCGCAACGCCGGCATCTCCTGGTGGGGCAATGTGCGCTTCGAGAAGACCTTCACGCCCGAGCTGGCCGAGCTGATGGCCGACAGCGGCTGCATCGCCATCTCCGGCGGTCTGGAAGTGGCATCCGACCGGCTGCTGGCGCTGATGAAAAAGGGCGTGACCGTGGACCAGGTGGCACGCGTGACCAAGGCGTTCTCGGAGGCCGGCATTCTGGTCCACGCCTATCTGATGTACGGCTTTCCGACGCAGACCGTGCAGGACACGGTGGACGCGCTCGAGTATGTGCGCCAGCTGTTCCTCAACGGCTGCATTCAAAGCGGCTTCTTTCACCGCTTCAGCTGCACCGTGCACTCGCCCGTGGGCCTCAACCCCGAGGAATACGGCATCGAGCTGCCGCCGCTGCCCGAGGGCAACTTTGCCAAGAACGACCGCCCCTTCATCGACCCTACGGGCGTCGATCACGACGCATTGGGCGCGGCGCTCAAGAAGGCCATCTACAACTTCATGCATGGCATAGCGCTGGAGGAGGATGTGCGCATGTGGTTCCCGTTCAAGGTGCCCAAGCCCACGGTCAAGCGCGACCGCATTGCGCGTGCGCTGCAGCAGAAGCAGTGAATTTGATAGCTGTTAGCGCTTGCTGATAAACAACTTTAGATTTGTTTATTGATTAATTCATTGACAGTTTTGCGCTGCAAGCTATGTATTTGATAGTTTGCCCTTGTGCAGCCGTTTTCCCGCGTGTGCGAGAGACCACAGTCCCTGGTTTACCAGTGCTTGCACGGCCCCAGCGGGCAAGCACTGCTTGCCATAATCTGCTCCGTTTTTGATATCTCCAAGGAGCGATGGGATGGGAATGTTTCAATGGACGGAGCGATCGTCCGATGTCTTGCAGGGCGGTGGCGTCATCGGCCCCGATGAGCGACTGCCCTGGACACAGACCGGTTTGATGGGTATCCAGCACGTGATCGCCATGTTTGGCTCCACCGTGCTGGCCCCCATCCTCATGGGTTTTGATCCCAATCTGGCGGTGTTGATGAGCGGCGTCGGCACGCTGATCTTCTTTCTCATCACCGGCGGCAAGGTACCCAGCTATCTGGGCTCTTCCTTTGCCTTCATCGGCGTGGTCAACATCGCCACCGGCTATGTGGCCAGCCAGGGACCTGCCAACGCCAATATCGGCGTGGCGCTGGGCGGCATCATTGCCTGCGGCTTTGTCTACATGCTGGTCGGCCTGCTGGTGCAGATGGTGGGAACGGCCTGGATCGAACGCTTCATGCCGCCCGTGGTGACGGGCGCCGTGGTGGCCATCATCGGCCTGAACCTGGCCGCGATTCCCATCAAGAACATGGCGTCCAACAACTTCGAGTCCTGGATGCAGGCGCTGACCTTTGTCTCCGTGGCGCTGGTGGCCGTGTTCACGCGCGGCATGCTGCAGCGCCTGCTGATCCTGATCGGACTGATCATTGCCAGCGTGCTCTATGCCGTCTTCACCAACGGCCTGGGCTGGGGCAAGCCCGTGGATCTGAGCGGCGTGCTCAATGCCGCCTGGTTCGGCATTCCCAGCTTCCATGCCCCGGTGTTCACCAGCAATGCCATGCTGCTGATCGTGCCCGTGGTCATCATCCTGGTGGCCGAGAACCTGGGCCATATCAAGGCCGTGACGGCCATGACGGGCAAGAACCTGGACCAGTACATGGGCCGGGCCTTCATCGGTGACGGCGTGGCCACCATGGTCTCCGGCGCAGCCGGCGGCACGGGAGTGACCACCTATGCCGAAAACATCGGCGTGATGGCTGCCACCCGCATCTACTCCACGGCCGTGTTCTTTGTGGCGGCCCTGCTGGCCGTTCTGCTGGGCTTCTCGCCCAAGTTCGGTGCGCTGATCCAGGCCATTCCCCTGCCCGTGATGGGCGGTGTCTCCATCGTGGTGTTCGGCCTGATCGCCATTGCCGGCGCCAAGATCTGGGTGGACAACAAGGTGGACTTTTCCGACACCAAGAATCTGATCGTGGCTGCCATCACCCTGATTCTGGGCACCGGAGAATTCACGCTGAGGTTCGGCGAATTCGCGCTGGGCGGCATCGGCTGCGCCACCTTTGGCGCCATCATCCTGTATGCGCTGCTGACCATGGGCGAGCGCAAATCTGAAACCAAGGTACAGACCAAGTGAGTGCCAACATGTAATCGGGGAACATTCCCTTGACAGCAGCGCGGGGCCTTTGCCGAGAATTCCGGTATTAATGTTCCGCGCTGGTAACATTTCTCTCTGGAGATATGCCGCCCTACCCGGGCGGTTTTTTTTAGAGGTGCCAGCCCGAGCGCCGAGCATGAGCCGCAAAAATAGCCAGCGCGTTGGCACCGGTCAGGCTCGCGTGGCGGGCTGGGGCCTCTGAGTTTGGAGCATGCAATGTCCATCGCAGATCGCGTACGTTACCCAGAATTCCTCTCGCGCGTCATGACGGCCGAAGAGGCCGCCGCCCTGATTCCCCACGGTGTCAATGTCGGCATGAGCGGCTTTACCGGAGCCGGTTACCCCAAGGCATTGCCCCAGGCCATAGCGGCCCGTGCCAAGGCCGAGCATGCCCAGGGCAAGCCCTACAAGATCAATGTCTGGACCGGCGCGTCCACCGCCGCTGAATGCGACGGCGTGATGGCCGAAGCCCATGCACTGGGTCAGCGCCTGCCCTTCAACACCGACCCCATCGCGCGCAAGGCCGTGAACTCGGGCGAGATCGACTTCATCGACATGCATCTGTCCCATGTGGCGCAGCATGCCTGGTTCGGCTTTCTGGGCCATATGAACATCGCCGTGATCGAGGTGCTGGGCGTGACCGCCGACGGCCTGCTGATTCCGTCGACCGCCGTGGGCAACAACAAGACCTGGCTGGAGATCGCCGACAAGGTGATTCTGGAGGTCAACACCAAGCCGCCCGCCCGGATGGAGGGCATGCACGACATCTACTACGGCACGGCCATCCCGCCGCGCCGCATGCCCATCAACATGACGCATGCCGACGACCGTATCGGCGATGCCTACCTGAAGGTGGATCCCGCCAAGGTTGTCGCCGTGGTCGAGACCCACAAGGGCGACCGCGACAATGTGTTTGCCACACCGGACGAAAACTCCCAAAAAATAGCCGGCTACATCATCGACTTCCTGGCCCACGAGATGAGGATGGGCCGTCTGCCCAAGGAAATGCTGCCCATCCAGTCGGGCGTGGGCAATGTGGCCAATGCCGTGCTGGCCGGGCTGCTGACCGGCCCGTTCGAGAACCTGCTGGGCTTTACCGAAGTGCTGCAGGACGGCATGCTGGATCTGCTGCGCGCGGGCAAGATGAGCAAGGCCTCGGCCACATCGATCTCGCTGTCTGCCGCGGCCTACAAGGACTTCGAGGACAACATCGACTTCTACCGCGAGCGCATCATCCTGCGCCCGCAGGAAATCTCGAACCACCCCGAGCTGGTGCGCCGCCTGGGCATCATCGCCATGAACTCGATGATCGAAGCCGACATCTACGGCAACATCAACTCCACCCATGTCATGGGCACGGGCATGATGAATGGCATCGGCGGATCGGGAGACTTTGCACGCAACGGCTATCTGTCTTTCTTCGTCACGCCCTCGGTGGCCAAGGACGGCAAGATCAGCTGCATCGTGCCCATGTGCTCGCATGTGGACCACACCGAGCATGACACCCAGATCGTCGTCACCGAGCAAGGTCTGGCCGATCTGCGCGGCCTGTCGCCCAAGCAGCGTGCGCAAGTCATCATCGACAAGTGTGCCCATCCGGACTATCGCGCCCAGCTGCAGGATTATTTCGACCGCTCACGCCAGCAGGGTGCACAGCACACGCCGCATATCCTGACCGAGGCACTGTCCTGGCATCAGCGCTTCATGGACAAGGGCGATATGCGCGCTTGAACAGGTTCCCCCTGAGGCGCTTCGCGCCTTCCCCCAGGGGGACGACACCATTGCTGCGGGGCGGCGGGGCCGCCCAGGCCCTTGCTTGGTGTCTCTGACATGGAGTGTGGAGGGGGTGAAAGCTGTGCCTAGTCCGCTTGGTGCTGGCGTCTGCTGCTCCAAGTCCTTAGCATCGAAGGACGCTCTGCAAGGAGCGTCCTTTTTTCATGCACCACAAGGACTGGTATGGCGATCTGGACCCGAGAGCTCGATCTGAAAGCGCTGAACGCAGGCAGCGCAAACACTGCAATCTCCCACCTGGGCATTGAGTTCACCGAATACGGCGACGACTATGTGCGCGCCCGCATCCATGTGGATGAACGCACCTGCCAGCCCTATGGCATCTTGCACGGCGGCGTCAGCGTGGTGCTGGCCGAGACGCTGGGCTCCATGGCTGCTGCCTGCAGCATTCCTGAAGGCTACCGCTGCGTGGGCCTCGGCGTGACCGCCAACCATGTGCGCGCAGGCCGCAAGGGCAGCTGGATCACCGCCACGGCGCGGCCCACGCACCTCGGGCGCACCACGCATGTCTGGGCGGTGGAGCTGCGCGATGAAGAGGGCAAGCTGACCTGCAACTGCAGCCTGACGATGGCGATCCTGCCGCCTGAGGCAGCCAGGAATGCGCGGCTGGATGCGGCTTCGTTGGGCGGGGTTCAGTAGGTTTTGGTTTGCGAGACCGCTTTGTTTTGGGGATATAGGCCGGGTTTCGCCCGGCTGGCGACCTACTTTCTTCGCAAGAAAGTAGGCAAAGAGCAGGCCCCTACTGCCCACGTCCCTCCGGCTTCGCCTGTGGGCAACCTGCGCCGACAACCTCTTGTGGCTGTACGGCAAAACTCACTTCGAGCTTCGCTCTTCGTTCAAACACATTGCCGTAAAAGTGATGACGATGCGGCTGCACTCTACGGTGCAGCCGCGCGCCACAAGAGGCTGCCGTCGCAGGCGTGGGCACAAGGGGCAATACCAGAGACAGGATAGCTCCGAGATAAATTTGATAGCTGCCACCGCAATTCATGTAAGCGCTTGAGCCTGATTTCGCCACAAGTCTTGCAGGCTGTCCGCTCCCACCCGTCTGGCTGTGCCTGCGGCACGCGGTTCAGGCTGCGGGCAATGCTGCCGCAGGACAGCATTGCTTTGTGAACTGACTTGCCGCCGTTTGTCTGAGCGCAGCGGCATGCCGCGCAGCGAGTTGGGCGGCACCGTAGGCTGAATTGTGTGACGCAGGTTTACCCGGAGCGAAGCGCAGGGACACAGGCAATCGGATAGCGCTCTTTGCCTACTTTCTAGCGCGCTATAAAGTAGGTCGCCAGCCGGGGCGAGTCCCGGCCTCTGTCCATAAATCAGGTATCCAGTTTCACTCCAAACATCAAACAGAGCAGGTTTCAAACGCTTATCTATCAGGCCTGAACAGCTATCGAAACAAGATGAGAGTCAAACTCCCAGCAACGCCGACAACTTCTCCGGCTGCTGCAGCAGATCCGCAGACTCAGCCTGCAGCGCAAGCCGGCCCTTCTCCATCACCGCCGCATAGTCGGTATGCGCCAGCACCTTCTTGTAGTCTCGGTCCACGATCAGCGTGGAGATGCCGGTTTCACGAATCTGGGCAATCACGCGCCAGATTTCGGCCACCACCAGCGGAGCCAGACCCTCGGTGGCTTCATCCAGGATCATGAGGCGCGGGTTGGTCATCAGCGCGCGGCCGATGGAGACCATCTGCTGCTCGCCGCCCGAGAGCTGGTCACCGCCGTTGGACAGGCGCTCCTTGAGGCGTGGAAAGGTCTCCAGAACGCGCTCGTAGGTCCAGCTACTGCTGCCATCAAGGCCGGCTCTGGCGCTCATCAAGAGGTTTTCCTTGACGGAGAGATTGGGGAATACGCCGCGTCCTTCGGGGACATAGCCAATGCCGAGACGTGCCATTCGTTCGGGGGCGGAATTCGTCACTTCCTTGCCATCGGCAAACACCCGGCCCGAGCGCGCCGCCACATAGCCCATCAGCGTGCGGATCAACGTGGTCTTGCCCATGCCGTTGCGGCCCAGCAGGCCCACGGCCTGGCCCTGGGGCAGATCCAGCGAGATGCCGTGCAGGATATGGCTGTCGCCGTAAAAGCTGTGTACCTCCTGCACGCTGAACATGGCATGGTTCGAGGGCCCGGAACGTGGGCGCGTGCCTGTGCCAGAGGCACCAAGCAAGGGCCGCCCCACAGCGATGGTGCCGTCCCCCTCCTGCGCAGCGAGAGAGGGGGAAGCGGCAGAGCCGCTCAGGGGGGGCTTTGTTTCAAGCATGCTCTTCCTCTCCCAGGTAGGCGGTGCGTACCACCGGGTCGTTGCGAATCTGATCGGGCGTACCTGTGGCGACCACGCTGCCGTTGACCATGACGGTGATGCGATCGGCAATGCGGAAAACGGCATCCATATCGTGTTCCACCAGCAGTACGGCATGCGCGGATTTGAGCTCCTGCAGCAGCTCCAGCATGCGCTCGGTCTCTTCTGCCCCCATGCCTGCCAGAGGCTCGTCCAGCAGCAGCACGCGCGGCGCAGTGGCAAGGCACATGGCGACTTCCAGCTGACGCTTGGCGCCGTGGCTCAGGCTGCCGGCAAGGCGCTCGGCATGCTGGGCAAGACCGGCGCGCTGCAGCGCAGATTCCGCGCGCAGCATGCTGGCCGCGCAATGCTGTGCCGACTCCCAGATGCGCCAGGGTCTGGGCAGCGCCTGGGCCTGTGCCGTGAGCCGGCAGTTCTCCAGTACTGTGAATTCAGGGAAGATGGTGGTGCGCTGGTAGCTGCGCCCGATGCCGGCCTTGGCGCGCTGCGGCTGCGGCATCTGCGTGACGTCCCGTCCTTCAAGCGCGATGCTGCCGCTGCTGGCTGCTATCTCGCCCGAGAGCATATTGATCAGCGTGGACTTGCCTGCACCGTTGGTGCCGATGACGGCATGGACCTCGCCCTGGTGCAGATCCAGGTCCACATTGTTCACTGCCACCAGCCCGCCAAAGCGCCGCGTCAGGCCGCGCACGGACATCTTGGGAGCCTTGCCTGCATCAGCCATGATCCGCCCCTTGCTCGACAGCTTCCGGCGACCTGCCGGTCCGCGCCGCAGCCTTCTTCTGCCATTTGTCGTTGATGCCGACCAGCCCCTTGGGCAGCAGCGCTACCAGCGCGATGATGGCGATGCCCAGCGTCAGCTGCCAATGGTCCGCGGCATTGCCAACGATGGCATGCGTGCTCAGCAGCTCCTTGAGCAGCACAAAGGCGATGGTGCCCAGCACCGCACCGCGCAGCGAACCCACGCCGCCCAGAATCAGCATCAGCAGGACCTCGCCGGAGTGGTGCCAGGCCAGCAGCTCGGGGTTGACCACAGCATCGCGTGCGGCAAGCAGAAAGCCCGCCAGACCCGCCAGCGCACCGGCAATCACAAAGCCTGCGAGCTTGTAGCCGTAGGTGGCAAAGCCGGCAGCACGCATGCGTTGATCGTTGACGCGAATGCCGGCCAGCGCGTGGCCGAAGCGCGAGTGACGCAGCATGGCAATGAAGGCGTAGACCAGCACCAGCGCGACCAGCACCACGTAGTACTGCGTGGAGGTGCTCTCCATGTCCAAGGCTCCAATGGCCGGTCGCTGCATCAGGTAGATGCCGTCGCTGCCGCCAAAGTAGCCCACGTCGTGCACGACAAAAAACGCCAGTTGCGCGAACGCCAGCGTGACCATGATGAAGTACACGCCCTTGGTACGCAGACTCAGGGCGCCCACCACCAGCGCATACAGGCCCGAGACGCCGACTGCGGCGCCCAGCATGACGAGAAAGTTGCTGCCGTCCTGGCCGGCGGCCTTCACCGCCGCATAGGCACCCAGGCCGAAGTAGGCGGCATGGCCCAGGCTGACCAGCCCTGCGCCGCCCACCAGGATATGCAGGCTGAGAGCAAAGATGGACAGGATCATGATCTTGACCACCAGATCGGACAGATAGGCCGACCAGAAGGGCTGGGCGGCCGCCAGCAGCACTGCGGCGGCCAGCGGCAGCGCCGTGCTCACCCAAGGGCTTCTGGAGCGTATGGGGCGGCTCTGGTTGGTGACTGCGGGAGCCTCGGCGTAAGCCTGGTTGGTATTGGGCAAGGGCGTGGAGGATGTATTGCTCATGTTCAGCTCCGTTTTCCGAGCAAACCCTCAGGTCGCCATACGAGGATCACGGCCATGAGCAGATAGATGCTCATGCCGCTGAGCTCCTGAAAGAACACCTTGCCGAAGGTATCCACAAAGCCCACCAGCAGCGAGGCAATCAGCGCGCCGGTAATCGAGCCTATGCCGCCGATGACCACCACCACAAAGCAGATGATGAGCACGCTGGAGCCCATATTGGGGTAAACCGAACTCATGGGCGCCGCGATCATTCCGGCCAGGGCCGCCAGGGCCACGCCCACGGCAAAGACGATGCGGTACAGGCGCTTGATGTTGATGCCCAGGCCACGCACCATGTCGCGGTTGCTGGCACCGGCACGAATCATCATGCCCAGACGCGTGCGGTTGACGGTGTAGTACATCAGCAGCGCCACCAGCAGGCAGGCAGCGGCTGCAAACACGTTGTACCAGGGGTACTGCATCATGCCCATCAAAGGGAAGCTGCCGGCCAGCCAGGCAGGCTTTTCCACGCCATGCACATCGTTGCCCACGAGGATGGCGCGCAGGCCTTCAAACACCAGAATCAGGCCATAGGTCATCAGCACCTGCTGCAGGTGATCGCGTTCGTAGAGAAAGCTGAAAAATGCCCATTCGAGAAAATAGCCCAGCACCACGGCCAGCACCACGCCGACCAGCAGCATGGCGATGAAATGCTGGCCCAGATACGGTGCGAGCGAGAACGCCACATAGGCACCGATCATGTAGAAGCTGCCATGGGCGAGGTTGATCACCCCCATGATGCCGAAGATCAGCGTCAGGCCAGAGGCCAGCAGGAACAGAAGCAGTCCGTACTGAACTGAGTTCAGACACTGCACCAGAAAAGTGGCGAGATCCACGGCAATCCTTGTTGAAGCAGAAGGCTGCAAAGCGGGGCATACAGCCCGGCGAATCGTCGATTCGTGCTGGAGACGAGGCGCTCTGTCGCAGGCGGCACCGAAGGTGAGGCAGGACAGAGCAACCAGGTATCGAGGGCGGTATGGCTCGCGTCTATTACATGCGGCAGCCGCGGGCTGGGTCCGCCAGAGCCTTCACTGCCACGCTGATCTTCTTGTTCTCCTTGCCGTCGACCTTGCGCAGATAGATGTCCTGCACGGGATTGTGTGCCTTGCTCAAGGTGAAGTCGCCGCGCGGGCTGGCAATAGTGGCTTTCTCGATGGCGGTGCGGAAGACGTCTTTCTTGCTGATGTCGCCGCCGGCGGCCTTCAGGCCCACGGCCAGCATCTGTGCGGCGTCATAGCCTTGCACGGCATAGACATCGGGCTGCAGCTTGTAGTTCTTGGCGTAATTGGTGCGGAAGGCCTGATCGCGCGCCGTACCCAGTTCGTCGGCATAGTGCAGCGTGGTCAGCATGCCCTGGGCGGCCTCGCCCTGAGCGTCCAGCGTGCCGTCGGTCAGAAAACCCGGTCCGTAGAGCGGAATGGTCTTGGACAGGCCCGAGGCGTGATAGTCCTTGACGAATTTCACGGCACCTGCGCCCGCGAAGAAGGAGAACACCGCATCGGGCTTGGCCGCTGCGATCTCGGTCAGCAGAGCCTGGAATTCGACGTTGGGGAAGGGCAGGGTCAATTGCTTGCTGACCTTGCCGCCGCTTTTCTCGAAGCCTTCCTTGAAGCCGTTGACGGCCTCTTCACCGGCAGCGTACTTCCAGGTCAGGGTCATGGCATTTTTCTTGCCTTCCTTGGCTGCGACCACGCCCATGGGGTAGGCCGTCTGCCAGTTGGAGAAGGAGCTGCGGAAGATATTGGGAGCGCACATGGGACCGGTGACGGCATCGGCTCCTGCATTGGGCACGATGAGCACGGTGCCGCTTTCCTTGGCGGCCTTGGCCATGGCCATGGCCACGCCGGAGTGCACGGTGCCGATGATCACATCGACCTTGTCGCGCTTGATGAGGCGGTTGACGTTGTCCGTTGCCTTTGCGGGATCTGACTCATCGTCGACCTTGAAGTATTCGATCTCGCGCCCTCCCAGCTTGCCGCCTTGCTCGGTGACCTGCATGCGAAAGCCGTTCTCGATTGCCACGCCCAGGGCAGCATAAGTGCCGCTGAAAGGCAGCATGAAGCCGACCTTGATCTTTTCCTGCGCGATTGCGCTGCTGCCGCCTGCGGCGGCAGCCAGTGCGATTGCGCTCCATATTGCCCATTGCTTGCTCATGCTTGTCTCCTGCTGGTTGATGGACGAATGCCGGCTTACTCTCAGATCAACGGTTGTGACTGGCTGTGGTGCTGGGGTTGGCACTGATGCACGAGCGCACTCTAACAACTTTAGGTTTAAAGCAATACCAGCGATTGCCCTAGTTTGTGACTACTGTTTTGATAGCTTCTTGCAACCTTGCGATAAGCAATCAACGCGGCTTGGATTCCAGCTCACGCAAACGAAAGCGCTGGATCTTTCCTGTCGCGGTCTTTGGCAGCTCATCGACAAATTCAATGAAGCGCGGGTATTTGTAGGCGGCCAGCCGATTCTTCACAAAGGCCTTGAGTTCGGCCTCGCTGGCGCTCTGTCCGGGCTTGCACACCACATAGGATTTGGTCTTGGTCAGGCCCTGCTCGTCGGTCACGCCGATCACGGCAGCCTCCAGTACGGCTGGGTGCTGCTGCAGCGTGGATTCGACCTCGAAGGGCGATACATAGATGCCGCTGACCTTGAGCATGTCATCGCTGCGGCCTGCATAGGTGTAGTAGCCCTCGGCATCGCGCACATATTTGTCGCCGCTCTTGAGCCAGACGCCCTGGAAGGTGTCGCGTGTCTTGTCACGGTTGGCCCAGTACATCAGGGCGGCGCTCGGGCCCTTGATGTAGAGGTCGCCAATCTCGCCATCGGCCACGGGCTGGCCGTCCTCGCCGCGCAACTCCACCACATAGCCTGGTACAGGCTTTCCCGTGCTGCCGTAGCGTATGTCGTCCGGGCGGTTGGAGATGAAGATGTGCAGCATTTCGGTGGAACCGATGCCGTCCACGATATCGGCGCCGAAGTGGGTCTTGAAGCGCTGGGCAATCTCGGCCGGCAGGGCTTCGCCCGCAGAGGAGCACATGCGCAGGCTGACCTGCTCGCGTGCAGGCAAGGCTGGGTGAGCCAGCATGCCCGCAAAGCCCGTAGGCGCACCGAAAAACACCGTGGGCCGGTGTTCGGTCCAGCGCCTGAAAGTGGCTTCCGGCGTGGGGCGCTCGGCCATCAGCACCACGCTGGCGCCCACGCTCAAGGGGAATGTCAGGGCGTTGCCAAGACCGTAGGCGAAGTAAAGCTTGGCGGCAGAAAAGCAGACATCGTTCTCGCTCAGGCCCAGCACCGGCTTGCCATAGAGCTCGGCCGTCCAGTAAGGGTTGGCGTGGGTATGCACTGCACCCTTGGGCTTGCCGGTGGAGCCCGAGGAATAAAGCCAGAAGCCGGGGTCGTCGCCCATGGTTCTGGCGGCATGGGCCAGCGGCGTTTGCTGCTGCAGCCAGGGCTGCAGCGGCTCAAAGGCCGGCGGCAGTCCTTGCGGTGCCTGCTCGGGCCTGGCGACCCAGATATGGTTGACCTCATGTTGCGCCTGTTCCAGGGCCTGCTTCACCACGGGAACCAGCGCGCCATTGGTCAGAATCGCCTGGGCACGGCAATGCTCGAGCATATAGGCGTAGTCGGCAGCAGTGAGCAAGGTGTTGACCGCCACCGGCACCACGCCTGCGTACATGGCTCCGAGAAAGGAGATCACCCACTCGCGCATATCGTGCATGACCAGCAGCACGCGCTCCTCGCGATGGATGCCGGCTGCGAGCAGGCCATGGGCCAGGCGGCGGGCCTGCTCCTGCAACTGCGCATAGCTGAGCGTGCCCTGGTCATCGGTGTAGGCGTTCTTGTCACCCCGGCCCTGGTTGAGATCGAACAGATGCTGGGCAAAGTTGAAGGCTTGGCTGAAGTCGGCCATGGCTCATGCTCCCGTCGTTTCGGCCAGCGCCTGCAGAACCTGTGGTGCGGCTTGTATGGCGCTTTTGCGATGATAGAAATCCAGTGCCCGCAGGCCGCCGAGTTCGGAGCCTCCGCCTGCGCGGCCCGGACCGCCATGCTGGGACTGGGGCATGACATTGCCGTGGCCCGTATGCAGCTTGGCGACAGCGGGGGTGACCACATGCACGCGACCGTGGCTGGCTGCGAGATCGGTGGCGGCTGCGGCCAGTGCCTTGTCGTCATCGCCGTAGATCGAGCAGACCAGCGAGCCCTGGCCGCGATGTGCAAGTGCCAGGCCATGGGCCAGATCGCGGTAGGGCATGAGCGTGACCACGGGGCCAAAGACTTCCATGTCATGCACGAGTGCACTGCCATCGGGGTCCTGTGCCCCCAACAGCACGGGTTGGGCGCAGGCGGCAATCGCGGGGTCGGCATCGATCAGTGTGTTGCGTCTGCCGTCATGCAGGGCCGTGGTGTGCTCCAGCAAACGCCCCAGGCCCTGCTGGACGCTGTTGTACTGCTCGCGGCTGACCAGAGACCCCATCCGCACAGCCTCGTTGCGCGGGTTGCCTACGGTGATTTTGGCCAGTTGTGCACCGATGGCTTGGGCCACACCGTCGTACAGAGGTTGCGGTACCAGCACGCGGCGTATGGCCGTGCATTTCTGGCCGGATTTGACCGTCATTTCGCGCACCACTTCACGCGCCAGCAAGGCAGTGGCTTCGCTGTCCATGCCATGGCCGGGCAGCAGCAGCGCGCAGTTCACGCTGTCGGCTTCGATATTGCTGCGCACTGATTGGCGGGTGATGGCTGCGTGAGAGCGGATGGTCGCTGCCGTGTCCGCAGACCCTGTGAAGGAGACCACATCCATGGGCTGAAGCTGATCCAGCAATCCGGCGGCACTGCCGCAGACGATGGACAGCGCGCCCGGCGGCAATATGCCGGCATCGATCACATCCCTGACCATGCGCTGGGTCAGCCAGGCGGTGGCGGTGGCCGGCTTGACGATGACGGGCACGCCCGAGAGCAGGGCCGGTGCCGCCTTTTCCCACAGCCCCCAGGCAGGGAAGTTGAAGGCGTTGATGAACAGCGCCACGCCGCGCGCCGGAACCTGGATATGGCGGGACAGAAAGGCTGCGTCCTTGGCCAGCGCCACGGCTTCGCCGTCGCTCAGATGCCTGGCCTCGCCCAGTGTTGCGCCCCATCTGGCGTATTGGTTCAGAGTGTAGATGCCTCCGTCCACATCGACGGCGGTGTCGTTTCTGACGGTGCCGCTATTGGCGGTGGATATCTCGTAATACGCGTCGCGCCGGCTTTGCAGCACGGCGGCAATATCGGTCAGCAGGCTGGCTCGCCGGGCGTAGCTCAGGGAACGCAAGGCCCTGCCGCCGGTGTCGCGTGCAAAGGCAAAGGCGGCGCCCAGATCAAGCCCTGTGGCGTCGACACGCACCAGCTCGGTCCCCAGTACCGGATCTCGTAACAAACTGCCCGGGCCGCCGCCGGTTTGCCAGCGGCCTGCCATATGGTTGGCCAGTAACTCGGTCATGGGGGTCTCCTGAAGTGCTGATCTGAGCAGCATCAAATCTTTGATAGAACATGCAATATTGTGCGTGCAATCAAAAGATAAATACGAGACAATGCAGTGTCAAGCAATATATTGCATGATTCGCGTTAACCCCGACTGTTTATCATTCACGGCCTCTGAGGAGCTTTATGGATCAGTTAGACATGGCATCCGCGTCGGTTGCGGAAGGGGATGAAGCGGGCAAAAGCCCGCTGTTGCAGGCCTTGGGCGAGAGGGTGCGCAATCTGCGTGCGCGCCGCGGTCTCACGCGCCGTGGACTGGCTTCGGCGGCCGTGGTGTCGGAGCGCCATCTGGCCAATCTCGAATACGGCACGGGCAATGTCTCCATCCTGGTGCTGCAGCAGATAGCAAATGCACTTCAGTGCAGCATGGCCGAGTTGTTGGGCGATGTGACGACTGCCAGTGCTGAATGGCTGTTGCTGCGCGAGCTGCTGGAAGGCCGCAGCGAAGCCGACTTGAAGCGCGTGCGACTGGCGGCCGGAGAGATTCTGGGAACGGCGCCCATGGGCGATCCCCACCGGGCTTCGCGCATTGCCCTGATAGGTCTGCGTGGCGCTGGCAAGTCCACGTTGGGACGTATGCTGGCGGAGCAGTTGAATGTGCCGTTTCTCGAGCTGAACCAGGAGATCGAGCGCGTGGCCGGTTGCAGCGTGCGCGAGATCTACGACCTCTATGGCGCGGGCGCCTATCGTCGCTACGAGCGCCGCGCGCTCGAAGAGGCCGTGCAGATCTACAGCGATGTGGTGATTGCCACCCCGGGCGGAATCGTGTCAGACCCCGCAACCTTCAACGAACTGCTCAGCCACTGCACCACGGTCTGGCTGCAGGCCCAGCCCGATGAGCATATGAGCCGTGTCGTGGCTCAGGGCGACACGCGGCCCATGGCCGCCAACCCCGAGGCCATGGATGATTTGCGCCGGATCCTGGACGGTCGATCGGCCTTCTATTCCAAGGCCGACCATGTGCTGGACACCAGCGGCAAGAGCTTGCCACAAAGCTTCAGGCAGCTGAAGGCGCTGGTTGCTGCCTGACCGGATTCAGACGGGAAGGGCGCGCTGAAGTATGGCAGCAATGTCCAGCCCTGCCGGGTCGAATGCTCCTACCACCATGGCTCCGTTCTGCGCGCCGAGGCGGGTGTGGATGAAGCCATCAGCCACGGGGGCGGGCGCATGCCTGCGCATCAGGCAGGCCTGGGCCAGCAGACACAAGTCCTGCACCAGTCGGCGGGCCTGAGGCTCCAGTGCATCGGGGGCTGCAGACAGGCGCCTGGCCAGCGATTGCGCCATCGCCGTCAGCAGGGGCTGGCCGGCAGCCATATCATCCAGATCCTGCAACAGCAGGCGCGCGGCTTCAGGCTCGCGGCCCATGGCACGCAGCACGTCGAGGCACATCACATTGCCCGAGCCTTCCCAGATGGAGTTGACCGGCGCTTCACGGAACAGGCGCGAGACGATGCTGTCCTGCACATAGCCGTTGCCGCCAAAGACCTCCATGGCTTCGCCCGTGATCTCCACCGAGCGCTTGCAGACCCAGAACTTGGCGGCCGGAGTCATGATGCGCTTCCAGGCACGAGCCAGCAGATCGCCTTCGGCCTCCAGCTCATAGGCCTGCGCCAGATGCATGGCGAGCTGCATGGAGGCTTCGCTTTCGAGGGCCAGGTCCGCGAGCACGGTGGCCATCAGCGGCTGATCCGCGAGATGTCTGCCAAAGGCCGATCGCTGACGCGCATAGGCAATCGACTGCACGGTGGCGCTGCGCACAATGGCCGCGCTGCCCAGCACGCAGTTCAGTCGCGTGTAGCTGGCCATCTCGATGATGGTGGGAATGCCGCGCCCTTCCTCGCCCATGAGAATGCCCCAGGCGTCCTGCAGCTCCACTTCCGAGCTGGAGTTGCTGCGGTTGCCGACCTTGTCCTTGAGGCGTTGCACACGCACCGGGTTCTTGCTGCCATCAGGGCGCCAGCGCGGCACGAAAAAACAGGCATGACCGCCGAGCTCACCGCTTGCCGTGGCCATGCGCGCCACCACCAGATGGGCGTCGCACATGGGGGCCGAGAAAAACCATTTATGGCCGCGCAGCAGATACTCGCTGCCGCGGCCGCCCTCATGGACCGGTCGGGCCACCGTGGTGTTGGCGCGCACGTCCGAGCCGCCTTGTTTCTCCGTCATGCCCATGCCTATCCAGATGGATTTTTTCTGACTCAAGGGCAGGTCGCGCGCGTCGTACACGTGGCTGAACAACTGGGCCTGCAACTGGCGCCAGAGCGCTGGCTCTTTTTGCAGCACGGGGATGGCCGCTGTGGTCATGGTGGCCGGGCATAGCGTGCCTTGCTCCACCTGGCCGTGCAGGTAAAAGCCGGCGGCCCAGGCGCTCCAGCGACCGCGGCCCTGGCTCTCGAAGGGCAAGGAGATCAGACCTTGCGCGCGATACAGCTGCATGAGGCGATGCCAGCTGGGGTGGAATTCCACGGCATCGAGCACACGCCCGCGCGCGTCGAAGCGCTGCAGCTCGGGCGTATGGCGGTTGGCGAGTTCGGCATGCTCCCAGTTGTGCTTCTCGCCAAGCTGTTGCGCAAAGCGGCTCAGGGCCGGAACAAAGCTCTGGGCCTGCTGGCGCTGCAGCACTTCCTGCAAGGCCGTGTCAGCCTGCAGCAGGTTGACGTCGGTCAACTCGTCGAACTGGTTGAAGACTTCATGGGTGTCCAGGGCCTGCATGCGATCACTCCTGTGGCTGTGCGCTCGTCACAGGCCAATATAGAGCGCGTCATGGCTGACGCAAAGCGGGTTTTCAACCGCCTTGTGACCGGTGCTCAGCGCCTGCGTGCCTGCTCGTACAAGCCCATGACGCGGGGCACGTTTCCTTCCAGCTGGCGGATGCGATCGGGGCCTGTCGGGTGGGTAGAGAGAAAGCCTATGCCGCCTTCGCCCGTGGCCTGGCCCATCTTGCGCCACAGACTCACGGCGGCCTGCGGGTTGTAGCCGGCGCGGGCGGCCAGCTCCAGTCCGACCAGGTCGGCATCGCTTTCGTCGTTGCGGCTGAACTTGAGGCTGAGCAGTTGCCCGCCCAGGCGGGCAGCTGCATTGCCGATATCGCCCAGACCCAGCAATTGCGCGCCCAGCGATATGCCTATGCTGGTGGCCTGGTTCTTGGCCAGCTGCTCGCGCGAATGCTCGCGCAGCGCATGGGCCATCTCGTGGCCCATGATCATGGCGATCTCGTCGTCCGTGAGCTTGAGCTGGTCGATGATGCCTGTGTAGAAGGCGATCTTGCCACCGGGCATGCAGAACGCGTTGATCTGCTTGCTGCCTATGAGGTTGACCTCCCAGCGCCATTGGCTGGCGCGCGGATTCCATTGCGCGGCATAAGGGATGAGGCGCTGGGCAATGCTGCGCAGGCGTTGCAGCTGCGGGTTGCCGGCATCTGCCAGCGCGCCCTGGGCCTTGGCCTTTTGCAGCAGCTCCTGGTATTGCTGGGTTGCGGAGTTCTCCAGCGTCTCGGCCGGCACCAGCTGGCGCATGACCGATGCCTTGCCTACCTCAACCTGAGCCTGCGCTGGCGCGTGCATCAGCGCAGCGCAGACCAGTGCGGGCAGCAGGCAGTTGCGGGGGGCGGGCAGGCGCAGGGATGAGATGAGGGCGTGCATGAGCGCCAAGTCTATGCGAGCCCGGTGAGGACTCGGGTCAGACGGTTTCTGCAGTCTTGCGCTCTGCCTGCACTACCAGCCACAGGCCGCCGATCACGCCCAGCAGACCGATCACCGACCACCAGGCGGGGCGCTCGCCCACCACCAGCAGCGACAGCATAAAGGCTGTGATCGGCTCGGCCTTGCTCAGGGCCACGCCGGTAGCGGCAGACATGCCACGCAGGCCCACGGAAAACAGCAGATAGGCCAGGCCGGTGGCGACCATGCCCAGATAGATCACCACAGCCCAGCCCTCGGCGCGGATCTGCAGCGGCCCGCCCAGCCAGGCGGAAACAGGCAGCGACAGCAGGGCCGCGCTGGCAAAGACCCAGGCATTGACCGTGGCCACGCGCGCCTGCAGCACCAGTGCCTGGTTGACCAGCGCGTAGGTGGCATAGGACAGTCCGGCCAGCAGACACAGGGCCATGCCCGCCCACGGCAGATGCTGCCTGTCGGTGGCGGCCAGCGCCATGACAATGCCTCCGCCCACGCCGGTGCAGGTGCCCAGCCACCATTGGGCGCTGGGCATGCGCTTTCGCACCACGGCCTGCATCAGACCGGCCCAGATGGGGCCGCTGCCAATGGCCAGCGCCGTACCCAGAGCCACGCCGCTGGCCTTGACGCCGGCAAAAAAGCTGAGGTTGTAGATGGCCATGCAAAAGCCGCAGAACAGAACACGCGCCCAGCGTATGGGCTGGCGCACATGGCCTCTGTCCAGAACCATCGCCAGAGCGACAAAGAACAGCGCGGCCATGACCATGCGAAGGCCACCCACCCAGTAGGGCGAGAGCTGTGCAGGCGCGAAATGCTGGGCCGTGCCCGTGGTGCCCCAGAGCATGGCGGCGGCCAGTACCAGTCCCACAGGGCCCAGAGTGCTACGGGGCAAGGAGGACGAAAAAGCTGAAGTGGAGGACATGAGCAGGCCATCATGCTCGGGCTCTGGTCGGCCATCTATCGAGAAACGCTTGAAGTGAGTGCGTCGGCTCAGCGCGGCTTACGCAGCTGACGCGATGTCACGCCGCGCTCGCGCCGCAATGCATAGGCCAGGGCACTGGCCGACGCGTAGCCGCAGCGCAGGGCGGTCGCTTCGAGTGCCGCCCCCTGTTTGAGCTGCAACACGGCGGCGTCCAGGCGCAGGCCGCGAATCCAGTCCTGCGGCGTGCGATCCGTCAGCTCTACAAAACGGGCATGGAACTGGGCCACGCTCAGGTGCATCAAGCCCGCCAGTCTGACTGTGGGCCAGCTTTCGTGCAAGGCGGCCTGGACCTGCTGCTGCAGCCGCAGCAGATCCAGTCCACGCCGCTGCAGCAAGGTGGGAGCCTGCAGCACCAGCGCCATCTGCGCGGCAGCCGACAGGCTTGACTGAGGAAAGCGCAACGCCGGGGGCACGGCAAAGCGGCGCAGCTTGTCCAGCCCCTCGGTCATGGGCGCGTCGATCACTAGCACCTGGGTCTGCGGTGCTGCCAGATAGCCGTGGTCGGCACCTGCGGGTATGACCATGCCGCAGGCGCTGTCCACAAAGCTGGGTCTGCCGCCGACCTCCAGCTCCATGCGGCCCTGCAGCGCAAACAGAATCTGGGCATGGTCATGGGCATGGGCCTGATGCTCGCCGCTGTAGCTGCGCACCGAGGTCTGTGCCTGGTCAAGCACAGGGCGCGGAGATGCGGTGTCACGGCTCATGGGGCAATCCTGCTTACAGAAAGAGACGACGGTCGCGGTAATGGTAGCGCCCGGCGACTGGCGCGGGCAACCGATAATGCCCTCTGCCTCAGAGAACCAGACCATGACCGAGTCGTCCCAAACAAGTCGCAACCCCTCCTCCGCAGATGTCGTCATCAAGCCCAAGCGCAGCTGGAGCCAGGCCTTCAAGGTCTATGCCCAGCCCACCAGCCTGCGCATGCTGGCTTTGGGGTTTTCGGCAGGCCTGCCGCTGTTGCTGGTGCTGGGAACCTTGAGCTTCTGGCTGCGCGAGGCGGATATCGATCGCACGACAATAGGATTTCTGAGCTGGGTGGGTTTGGCCTATGCCTTCAAATGGGTCTGGTCCCCGCTGGTGGATCGTCTGCCCCTGCCGGCATTGACGCGCATGCTGGGGCGGCGCCGCAGCTGGCTGTTGTTTTCGCAGTTGCTGATCGTGGCGGGCCTGCTCGGCATGTCGTTCATGGACCCCAAGCAATCCCTGCAGCCGCTGGTGCTGTGCGCGGTGCTGGTGGCTTTCGGCTCGGCCACGCAGGATATCGCGCTCGATGCCTATCGCATCGAGTCCGCCAAGGTCGACGATCAGGCGGCTCTGGCTGCCACCTACCAGACCGGCTATCGCCTGGCCATGATCTGGGCCGGTGCCGGCGTGCTGTGGGTGGCGGCACAGGTGCAGGGGGATGTGCAGGGCTATATGGTGCAGGCCTGGCATGTGGCCTATACGGCCATGGCGGCAAGCATGCTGGTAGGCATGATCACGGTGCTGCTCTCTCCCGAACCTGAAGCTCGTCCCATGGCGCCGGCACGCAATGCGGCCGAGTGGATCAAGGGCGCGTTGATTGCTCCGTTTGCCGACTTCATCGGCCGCTACCGCTGGCAGGCGTTGCTGCTGCTGGCGCTGATCGGCCTGTATCGCGTGAGCGACGTGGTCATGGGCATCATGGCCAATCCGTTCTATGTGGATATGGGCTACACCAAGGAAGAGGTGGCCGCCGTGACCAAGGTGTTCGGCGTCATCATGACGCTGCTGGGTGGCTTTGTGGGCGGAACCATGGCAGTGCGCTGGGGCGTGATGCGCGTGCTGATGCTGGGCGCGGTGCTGTCGGCCTGCACCAATATTCTGTTTGCCTGGCTGGCTACGCGCGGCCATGATGTCTCGGCGCTGGTCTGGGTGGTCAGCGCCGACAATCTCGCCGGGGGAATCGCCTCGGCGGCCTTTATCGCCTATCTCTCGGGCCTGACCAATGTGCAGTACTCGGCCACGCAATATGCGCTGTTCAGCTCGATGATGCTGCTGGCCCCCAAGTGGCTCGCGGGGTTCTCGGGGGCGTTTGTCGATGCTTATGGTTACGAGGCGTTTTTCCACACCACGGCGTTGATGGGGTTCCCCGTGCTGCTGCTGATTTTCCTGGCATCCAGAGTGAAAATTGGCTCTGACGCTTGATGAGCAAGCACTGACAGCTATTGTTTTTGAGCGGCTCAGCGTTTACCCAACTTTACGCACCAGACAAGAGCAGGTCATCTGCGTGCTGCAGCATGACGTCTTGAGGAAATACCGAGGCGCGAGCATGACTACACTGCCCCCTATGAGCACGCACCAACTTCTGATGATTGAGGATGACGTTCGCCTGGCGCAAATGGTGAGCGATTACCTGGGCAATAACGGCCTGGAAGTGACCCATATGGCTGACGGCAAAAGTGGCCTGGAACAACTGCAGCCCAGCGATGGTGGCTCGGTCGAGCTGCCCGACCTGGTCATCCTTGACCTGATGCTGCCCGATATGGACGGTCTCGAGGTCTGCCGCCGCATACGTTCCATGCCCGGTACTCCGGCACAGGTCCCCGTGCTGATGCTGACCGCCAAGGGCGATCCCATGGATCGCATCATCGGTCTGGAGCTGGGCGCCGACGACTATCTGCCCAAGCCTTTCGAGCCGCGCGAGCTGCTGGCCCGCATTCGCGCCATCCTGCGCCGCAAAGGCAGCGATAGCCAGGCGGCGCCGGCCAATGCCGTCATGCGCTTCGGCAGCCTCGAAATCGATCGCGATGCCCGCACCGTGTCGGTGGGTGAGCAGCAGGCCGACCTCACCTCCTACCAGTTCGACCTGCTGGTGGCACTGGCCGAGCGCGCCGGCCGCGTTCTGACGCGTGACCAGATCATGGAGGCCGTGCGCGGCCGCGAACTGGAGGCCTTCGACCGCTCCATCGACGTGCATATGGGGCGCATCCGCGCCGCTATTGAAGCCGATCCCAAGGCTCCCAAGCGCATTCTCACGGTGCGCGGTGTGGGCTACGTTTTTGCCAAGCAACAAGACTGATGAAGTTGCTGCATGCTTTCTCCCAGCGCCTGTATCTGCGCATCTGGCTGGCAGTGGTGGTCGGCGTGGCCGTGCTTACGCTCTGCGTGGCCTGGGCCTGGAATATCGCCGAGGAACAGCGCGCGCAGAACAGCACCACACCGCCCTCGCGCGAGATGGTGCTCAAAGGCCCCGAGGGCGAGGTGCTGGTGGAGGGGCGCGGCAACCGCATCTCTGGTTCGCCCGTAGATGGCGTGCGTTTTGAAATTGCCGCCAGGGACGGGCAGGTCTATGAGCTGTGGATGGCGCCACGTGAGTGGCGTGAAGGACGCCCTCCCCCGCGTGATGGTGCCGTCGCCTTCTGGCTGCGGCCGCCGTTTGGCTTTCTGTGGATGCTGGGCCTGGTCGGCGTGGCGGTGGTCGTGGGCGTGTTCCCCATCATTCGCCGCCTGCTCAAGCGTCTGGAAAACCTGCAGCGCGGCGTCAAGCGCTTTGGCGAGGGCGACCTGTCGGTGCGTGTCCCCGAGCATGGTCATGACGAGGTGGCGGATCTGGCGCACCAGTTCAACGCTGCTGCAGCGCGCATCGAAACCTTGATGACGTCTCACAAGTCTCTGCTGGCCAATGCCTCGCATGAGCTGCGCTCGCCATTGACGCGCATCCGCATGGGCCTGGAGTTCATGGGCAATGACCCTGCCAGCACACGCGCCAAGGCCGAGATCCAGCGCAATATTGGCGAGCTTGACCAACTGGTCGACGAGATCCTGCTGGCCAGCCGGCTTGACTCCAGCGAGGTCGATGTAGGTACGGTGGAGTCGGTCGATCTGATCGGTCTGGCGGCCGAGGAATGCGCGCGCATCGATGCCGATCTGGAGATGCAGACCGATGGTCCGCTTGAGGTGCAAGGCATCGCGAAACTGCTGCGCCGTGCCGTGCGCAATCTGCTGGAGAATGCGCGCCGCTACAGCGAGGGTGAGATCACGCTGTCCCTGTCCAGGCAGGACGGCATGGCGTTGATCCGTGTCGAGGATCACGGCCCTGGCGTTCCCAAGGCGCAGCGCGAGCGCATCTTCGAGAAGTTCTATCGCCTGCCCGGGGCCAGCGAGCGCTCCGGCGGCGTGGGCCTGGGCCTGTCGCTGGTGCGTTCGATTGCCGAGCGCCATGGCGGCACCGTGCACTGCGAGGCGCGCCAGGACGGCCGCAGCGGTGCGAGCTTTGTGATCTGCCTGCCGCTGTCCTGAGCCGCTGCCCGGAAAAAAGCCCCGCAGGTTTCGGCCTGCGGGGCTTTTTGTTTCAGCGCGGCGGCTGAGCGGGGCGGCCTATGGAAACATAGCCCAGGCCATGGCTGGCAGGCAGGGCAGGCTCGTAGAGATTACGGCCGTCAAAAATCATTCTGTCGCGCAGCGTTGAGGCCAGCAGGTCAAAGTCCGGCGCACGGAAGATCTGCCATTCGGTCACGATGGCCAGGCAGTCTGCATCCTGCACGGCAGCCAGGGGGCTATCCACCAGTTGCAGGTCGGCACGCTCGCCGTAGATGCGGCGGGCCTCCTTCATGGCAACGGGATCGTAGGCTTTCACCTTGGCACCGGCGGCCCAGAGCGACTCCAGAAGATTGCGGCTGGGCGCTTCGCGCATATCGTCGGTATTGGGCTTGAAAGCCAGGCCCCAGACGGCGATGGTCTTGCCCTCAAGCTGGCCGCCGTAGAAGGCGCTGATACGCTCGAACAGCACATTGCGCTGGGCGTGGTTGCGGTCTTCCACGGCGTTGAGCAGCAGAGGCTCGAAATTGACTTCCCTGGCGGTGTGGATCAGCGCCTTCACGTCCTTGGGAAAGCAACTGCCGCCATAGCCCACGCCCGGGTAGATGAAGTGATAGCCGATGCGCGGGTCGCTGCCGATGCCGCGGCGCACGGCTTCCACATTGGCACCCAGCTTTTCCGCCAGGTTGGCAATCTCGTTCATGAAGCTGATCTTGGTCGCCAGCATGGCATTGGCCGCATATTTGGTCAGCTCGGCGCTTCGGACATCCATCATCACAATCTTGTCGCGATTGCGGTTGAAGGGAGCGTAGAGCTCGCGCAGCTTGGCTTCGGAAGCCGGATCGCCGGTACCTATGATGATGCGGTCCGGACGCTGGCAATCGCCCACTGCCGCTCCTTCCTTGAGAAACTCGGGGTTCGACACCACATCGAAAGGGTGCTGTAGATTGCGCTTTGCAAGGCCTTCGGCAATCACGGCCGAGACCTTGTCCGCCGTTCCCACGGGCACGGTCGATTTGTTGATGACGATGCGCGGGCCGTCCATGTGCTGGGCGATGGTACGGGCCACGGCCAGCACATATTGCAGGTCGGCACTGCCGTCTTCATCGGGCGGTGTGCCAACGGCAAGAAAGATCAACTCGCTGTGTGCCACGCCTTCCGCAGCATTGGTCGTGAACTGGAGACGGCCCAGTTGCTGGTTGCTGATGACGAGTGCATCGAGGCCAGGCTCATGGATGGGGATCTGGCCTGCCTTGAGTGCCGCTACCTTCTTCTCATCCACATCCACGCAAAGCACCTGGTGGCCTACGTCGGCCAGCACGGCGCCTTGCACAAGACCGACATAGCCGGTACCAAAGACAGTAACTTTCATACGCGATAAAAAGAGCGATACCAATCCACAAAATGCTGCACGCCGGTGGCCACGGGCATGGCCGGCGAGAAGCCGACCCAGGCTTGCAGGGCTCGTGTGTCCGCCGATGTGCTGTGCATGTCTCCGGGCTGTATGGGCAGCATTTGCTTGCGGGCGGTAATTTGCAGGGCGCCCTCCAAGGCGGCGATGTAGTCCATCAGCAAGGTTGGTGCGTTGTTGCCGATATTGAAGATGCGATAGGGCGCGGTGCTGGTGCCTGGGTTGGGGTTCTGGCTGTCATAGCTGGCGTCGGGTGTGGCTGGCTTGTCCAGCACGCGCATGACGCCCTCGATGATATCGTCGATATAGGTGAAGTCGCGCACCAGCCTGCCTTCGCCATAGACATCGATGCTCTCGCCCGCCAGCATGGCCCTGGTGAACTTGAACAAGGCCATGTCGGGGCGGCCCCAGGGGCCGTATACCGTGAAGAAGCGCAGACCTGTGGTGGGAATGCCATACAGGTGCGCATAGCTATGGGCCATCAGCTCATTGGCCTTCTTGGTGGCTGCGTAGTAGCTGATGGGGTGGTCGACCGCATCGCTTTCGGCAAACGGCATCTTGGTGTTGCCGCCATAGACGCTGGAGCTGCTGGCATAGACCAGATGCTCGACCTGGTGCTTGCGGCAGCCTTGCAAGATATTGCCAAAGCCCAGCAGATTCGAGTCGGTGTAGTCGTCGGGCTGATCGATGGAGTAGCGCACACCGGCTTGTGCAGCCAGGTGCAGAACTTTGCTGGGGGCTACCTCGGCAAACAGGTCGGCCATGCCTTGTCGGTCCGCCAGATCGAGCTCCACAAAGCGGAAGTGGGCGTGCGGGCGCAACTCGTCGAGGCGGGCATGCTTGAGCGCCACGTCGTAGTAGTTGTTGAGATTGTCGATGCCAACCACGGGCACGCCTTGCTCAAGCAGTCGCTTGGCGCAATGCATGCCGATAAAGCCGGCACAACCGGTGATCAGAACGGGATTCATGGGGCAATCCAGAGATATTGGTATTGAGCAGGTGTTGCGCTGGCAGGCATTTTCTCGAAAGGGATGCTCAGCGTCTGCAGCGCGGTTTTTGCCTGTGTGGTGAAGATGCCTTCCCACCAGCCCTCGACGGGCTTGTCGGCGCGTGTAATCAACAGCAGACCGTCAGCGGTATCGGCGCTGGCCTGAGACAGGCACTGTCTCAGCTGTGCGCCAGCGGAGCAGCCCAGGGCGTAGGTTTGCGGGAACTGCGAATGCAGCATGGCCGCCATCATGTGGTCCGAGCCGACGATGACGCCCTTGCCGTCATAACCGGCCTTGCGCAGTTCCTGGGCCAGCGTCTTGACCGGATGGTTGAGTTCGTCGGGATCGTTCTTGCGACCGCCCTGCCAGGGGCGCAGCGTGGCCATGATTAGAAAGATCAGCGCAAAGACGACGACGAAGGAGGTGAACATCCGGCCCACGCCCTGCTCCAGAAGCGCCGGATGCCGGACATACAAGGCCAAGGGGGCAATAGCCGTCAGAGGCAGCATCCAGCGCTGCTTGAAGTCCGTGACATCTGCCGCCAGCACCATGCCCAGCAGGCAGATGGCAATGATGAGCAGGTAGTTGCGTAGCAAAGGCCAGGCCCACTCCTGGCCCGGCAAAGACGCGTCGGTGCCGGGCTTCCAGAGTCTGGAGCGATAGCTGATCAGAGCGGCAATCAGCCACAGGCCCAGGGTGGCAAGCAGGGCCTTGAGCAGATTGCCCAGACCTTTCAGATGCGAGGCCTCGGTGGAGATGGACATCTTCTGTACGGTCTCGGTGGTTGCCATGCCCCAGTGCGAGGCCAGCCAGAAGGCATGGGGCGCAAACACCAGCAAGCCCACCAACGGAGCCAGCCACCAGCCCCTGGCGAAGATGGTGCGACGTACCTGCGTCACCGTCATGGAGGCCACGAACAAGGCGCCAATGAGCATGGCATAGCTGTATTTGGACAGCATGCCCAGACCGCAGAAGAGGCCAATCAGAACAAAATTGATGGCTTGCGGCCTTTGCACCTGTCGCAGCACGGCCCACCACAAGCCCATGGCCATCACCATCACCATCACCGTATGGGTCTGGTCGCGCAGCGAGTCCCAGCCGAAGGGCGGCATCAGCAGCAGACCTGCGGCAACCCACCAGGCACCTTTCTCATTGAGCAACTGCCGGCCAGCCAGCCATGCCAGGCAATAGGCCAGGGCAATCAGCAGATGTTTGAGCAAGGCCAGAGCCAGCACTGAAGGGCCGAGAAGCTGACAGACCGCCCATTGCATCCAGGTATACAGAGGCGGCTGTGGGCCATAACCCAGCTGCAATTGCTGGGCCCAGAGAATCTGTTCGGACTCATCCCATTTCATGCCTGCTGAAATGCTGATGCGGGAAACGATATGGGCACAAACCAAAAGAGCCAGCCATATCCATGGCTTGGCATATAGGGCTTGCTGCCAGTCGGGGCGAATAGAAATCGAAGAGTTTGATGCCATAGGATTTGGCGAGTGCACATGTTTTGATAGTGCGCACTTACGATTGCGCTTGGCTTTGCAGGCCAAACAAAGGGCCTGGCGCAAATGGCACCTAGGGTATTCAGTTAGTATAGGTGACTGTTATCCCCAATCATTCAGCATGACGTCCGTGCACGATTCCAATCCCGAAGTTTCCATCGTTGTTCCCGTTTATAACGAGTTCGATAATCTGCCCGATCTGGTGGCCCGCATTGACGAGGCCATGCGTACCCAGTCACTGAGCTACGAACTGATTGCGGTGGACGATGGATCGACGGATGGCAGTGCCAGACGTCTGCGCGAGCTGGCCGAACAGCATCCCTGGGTGCGTGCCGTCTGCCTGGTGCGCAACTACGGTCAGTCCAGTGCCTTGCAGGCCGGTTTTGACCGGGTGCGCGGCCGCTATGTGGTGACCCTGGATGCAGATCTGCAAAATGAGCCTGGCGATATTCCGCTGTTGCTGGAGCGTCTGGAAAACGATCCCGATGTGGACATGATTTCGGGCTGGCGCAAGAACCGCCAGGACAAGGCCCTGTCGCGCCGCCTGCCCTCGGTGCTGGCCAACCGCCTGATTTCCAAATTCACCAATGTGCAACTACACGACTATGGTTGTGCATTGAAGGCCTATCGCCGCGAGATCATTGACCGCATTCGCCTGTATGGCGAGATGCACCGCTTCATTCCCTCGCTGGCACGTGATGCCGGCGCGCGTATCACGGAGATTCCGGTGCGTCACCATGCGCGCACGCGCGGTGTCTCCAAGTACGGCATAGATCGCACTTTCCGGGTGATTCTGGATCTGATCTTCATTGTCTTTTTCATGCGCTTCCGCCAGCGTCCGCTGCATGCCTTCGGCGGCATGGGGCTGTGGATGGCTACGCCTGGCGTGCTGATCCTGCTGTGGCTGCTGGCGCAGAAGATCATGGGTGAATCGATTGGCGGCCGCCCCCTGCTGATGGCAGGGGTCATGCTGGTGCTGATGGGCATGCAGTTCATCGCGGCGGGCCTGATCGGCGAGCTGCTGACGCGCATCTATTACGAGTCGGGCAGCGGCCTTCAGTACCACGCCAAGGATTACGGCGCTGTTGAACACAAGCCTGCAGACAAGGCCGCGAAAACCGAGACCACGGTTCTGTGAGCAAGGCGCGTAAGGCGGTTGTCCGAGCCCTGATGGGCATCGCTTTGCTGACTGCCGTCATCTATCTCGCCAACCCCGTGCAATTGTGGGGGCGGCTGCAGCAGGCCAGTCCCTGGTGGTTGCTGGGGGGCTTCGCGGTCTCCTTGGCCTCCAATGCGGTGTCGGCATGGCGCTGGCGTGCCATGGCCCAATGGCTTGGGGCCGAGATGTCGGTGGCCTCAGGCATGCGCTGGTACTTTCAGGCCATCGGCCTGAATGTGCTGCTGCCGGGCGCTGTTGTGGGCGGTGATGTCTATCGTGCGATTGCGCTGCAGAAGACCGGCCAGACCAAGGCGGCCAGCAATCTGTCGGTAATTCTGGATAGGGTCAGCGGTCTGTGGATGCTGTGCGCGATCGGTGGTCTGGGAGCGGTGGCCTGTGCTTCCACGCTGGCCCCCTGGGTACACATGAATACCGCAGTCTTCATCGCCCTGCTGCTTGCCGTCATCGTGCTGTGGTTGCTGCTGCCTTGGATTGTTCTGCAGGGCCTGCGCAGCAACTGGTTCAAGCTGCCTGGTGCATGGCTGGAGCCTGTGCGCGTGGCGGCAAGCAGCCCGAACTTCCTGCTGCAACTGTCGGTGCAGGCCGCATCCTCGGCCCTGGTGCAATTGCTGTCTGCTGGTGCGCTGGCATGTGGGGCCATGGCTCTGGACCTGCATTTGCCGCTGGCCGTATGGGCCTTTGTCATCGCCCCCGTGTTTCTGATGGCTGCGCTGCCCGTGAGCGTGGGCGGCTGGGGCACCCGTGAAGCCGCTGCAGTGGCAGCTTTGGCGCCCTTCGGAGTGCCTGCGGTATTAGCGGTCGGGGTTGGGCTCCTGTATGGCGTCTTTGCCCTGGGCCAAGGGGCTCTGGGAGCTCTGGCCCTGGGCTTCCCAAGCAGGTCTCAGGACTGAGTTTTTGTGATTGCAGACCGGGTTTCCAATCTGCAAATACCGCCCCAAAGCACAGCGAGGCTGAAAATATAGAACATGTTTCCGCTGTTGTGCGCGAAGAACACCTGGGTCCAGCCAAACCCGAAGTAGGCCAGTGGCAGCAGTGTGGCGGCTGCGCGCAAAGCCAGCAGCCTGGAGCGTTGCGCTGCATCGGCGCACGCCAGACGGCGCTGCGTGGGCCAGAAAATGGCGGCGGGTACGGCATAGAACGCCAGCAGCAGGATCAACCCCGGCAGCCCGCGCTTGACCCACATGTCCAGGATTTCATTGTGCGCATGCCCATATTCCATGACCGAGGGGTGGGCCAGGCCTTGATCGACCATCTGCTGCTTGGCCGCAGGGTAGCCGGCCAGTCCCCAGCCGCTGAAGGGGCGCTGCTCGATCAGATGTATGGCAAGCCGCCATTGCTCCAGACGCTGGCCGACCGAGGTCACTGCATATTTCTGAGGGTCCTGCAGATACTGCGAGACTTCCCGTGAGGCTTCGGCGCTGCGCTGTTCCAGCTTTTGATAGGCAGGGATGGCAACGATCAGCCCCAGCATCAGCATCGCGGCCGCCGTCATGCTGGCCAGACGCTTGTAGCCATTGAGCCATGCCATCAGCCAGATGGCCGCAATCAGCAGCGGGATCACGACCCAGGAGCCGCGTGAGTCGGAAAGAAAGGACGCATAAATCCCGCATGTACCCATTAGTCCCAGCGCTATTGTTTGAGACTTGCTCCAGCGGCCCAGCAAAGCCAGTGACAAGGTGGCAAAACCCAGATACATGGCGATGCCGCCGTACTGAATGGCATTGGTAAAGCCGGAGACACGTGGCATCTTGAGCACGCCGGCTTGATATGCAGCAATCGCCAGAGCACCCACACTCCCCAGAGCCAGGCCCCAGACAATGGCCCTGAGCCGGATACCTGTTTTGCTCAGATACCAGAGGCAGAGCGCGGCCAGCGCGTACTTCGCACCATAGCCCCAGCCGGCCGCCGAGAACCAGCGATCGAAGGACAGGCTCCAGAGCAGGCCCAGCACCAGCATCAGCCCCAGCAGCACCAAGGTTTCGCGTCGAGCTGGGTCCTTGGGGCGAGCGGCGATGGAGCCGGCCAGAGTCAAAAGAGCCAGGGCCGTGGAGCCGTAGGAGTAGCCCGAAGGTACGCAAAGACTCAGTGCAAAGAATGCAAAGCAGGCGGCATCCAGGGCATAGGCAAAGACAGCAGCCCGCTTGCCGGACTGGCCGGGTTGAGGCGTGACGGGTGTAGGCACATTCATAGTTGTGATCGGGTTCTTCTGCGAGGCAATGGGCTTCAACCTACACTGCAGGTCTTGTGTCCGGTGCAGAAGTGTATGTCCTCATTACCCATTGTCTTTATCAATTTGTCCAAGGACGCGGAGCGTCGCGAGCGTATGACCGCCCAGTTTGCACAAATGGGGTTGGTGGCATCGCGCTTGCCTGCAGTGTGGTGGGCGGATCTGTCCGAGGCCGAGCAAAGACATTACTTCTGTGCGCCTCAAAGCCATGGCCGCTACTTCAAACCCCTGAGCAACGGAGAGAAGGGCTGTTACGCCAGCCATCTGAGGTCATGGCAGCAACTCATGGCTAGCGACGCTCCTGCCATGGCCGTCTTCGAGGATGACGTGCGGCTTCTGCCGGATTTGCCCCAGGCGCTGGCGGCGATTGAAGCACTGCCCGCCGATGGCAGCTGGGACATGATCAAGCTCTACGGGCGCGAGCCGGAAAAAATAGCCGACCAGGGTCCGCTGGTAGAAGGGTCTTTGCAGCTGATCTCCTATCAGCGGGTGCCCAGTTTTGCCGCTGGTTACGTCATCAGCCGCTCCGGGGCCCGCAAGATGCTGGACGCACGTGTTCCCTTCGACAGGCCGGTGGATGTGGATATCCGCTTCTGGTTTGAAAACGACCTGCGTGTGTACGGGGTCTACCCCTCGGTCATTGCTCTGGATGACACCAGCGAGATCAGCAGCATCTGGGCCCAAAAAGAAGCACCGGCGAGTCGTTTGCAAAAAATGCGCAAATTCAAGATGAAGCTGGCATTGAACTGGGGCAATTTCCGGGCGGCAAAACCCCAGGTCTCGGCGGTGCTCAAGCCTTGAGCGGCAGCAGCCCTTGATATTGGCCCCACATCTGCTCGCGTCCATAGTGGCTGAGTGCGTGAGCACGCGCCGCCGAGCCCAGGCGCTGGGCCAGGGCAGGGTCCTGAAGCAGTCTTTGCAGTGCATCCGCCATGGAGTCGGGGTCTGACTCCTGCACCCGCAGGCCGTTCACCTCGGGGGTGACGACTTCCCGGGCTCCGATGACATCGGAGACGACACAGGCACAGCCTGCGGCCATGCCTTCCACCAGCGCCAGAGGCATGCCTTCCCAGTGCGTAGCCAGAACAAAGATCTGAGTTCTGGACAGTCGCTGGGGCAGGTCCGAGACATTGCCCAGGAAGCGAACCTGCTGCTCAAGTCCCAGTTCGGCCACCAGCCGCTCGGCTCTGGCCCTGAGCGAACGCTTGCCTGCGCCGGCCAGATAGAGTGTGGGCGTCAGGCCGCGCTGCCTGAGAGCGGCTATGGCCCTGATCAGCGTGTCGTGATCCTTCTGGCGCGCAAAGCGCGACGCCATGTAAATGGCCGGCTCGCGTTCCTGCCAGAGCCGGGGCATGGCGTCTTGAGCAAAGCGCGTCAGGTCGATGCCGTTGCAGATGGCAATGCATTTTTCGGCCGGGAAACCTCGTTCGACCAGACTGGTTCTGACGCCTTCAGAGACGCCGATATGGGCCTGGGTGAACGGCTCCAGCGCCAGGGCCTGGCGCAGACGACGCGGCGTGTAGCGCTCACGCGAGTTGTGCTCCACATGAAAGATATGAGCCACCCCCTCGGCCGCCGCCGCGCGCCGGCCCCAGATATGGTCGCTGAAACCATGGGCGAACATCGCATCGGGCTTGAACTCGCGAATGATCTTGCGCAGCTCCCAGACAGTCAATGCATGCAGCCAGTTGGACACGACCTTGACCTGAAGGCCTTGCTGGCGCAGTGCATCGATCTTGTGTTCATCCGTGCTGGGCTTGCGGCGCAGCACCAGCAGAACTTCATAGCCTGGCGTGCGCAGTGCGGCCAGGCTCAGGTCCACCGCGACCTGGGTGGCGCCCGAGAATCCTCCGGTCACAAAGTGCAGGATTCGGGCCGGCGTTGTAGCGTCAGTTTTTGGTTCGGGAAAAGAGTGTGGGTTCATTGTTCTGATGGACAATCTGCACAGATCATTTGCGTCTATTGTTTCTTTTTGTTTCCCGCACCATGACCCGGATTCCTGCCCAATTATTCAAAAGCGCATTGAAGCTGGTTCAGCCCCGGGCGCTGAAATCCTCAGCAAGCTATTGCGACGCAATACCGGTCATTGTCGAAGGCGAGGTAGCTGCTCCTGCACCGCAATTAGCGGCGTCGCCAGGCGCTGCGATTCCCAAGAAATTGTGGACCTACTGGAACCATGCTCAGCCCGACTCGTTTGTGCGCGAATGCATCCAGAGCTGGCGTTTGCAGTGTCCGGATTATGAAGTATGCCTTGTGCATCCTGGCAACCTGGCCCAGTACGTGGCTCAAGAAGCTTTGCCTGCCCGGTTCCATGAGCTGCATCCCACCAAGCAATCTGACTGGCTGCGCCTGTACCTGGTGGCGCTGCATGGAGGCTTCTGGCTGGATGCCAGCACCCTGCTGACGCGCTCATTGGGCTGGATGCAGGCAGCCGTCGACTCCAGGACTGAGTTTGTGGGTTTCTATCTTGAGAAATTCACCACCCAGGTGCAGACGCCGGTGATCGAAAGCTGGGCATTTGGCGCTTTGGCGGGCTCCGGTTTCATCGTCGCCTGGCAGCGGGAATTTCACCAGGCCTTGATTGTCGAGGGAACCGAGGCCTATCTGCGGCGGCTTCAGGCACAGCCCGATTGGGTCGACATCCGGCAGAACATTGGCGATCCCCATTACCTGCTGATCCATGTCACGGCACAGCAGGTGCTGCGCCAAAGACAGTATTCACGCATGGCCTTGTTCAAGGCCGAGGACTCGGCCTATTACTATCACCATGCCTTGCGCTGGAAATGGTATTTGCTGTATCCCCAGCTGTGTCGGGTCCAGGGGCCGAAGATCGGTGCTCCCATCGTCAAGCTCAGGGGCGGAGAGAGGCGGCATTTCACGGAAATGTTCAAGGCACACGGCGGGGCAGTGCCAGGCAGCACTTGGCACCGGGCTCTTAATCCCGAGGCATAAAAAAGAGGCTCCTATCAGGAGCCTCTTTCATGAGCGGTGTTGCTTCAATGCCCGCCAGCAAACACCTCACCGGCCTTGAGGCGGTAGGTCGTGCCGCAATAAGGGCACTTGGCGTCGCCGGTCTTGGCCACATCCAGATAGACCTTGGGGTGGCTGTTCCACAGCTTCATGTCGGCCTTGGGGCTGGGGCAGAACACGCCACCTTGTGCGTTGAGGTCTTTGGCGGCCAGTTCGACGACGGCATTCGTGGTCATTTCTCGTGTCTTTCGTGTTTTCAATAATGAAGCATGGCCGGAAATACTGGCGCAATTGAGATCAGAAGCACCAAGCAAGGGCCGTGTCCCCCGAGGGGGAAGCGGCAAAGCCGCCCAGGGGGTGATTTATACCAAGGTCAGCCAGTGTGCGTACTTGGGATTGCGGCCGTTGACGATGTCAAAGTAGGCAGCCTGGATTTTCTCGGTGATCGGGCCGCGGCGGCCTTCGCCGATCTGCAGGCGGTCCACTTCGCGGATGGGCGTGACTTCTGCAGCGGTGCCGGTGAAGAACAGCTCGTCCGAAATGTAAAGCTCATCGCGGGTGATGCGCTTTTGCACCACTTCCAGGCCGAGGTCCTTGCAGATGTGCAGCACGGTGTTGCGTGTGATGCCGTTGAGTGCGCCGGCGGACAGGTCGGGGGTGTAGACCACGCCGTCCTTGATCACAAAGATGTTCTCGCCCGATCCTTCGGAGACAAAGCCCGAGGCGTCCAGCAGGATGGCCTCGTCGTAGCCGTCGTCCAGAGCCTCGGTATTGGCCAGGATGGAGTTGGTGTAGTTGCTCACCGCCTTGGCCTGGCTCATGGTGATGTTCACATGGTGGCGGGTGAAGCTGGAAATCTTGGTGCGGATGCCGCGCTGCATGCCTTCCTCGCCCAGATAGGCGCCCCAGGCCCAGGCAGCGACCATCAGGTGGATGGTATTGCCCTTGGGCGAGACACCCAGCTTGCGGTCGCCGATCCAGGTCAGCGGGCGCAGATAGCAGGATTTGAGGCCGTTGGCCTTGACCACCTCGACCTGGGCCTGGTTGACCTGCTCCTGGCTGAACGGGATCTGCATGCGCAGAATCTTGGCGCTGTTGAACAGGCGCTTGGTGTGCTCTTCAAGGCGGAAGATGGCCGTGCCCTGTGCGGTTTCATAGGCGCGCACGCCTTCAAAGGCGCCGCAGCCATAGTGCAGCGTGTGGGTCAGCACATGGATCTTGGCATCGCGCCACTCCACCAACTGGCCATCCATCCAGATCTTTCCGTCGCGGTCGGACATCGAGGGAACAACAGGGCTCATAAAACCATCCTCTATGGGTTGTGTGTTCGGCGGGCGCTGCTGCCGGATAGGCGGCGGCGCTTGTCTCCTGAAACTGCCATTTTAGGGGGAGGTCGGCTCCGATGTCCGGGCTGTTGCCTGCGCGGCAGTCGGGTTCAGCTCTTCCTTGGGCTCGGGACGCTGCAGCTCCCACTTCATGAGGCGGCCGGCGACGAACTCGCAGGTCACATGGGACTGCGAGCCGTCGGTCCAGCGGTAGATCTCGGGGCTCTGGCCTTCTTCGGACAGGCGCTGGCCCAGGGAGCGGGTCATGGCCACCACATGGACCAGCGGGACCTTGGGCTTGAGCTTGGCATTGAGCATCACGGCGCTGCCCACATAGCCGATAGGCCGGTCCGACGCCTTCTTCATGATGGACATCAGGCGCGTGAAGTGCAGCAGCCCCCACATGAGGATGCCGCCTGCCACCGCCGCCACGCCGGGCCAGCCCGCAGAGTTGTAGGCCGCGATCACCAGCACGATCAAGCCCAGGGGAACCAAAATATTGCGCAAATTCATGGGCTTATTGTCTTATGAGGGTATGGGTTTGAGGTTGCGGACAGTGCGTATGCCCACACAGGCTGCGGTGACCAAGGGGTTTTCAAAAACAGTAGCTGCATGCATATCTCAATCAATGATTTCAGATCATTTATTAGCTGATATCGATGACTGAAAGGCGCAAGCAGCTATCAAAATACATCAACCAATGCCGCGCACGATGTTGATGGCTTCATCAACGCGCTCCACGGCATGGATGGTCAGGCCGGTGATGGGCTTCTTTGGGGCATTGGCCTTGGGAACCACGGCGATAGTGAATCCCAGCTTTGCTGCTTCCTTGAGACGCTCCTGACCGCGAGGGGCGGGGCGCACCTCGCCGGCCAGGCCGACCTCGCCAAACGCGATAAAGCCCTTGGGCAGCGACTTGCCGCGCAAACTGGAAGTGATTGCCAACATCACTGCCAGGTCGGCTGCAGGCTCATTGATGCGCACGCCGCCCACGGCATTGACGAAGACATCCTGGTCGGCGCAGGCCACGCCCGCATGGCGGTTGAGCACGGCCAGCAGCATGGCCAGACGGTCGCGGTCCAGGCCGACGGAGAGGCGGCGTGCGGCCGGGCCGCCCTGGTCCACCAGCGCCTGGATTTCCACCAGCATGGGGCGCGTGCCCTCCAGCGTCACCAGCACGCAGCTGCCGGGCACGGGTTCGCTGTGCTGGCTCAGGAAGATTGCGCTGGGATTGGTCACGCCCTTGAGGCCTTTTTCCGTCATCGCGAAGACACCGATCTCGTTGACGGCACCGAAGCGGTTCTTGATGGCGCGTACCAGACGGAAGTTGCTGTGCGTGTCGCCTTCGAAGTAAAGCACCGTGTCCACCATGTGCTCGAGCACGCGCGGGCCGGCCAGCGCGCCATCCTTGGTCACATGGCCCACCAGAATGATGGTGATGCCCGTGGTCTTGGCCGCGCGCGTCAGATGGGCCGCGCATTCGCGTACCTGGGCCACGGATCCCGGAGCCGAGGAGAGCTGGTCCGAATACACGGTCTGGATCGAGTCGATCACCACCACGGCGGGCTGGGTGGCCTCCACGGTGGCGAGGATTTTCTCGAGCTGGATCTCGGCCAGCACATTGACCTGGCTGTTGTCCAGCCCGAGCCGGCGCGAGCGCAGCGCCACCTGGGCGCCGCTTTCCTCGCCCGTTACATAGAGCGTGGGCAGGCCTATGCGATGCAATGCATCCATGGCCTGCAAAAGAAGTGTGGACTTACCTATTCCAGGGTCTCCGCCGATCAGCACCACGCCGCCTTCCACCACGCCGCCGCCCAGCACGCGGTCCAGCTCCTCGATGCCGCTGGGGGTGCGCGCCACATCCTGGGCCTCGATGGCCGACAACGGGGTGACGGGCTGGGCATTGGCCAGACCTGCATAGCCCTGGGGCTGGCTCAGGCGGTTCTTGCCGCCCGAGGCGGAGTCGGCCACGGTCTCGACCAGGGTGTTCCAGGCGCCGCAGCCCGGGCATTTGCCCAGCCAGCGCGGGCTGGTGCCGCCACAGGCGTTGCAGGTGAAAGTGGTTTTCTCTTTGGCCATGGGCGGCAACTATACCGACTGGCATGGGCGGCAATTGCTGTTGCCAATGGGGAGCGGGCGACAAATCTCAGAGCCAGTAACCATAAAAAGCGCGTGTTTATATAACTGCTCCGCATGACAGGCCGATTTAGGCTACAATTGCGCCTATCGACACAGCGACTGCTGTTGAGAAACAAATTACCGCGCGATGGAGCAGTCTGGTAGCTCGTTGGGCTCATAACCCAAAGGTCGGAGGTTCAAATCCTTCTCGCGCAACCAAACAAAAAGCCTTCTGGAAACAGAAGGCTTTTTTCGTTTTGGGCCTCGAAGCCGCTTGCCCTCTCCAAGAGACGGCAAGCTAGGGCCGGACCGATGGCGAAGCCGGTATCCCCCTTCCGGTTGATGCCAGAGAGGGGGAAGCGGCAAAGCCGCTCAGAGGCCGATCATGGATACAGGCCGCGCGCCTCGCGGGCATGGAGAATGCGCTTGCAGGCCACGATGAAGGTGGCGGTGCGCAGTGTCACCTTGTGCTCCTGGGCCACGGCCCAGACGCCGGCAAAGGCTTCCTGCATGATGCGCACCAGACGGGCGTTGATCTCGTCTTCGGTCCAGAAGAAGCTGGAGAAATCCTGCACCCACTCGAAGTAGCTCACGGTCACGCCGCCGGCATTCGCAATCACGTCGGGCAGAACCAGCACGCCTTTTTCGCTGAGGATGTCGTCAGCCTCGGGAGTGGTGGGGCCGTTGGCACCTTCGATCACCAGCTTGGCCTTGATCTGGCCGGCGTTTTCCTCGGTGATCTGGCCTTCCAGTGCCGCCGGGATCAGGATGTCGCAATCCACGCCCCAGAAGGCGGCAGCATCCATGGCCTCGCCACCGGCAAAGCCACCCACACCGCCGGTATTGCCCACATGTTCCAGCAATGCCGTCACATCCAGGCCATTGGCGTTCTGAATGGTGCCCGTATGGTCCTGCACGGCCACGACCTTGGCACCGGCATCGGCAAACAGCTTGCCCGCCGTGCCGCCCACATTGCCGAAGCCCTGCACGGCCACGCGTGCGCCATGCACATTCAGGCCGGTGAGCTTGGCGGCTTCCACGCCCACGGTGAACACACCGCGGCCCGTGGCCTCGACGCGACCCAGCGAACCGCCCAGATCCACGGGCTTGCCCGTGACCACGCCGGTGGCCGTGGCGCCTGTGTTCATGGAGTAGGTGTCCATCATCCAGGCCATGACCTGACCGTTGGTGTTCACGTCAGGTGCCGGAATGTCCTTGGTGGGGCCGATCAGCAGACCGATTTCGCTGGTATAGCGGCGTGTCAGGCGCTCCAGTTCGGCCTTGGACAGCTTTCGCGGGTCGACACGGATGCCGCCCTTGGCGCCGCCGTAGGGCACGTTCACGGCTGCATTCTTGATGCTCATCCAGGCCGACAGTGCCATCACCTCGGACAGCGTCACATCCTGGTGGAAGCGCACACCGCCCTTGCCGGGACCGCGGCTCAGGTTGTGCTGCACGCGGTAGCCCTCGAAATGGGCGATACGGCCGTCGTCCATCTCGATGGGGACATCGACGATCAGGATGCGCTTGGGGCGCTTGAGCGTTTCCACCCAGCGGGCCAGCGAGCCCAGGTAGGGGGTGACACGGTCGACCTGTTGCAGATAAATGCCCCAGGGACCGAGATGATCGGGGTTGAGGTAGGAGGGCAGAGCATGCGCTGTGGACAGCGCTGAAGAGTCTTTGGCTTGCATGATGTAGGCCTGGTTGACTGAGTGGAGCAAGGTCGTTGTAAGCCCTTGCTGTCCGGGATTCACAGTGTGCGCGCGCCGAATTTTCCTGTCCAAGGCTTCTTGTTTGAGATGCTATGCATTTTATGCATAACCATCCGAAGGCCGCTCTGGATGTGGGCCAAGCACTGAATTGGTGACATGGAGACAGGAAATTTGCCATCATTGCCCTCATGTCTGAAAACAATGATTGCAAAAGCGGCTGGTGCGGCCCGGCACCGTTTGCCAATACCCCGCCCATTGGGCTGGCTCCCGAGCTGCAGACGCAGGATGAGGTGCTGCCCGACTGGAAGACGTTGTGGCCTGATTTGCCCGAGGACAGCTATGCCACGGCCGATGCGCTGTGGTGGTCGCGCAAACTGGGCGCGGCCCAGGCCCAGGGGGCCGACGTGGCAGCGCTGATGCGCGATGCCGCCGATGCCCGTGCCGTGCAAAGCGCGCTGGCGCGCACCTGGAACTGGTGGCCCGCCGATCGCGCGCCGCGCTACTGGAAGTCCGGCGGCCCCGACCGCGAGGCGGCGCTGCTGCATGTGCCGCTGCCCGAGGAAGGCATTCGCCAGGGCGTGAACCCGGTGCCCGCGCCCGCCACCGTCTTCAATCTGCGCAATGCCGAGGCCGAGATCGCCTTGCGCATAGGCCGGGATGTGAGCGCCAAGCAGGCCGCAGCCCTCGATTACGACAGCGCGCTGGCGCTGGTGGATGCCGTCTGCGTGGCCGTGGAATGGGTGGATGTGCGCTGGCGCGACGGCACCAAGGCCCCGGCCCTGGCTCTGCTGGCCGACGGCCAGTGCCATGGCGGACTGGCCCTGGGCGAGTGGCAGAGCGCTTCCGTCATCGCCGGTCGCGACTGGGCGCGGCAGCTGTGCACGGTGACCGTGAATGGCGGCTTGCCGCAGCGCTTCACCGGAACGCACAGCCTGGGCGATCCGGCCTGGCTGCTCGTGGACTGGCTGCAGCATGTGGCGCGCGAATACGGCAGCGTGCCTGCCGGCACCGTGGTGACGACGGGAACCTGGTGCGGCTGCATGCCGCTGCAGGCCGGCGATCGCTTCGAGATGGAGTTCGACGGCCTGGGCGGACTGGGCTGGCAGTTCTGATCCGTCCCGGGAGTCTTCAAAAACAAGAGCTGCTAGCGCCTTTTGATGAATGATTTCAGATATCTTTCAATCTGAAAATCATTGAAAACATACGCTAAATGCTCTTTTTATGAGAGTGACGCACGGGCACCAGTGGCTGTGTGCGCTGTCCGCGTCATCGGACCTGGATGTGATCCAGCCCCGGTGCGCCGGGCGGATATTTCAGTTCCAGATTGCCCAGCACCTCGCGCAGCACCGTGGCCACCATCAGATTGCGGTGGGTCTTGGAGTCGGCGGGCACAATGGTCCAGGGCGCCCATGGCGTGTGCGTGGCAGCCAGCAGCCGGCCGTAGGCCTGCTGGTAGTCGTCCCACTGGGCGCGCACCTTGAGGTCGTTCTCGTCGAACTTCCAGTGCTTGCTGGGGTCGTCCAGCCGCTGCTGCAGCCGCTCGCGCTGTTCGTCCTTGCTGATGTGCAGCATGAACTTGACGATCACCGTGCCGGTCTCGCTGAGCATGCGCTCGAAGTCGTTGATCTGCGCATAGCGCTGGGTCTGCTGCTCGGGCGTGAGCCAGCCGTTGACCACGGGCACCAGCACATCCTCGTACTGGCTGCGGTTGAAGAGCACGATCTCGCCCGCACCCGGCATCTGCTGGTGAATGCGCCACAGGTAGTCGTGGGACTTCTCCACGTCGGTGGGCGCCTTCCAGCCCACGGAGCGCACGCCCAGCGGCGACATGCGACCGAAGACAGCGCGCAGCGTGCCGTCCTTGCCGGCTGCGTCCATGCCCTGCAGTATGACCAGCAGCTTGAAGCGCCGGTCGGCGTAGAACAGGTTCTGCAGCGCGTCCAGCTCCTCGGCCAGGGCTTCGACACTGGCCCTGTCCTGGGTCTTGCTGCCGCCCGAGAAGGGCTTGGTGCCGGGATCGAACCCGGCCAGCTCGCAGCGTCCGGCCTTGACGGCAGCGGCGCCCGGTTGCAGGGCCTTCCAGCGTTCGCGCAGCGCGGCATCGCTGCTGGTGAAGATCGATTGCGGCATGGGCGGCGGCCTTCCCTGGTGTGATGAGGCGTCGAGCCTAGCGCATGGCCGGCGGCAGCTCAAGCGGCGGCCGGCCCGCGCGGGCGCGCCGCATTCAGTCCATGTGGATGCCGCGCTCGTTGATCAGCCGCGTCCAGCGCTGGCTTTCGGTCTGCAGGTGACGTGCCGCTTCCTCGGGCGTGGAGCCCACGACCTCGGCGCCTATGGCCTGGAAGCGCTCGATCACGTCGGGCTGCTTCATGGCGGCCACCAAGGTCTGATTGAGCTTCTTCACGATGGCCGGCGGCGTGCCGGCGGGCACGAAGGCGGCGAACCAGGGCGAGACTTCATAGCCCTTGATGCCTGCTTCCTCCATGGTGGGTACATCGGGCATGCTGGTCGAGCGCTTGGCCGTGGTCACGGCCAGCGCGCGCAGCTTGCCCGACTGGATGTGGGGACGCGCCGAGGTGATGGAGTCGAACATGTAGTTGACCTGACCGCCCAGCAGGTCGGAGACGGCGGGGCCTGATCCCTTGTAGGGGATGTGCAGCATGTCCACGCCCGCCAGCGAGGTGAAGACTTCGCCGGCCAGGTGAATGGAGGTGCCGTTGCCGGCCGAGGCATAGGTCAGCTTGCCCGGCGCGGCCTTTGCCGCGGCCACCACGTCGGTCACGCTCTTGATCTGGGGCTGGGTGGCGTTGGTGACCAGGATGTTGGGCACCACGGCCAGCACGCCCACGGGCGCGAAGTCCTTGATCGGGTCATAGCTGAGCTTGCGGTACAGCGGCTTGTTGGTGGCCATGCCGATGGAGGTGATCATCAGCGTGTAGCCGTCGGCCGGGGACTTGGCCACGAAGTCGGCGCCGATGTTGCCGCCCGCGCCGGGGCGGTTCTCGATGACGAAGGGCTGGCCCAGCGTGCGCGCGGCCTTCTCGCCCAGGGTGCGGGCGATGGCATCCATGGCGCCGCCCGGCGGGAAGGGCACGATCCAGCGAATGGGCTTGCTCGGCCAGTTGGCCTCGGGCGTCTGGGCATGGGCGGCGGCGGCCAGGGCGCTCAGGCCGAGGACGGCGGGCAGGGCGGCGAGGGTGCAGAGAAGGCGGCGTTGCATGGTGGATGTCTCCTGAAGATGAATGTTGTAGTTGGTGCGGTGTCAGCGGGCTGAGGGGGCAGGCGCAGACACGGGGGCGGATGAAGGTGCGGCGCCGAGGTCGATGTGCGTGGGTTGCAGGCCCTGGCGCGCGCGGTCGAAGCGGTCGAGCTGGGCAGCATCCACTTCCACACCCAGGCCGGGGCCGTCGGGCAATTGCAGGGCGAAGTCGGCAATCGGCATGCGCTCGGCCACGATGTCGTCCACCAGCAACTGGGGGCCGAACAGTTCGCAGTTGTGGTGGCGCCCGCCCAGCGTGGCGAACACATGGGCCGAGGCGGCCGAGCCTATCGAGGTTTCGAGCATGGTGCCGCCGTACCAGCCGATGTCGGCGGCCTGGGCGATGGCGGCGACCTGGCGCGTGCGCAGCAGACCGCCGTGCTTGGCGACCTTGAGCGAAAACACGTGGCAGGCCTGCTCGCGCGCCAGGCGCATGGCGTCGTGCGGCGTGCACACGCTCTCATCGGCCATGACCAGGGCCGTGGACGGCAGCGTGGCCGTGAGCTCGCGCAGCGCGGGCACATTCCACTGGGCCACGGGCTGCTCGATGAGGCTGACGCCGGCCTCGATCATGGGCGGCAGAAAGCGCCGTGCGGTGGCACCGTCCCAGGCCTGGTTCACGTCCACGGTCAGCGTGGCGCGGCCCTGCAGGCCGCGCGCGATCTGGCTCACGTGGGCCAGATCGGCCTCGGGCGTTCGGGCACCGATCTTGAGCTTGAAGATGCGGTGGCGGCCCTGTTCCAGACGCAGCTGGGCCTCGGCCAGGTCGCGTTCCACATCGCCGCTGGCCAGCGTCCAGGCCAGCGGCAGGCTGTCGTGCTGCTTGCCGCCCAGCAGCTGCCACACGGGAACCTGCAGGCTGCGTGCCACGGCGTCGAGTAGGGCCATCTCCACGGCGCTCTTGGCAAAGGCATTGCCGCGGCAGGCCAGGTCCATGCGGGCCAGGCAAGCCTCGATGCGCGCGCCGTCCTGGCCCGTGAGGGCCGGGGCCAGATGGTTGGTGACGGCGTGGTGGATGCTCTCGGGCGACTCCTCGTTCCACGACGGGCCGCCGATGGTGGCTGCCTCGCCGAAGCCCGTGGCGCCGTTGCGCAGCCACAGCTGGACAATGACCGGGCTTTGGCGGTTGATGGCGCCGAACGACAGCTTGTGCGGACGTATGGTGGGAATGTCCAGGATGCGCGCGGTAATGCGTTCGATGGGGAAGCTGGTGGTCATGGGCAAGAGGCCGTGAGGGCGGAAGGCGTTGGGGCGGGCAGCTGCATGGCTGCGATGGTCGCCAGCGTAAATCCATGAATGCCGTTGATCTACTGAATTATTTTTGAGGTATTGTTCGATGGCATCGATGTATCTACCTGGAAGCCGCCCATGGAACTGCGCCAGCTGCGCTACTTTGTCGACATTGCCAAGACCGAGCACCTGACGACCTCGGCGCGCAACCTGTTCGTGACCCAGTCCACGCTGTCGCACGGGCTGCGCCAGCTGGAGGAGGAACTGGGCATGGTGCTGTTCGAGCGCATAGGCCGTGGGCTCAAGCTCTCGCAGGCCGGCGTGGTGTTCCGCAACTATGCCGAGCGCGCACTGCACGAGATCGAGGCCGGGCGCATGGCGCTGGCCGATCTCAGCGAGCTGCAGACCGGCACCCTTACCCTGGGCGTGATCCCCACTTTTCTCAACACCCTGGTCGCGCCAGCCGTGGCGGCCTTCACGCGAGCCTATCCCAAGGTCAACGTGGTGGTGCGCGAGCTGCTGGCGCCGCCCGTGGAGGCCGGCCTGCTCGACGGCAGCCTGGACCTGGGCGTGAGCTTTCATCCGCCGCAGCGCACCGAACTCGAGGCCCTGCCGCTGTTCGATGAACGCATGATGCTGCTGGTCAATCCCTCGCATGCGCTGGCCGGGCGGCGCACGCTGGCGGTCAAGTCTCTGGCCGGCGTGCCGCTGGCGCTGCTGCCGCGCAGCTTCTACACGCGCGGCCTGATCGACAACGGCCTGCGCGATGCGGGCGTCACGCCCAGCCTGCGCGTGGAAATGGGCTCGGTGGAATCGCTGATCGCGCTGTGCCGCTGGGGCGACATGGCCACCATCGTGCCCGAGCGCGCGGCCCAGCAGGCCAGCGATATGGTGGCCATACATCTGGTGGGCCCGCAGTTGGTGCGCACGGCCGGACTGCTGTGGCGTCGCGGCAGCCATTACAGCGCCGCGGCGCGCGAGTTCGCGGCGCTGCTGGCGCCCGCGGCGCGCGCCAGCCTGGGACGAGAAGCCTAGCGCTGCGGTCAGCGGCCCGCGGGCTGCCTGCCCATGAGCTCCACAAAGCGCCGTGTGGCCAGACCTTGCGGGCGCTCCTTGGACCAGACCCAGTCCACGAACAAGGTCGTGCCGTTGCTGATGTTGAGCACGGGAATTTCCATCAGCGCACCGCTGCCGATATGCGACTCCACCAGGCCCTTGGGCAGCCAGCCCCAGGCCAGACCTGCACCTATCAGCGAAAGCGCTGCCTGGTGGCTGTCCGTGCGCCAGAGCTGGCGCGCAAACACAAAGCGCGGGTCTGTCTGCTGTGGGTCGCGGCTGGCCACCAGCACCTGACGCGTGGCAGCCAACTGCTCCACCGTGAGCTGTGGCCGTGTGGTGCGGCCCTGCTCATGCTCGGCCAGCGCCTGCTGCCAGAGCTCGAACTGCGGCGACATCACGGCCACCAGCGTCTCGCGGCCCATTTCCTGGAAGCCCTCGCGCCCGTCAATGGCGGGCCGCTCGAACACCAGGGCCAGATGGGCGCGGCCTGCATGCAAAAGCTCCAGCGCATCTGACTGGGGAGCTGCCAGCACCTCAATGGGCAGCGCAGGAAACTCGTGCACCAGCCGGTTCAGCGGTTCGCTCCAGTGCGTGGCCAGCAGTTCGGGGGCGATGGCCAGCGTCAGCCTTTCCTCCAGACCCGCATGCAGCGCCTGAGCCTGCCAGTTCAGCAACTGCAACTGCTCGGCCAGCAGGCGTGCCTGCGGCTCGAGCGCGCGGGCGGCGGCACTGGGCACGGGTTCGCGTCCGCTGCGGTCGAACAGCTGCAGGTCCAGCTCGGCCTCCAGCTGGGCAATGGCCATGCTGACGGCCGAGGGCACACGCCCCAGCTTGCGTGCAGCCGCCGAAAAGGTGCCGGCATCCAGCACGGCAAGAAACAGCGGAACCTGGTCGGCGCTAAAGGGCATGGTGTCGATCTGTCAGAAAAATTGAAAGGAACTGACTTTTATCTTCAATTTATAGAACATACACTGCAGCCCATGTCTCAACAAGCCTCAGCGATGGCATCCGCTTCTTCCTCTGCCGTTTCTCTCAAAAATACCGCCGCTTTTGCCACCCCCGCCAAGGCCAAGGGTCTTCAAGGTCCCAAACGTCGCATCCTCTACGTGGGTCTGTACGAAATCATTGCCATCATCGTCTCCAGCCTGATCTTCATGGCCATTGGTCAGAAGGCTGGCGATTCCGGCGTCATGGCCGTGGCTGCCTCGGTGATCGCGATCTGCTGGAATCTGAGCTTCAACCACCTGTTCGAAAAATGGGAATCGCGCCAGAGCGTCAAGGGCCGCTCCCTGATGCGCCGCGTGGTGCATGCCATCGGTTTCGAAGGCGGCATCGCCGCCATGCTGATTCCGCTGATGGCCTGGTGGTTCGGCATCTCGCTGTGGGAAGCTGCAGTGATGGAAGCCGGCCTGCTGGTGTTCTTCATGGTCTACACCTTTGCCTTCAACTGGGCGTTCGACCGCATCTTCGGCCTGCCGGCTTCGGCCCAGGCCGTGGCTGCATGATTTGAGCCGCACAAGCCTCTGACGCTTGCCCTGAAAGCGCAAGCAACCATGAAAAAAGCGTGTTCCCGTCTACCGGGAACACGCTTTTTTTGCCTTATGCAGCGGTCAGCGAAGAATGCTGAGCATGGCCTGCAGCACAAAGGCGTTGATGATGTCGATGAAGAAGGCTCCGACCAGGGGCACGATCAGAAAGGCCTTGTGCGACGGGCCGTACTGGTTGGTGATGGCCTGCATATTGGCAACGGCCGTGGGTGTGGCGCCCATGCCGAAACCGCAGTGGCCGGCAGCCAGCACGGCGGCGTCATAGTTCTTGCCCATGATGCGGAAGGTCACGAAGGCCGCATACAGCGTCATGACGATGGCCTGCGCGGCCAGGATGACCATCAGCGGGCCGGCCAGGTCGGTCAGCTCCCACAGCTTGAGCGAGAGCAGCGCGATGGCCAGATAGATGGACAGTGCGGCATTGCCGAAGACGTCGATGGCGCGGTCAAAGACCTTGAAGCCGAACATATAGTCCAGCACGTTGCGTATGACCACGCCGCCGCCCAGCGCCCAGACAAAGGTAGGCAGCTGGATGACCGTTCCCATGGTCAGGCCGGTCATGAATTCGGCAAAAGCCAGGCAACCCGCGAAGAGGGCCAGCGTCTCCACCGCCGCATCGGCCGTGATCAGGCGCGGAGCCTTGTTGGGCGACTCGAAGTTGGCGACCTCGCTGCCTTCGCTCACGGCGGGCGCATCGGCGCGCAGCTGTTCGGACTCGGTCAGCGGCTGGGCCAGCTGATGGCGCGTGATCAGCCGCTTGGCCAGCGGGCCGCCCACCAGGCCGCCGATGACCAGGCCAAAAGTGGCGCAGGCAATGCCCAGGGTGGTGGCTCCCGTGAGACCGTATTGGTTTTCCAGCACCGAGCCCCAGGCTCCGGCCGTACCGTGACCGCCCACCAGCGTGATGGAGCCCGCGACCAGGCCGATCAACGGGTCCAGTCCCAGCACGGTGGCCAGGCTTACGCCCACGATGTTCTGCATCATGATGAAGACGGCAATCACGCCCAGGAAAATGAACAGCGCCGAGCCGCCCTCACGCAGCTTCGCGAAGTTCGCGCTCAGGCCGATGGACGAGAAGAACACCAGCATGAACGCCGACTGCAGACTGCCCTCGAAGCTCAGCGCCAGTCCCGTGGTCTGATGCAGCATGAAGATGATGGCCGCCACGACCAGGCCGCCGGAGACAGGCTCGGGAATATTGAAGTCGCGCAGAAAGCGGATATGTCTTGTCATGAGCTTGCCAAGCATGAGCACAAGCACGGCCATGATGAGGGTGTAGTACGCGCCGAAGGTCACGTTCATGAAGATCTCCTGGGTGTTCCGTTCCATGCGATGGCTGAATGGCCAGCCCGGTCATGGCTGGCAATCGGCTGTGCACGGCTGAGCACATGGACCAGACATTTGCTGCCGATGGTGCCAAAGACTCAAAGATAGGGGCTGTAGGTGCTTGTCCACTCATGGCAGGCGGGCCCGTCGGTGCCGGGCTGCCTGAGAGCCGGAAAGCGGTGCGCGCCATTCCTTGCGGATGCGCACCATGTCGGGAATATGCTTGAAATGAGATGGTTGCATTCGTGTTTTGCGAAATTACCTTTTGCCCTGCTCCTGTTTTTGGGGCGTGGAAAGTCGAATCTGCTATAGCCATTCGCAAAGAGCTCGCCTGCACAGCCACGGGGCAAAGCGCCTTGAAGCCCCGATTGCCCGCCCTCGCCGTAGAATGACGGGCTTCACCCCGAGGAGCGCTGCAGCAGGTCATCCCTGAGATGTTTGACCCGTCAGGCTCGGGGTCGCAGATCCGGTTGACGATCTGCCTGCACTCCCAACGGCGCTCACCTGTTTTCGATTCTGTTTCTGGTTTTCACACAGGTGAGCTGATGTCCGCTGCTACCCCTTCCACTGTCATTCCTCCCATGCGTCTGTCGGGCCTGGAGCCCGTCTTCATCGGCGATGAGACGCTGTTCGTCAACGTGGGCGAGCGCACCAACGTCACCGGCTCCAAGGCCTTTGCGCGTCTGATCCTCAACGAACAGTATGAAGAAGCGCTGGCCGTGGCGCGCCAGCAGGTGGAAAACGGCGCCCAGGTGATCGATGTGAACATGGATGAGGCCATGCTGGACAGCAAGGCCGCCATGGTGCGCTTTCTGAACCTGATTGCCTCCGAGCCCGATATCGCCAAGGTGCCGGTGATGGTGGACAGCTCCAAGTGGGACGTGATCGAAGCCGGCCTGCGCTGCCTGCAGGGCAAGGGCATCGTCAATTCGATCTCCATGAAAGAGGGCGTCGAGGAGTTCAAGAAGCACGCCAAGCTGGTCAAGCGCTATGGCGCGGCCGCCGTGGTGATGGCGTTTGACGAAAAAGGCCAGGCCGACACCTTTGCGCGAAAGATCGAGATCTGCGAACGCGCCTACTGCATTCTGGTCGATGAAGTGGGCTTCCCGCCCGAGGACATCATCTTCGACCCCAACATCTTTGCCGTGGCCACCGGCATCGAAGAGCACAACAACTACGGCGTCGATTTCATCGAGGCCGTACGCTGGATCAAGCAGAACCTGCCCGGTGCCAAGGTCTCGGGCGGCGTCTCCAACGTGAGCTTCTCCTTCCGCGGCAACGACCCCGTGCGCGAGGCCATCCACACCGTGTTCCTCTATCACGCGATCGGGGCAGGCATGGACATGGGCATCGTCAATGCCGGCATGGTCGGTGTGTATGACGACCTGGAGCCCCAGCTGCGCGAACGCGTGGAGGATGTGGTGCTCAACCGCCGCCCCGATGCGGCCGAGCGTCTGCTGGAGATCGCCGACAGCGCCAAGGGTGCGGCCAAGGACGACAGCAAGAAGCTCGAGTGGCGCGGCACGGCCGAGGCACCGAAGACGGTTGGCGAGCGTCTGTCGCACGCCCTGGTGCACGGCATCACCGACTTCATCACCGAAGACACCGAAGAGGCCTACCAGCAGATCGTGGTGCAGGGCGGCGGCCGCCCGCTGCACGTGATCGAAGGCCCGCTCATGGACGGCATGAATATCGTCGGCGACCTGTTCGGTGCCGGCAAGATGTTCCTGCCCCAGGTGGTCAAGTCCGCGCGCGTGATGAAGCAGGCCGTGGCCCACCTGGTGCCCTATATCGAGGAAGAGAAGCGCCAGCAGGAAGCGGCGGGCCTGGACGTGACCAGCAAGGGCAAGATCGTCATCGCCACCGTCAAGGGCGACGTGCACGACATCGGCAAGAACATCGTCACCGTGGTCCTGCAGTGCAACAACTTCGAAGTCATCAACATGGGCGTGATGGTGCCTTGCCACGAGATCCTGGCCAGGGCCAAGGCCGAGGGCGCGGACATCATCGGCCTGTCGGGCCTGATCACTCCGAGTCTCGAGGAGATGCAGTATGTGGCCGGCGAGATGGACAAGGACGACTACTTCCGCATCAAGAAGATTCCGTTGCTGATCGGCGGTGCGACCTGCTCGCGCGTGCATACGGCCGTGAAGATTGCGCCCAAGTACGACGGCCCCGTGGTCTATGTGCCCGATGCCTCGCGCTCGGTCAGCGTGGCGCAGAGCCTGCTGGGCGAAGGCAAGCAGGCCTATCTGGACGAGCTGAGCGCCGACTACGACAAGGTGCGCACCCAGCATGCCAACAAGAAGAAGACGCCGCTGTGGACGCTGGAGCAGGCCCGTGCCAATGCCGCCGTGGTGAGCCACGCCCCCGTGGTGCCGCGCAGCCTGGGCCGCCGTGTGTTCAAGAACTTCGACCTGGCCGAAATTTCCCAGTACATCGACTGGGGCCCGTTCTTCCAGACCTGGGATCTGGCGGGGCCGTACCCAGCCATCCTCGACGATGAGGTCGTGGGCGTGGAGGCGCGCAAGGTGCTGGCCGATGCCAAGCTGATGCTGCAGAAAATCATCGACGGCCGCTGGCTGCAGGCCAATGGCGTGATGGGCCTGTTCCCGGCCAATCGCGTGGGCGACGACATCGTGTTCTACACCGACGAGTCGCGCAGCCAGGTGCTGACCACCTGGTACGGCATGCGCCAGCAGACTGAGAAGCAGGCCGTGGGCGGCCCGGATGGCCGGCCCGTGATGCGCCCCAGCCGCTGCCTGGCCGATTTTGTGGCCAGCAGGGAGTCGGGCATTGCCGACTATGCCGGCCTGTTTGCCGTGACCGCCGGCATCGGCGCCGAAAAGAAGGACAAGGAATTCGAAGCCGCGCTGGACGACTACAGCGGCATCATGTTCAAGGCCCTGGCCGACCGACTGGCCGAAGCCTTTGCCGAATGCCTGCACCAGCGCGTGCGCAAGGATCTGTGGGGCTATGCCGAAGACGAGAACCTGAGCAACGAGGAACTCATCAAGGAAGCCTACAAGGGCATCCGTCCTGCGCCCGGCTATCCTGCCTGCCCCGATCACACGGCCAAGATCGAGCTGTTCAAGGCGCTGCAGGCCGATGAGATCGGCATGACGCTGACCGAGAGCCTGGCCATGAACCCGGCATCCAGCGTGAGCGGCTTCTATATCGGAAACCCCGAGGCCAGCTACTTCAACGTGGGCCAGATCGGCGAAGACCAGCTCGCTGATATGGCTCAGCGACGTGGTATGGATATCGAGGAGCTGCGCCGCTATCTGGCGCCGAATCTGGGCTGAACCAGCTTCAAGCTCGTACTTCGCAAATGAAAAAGCCAGGGTCGACCCTGGCTTTTTGGTTTGGAGCACGTCGCTCAGAGGCGCTGCTTGAGCACGGGCGCCAGCGTGGCACGCAGCCGGTCGCCGGGCTCCTCGGTCCCGGTCGCACGGATTTCCAGCGAGCGCTCCACCATGCCTATATGTTCCAGCAGCAGCGCCTTGGCACCCTCGGTGTCGCCGCGTTCCAGGGCGGCCACGATGCGCTCGTGCTCGGCGCAGGACTGGCTGGCACTGTGCGTGGACTGATAGAGCGTGGCAGCCAGGGTGGTGCGCGCCGTCAGATCGCGCAGCGTGTCGGCCAGCAGCCGGTGACCCATCTGTTCGGCCAGGCAGACATGGAAATCTGCAAGCAGGAAGGAACGCGTGGCGTTGTCCGCCCCGGCGATGGCTTTCTGCTCCTGGGCGATATGGCGGCGCAGCCTGGTGATGACGCGCTGCAGCGGCTTGCCGGCCTCCTGCAATATGCCGGTCTCGATGATCCGCCGGGCAGAGAACGCGTCCATGGCCTCGGCAGCCGAGGGCTGGACCACGTACCAGCCCCTGCGGGCCTGGACCTGGACAAAGCCCCGGGCCTGCAGCTGCATCAGCGCTTCGCGCACCACGGTGCGGCTGACGTCGAAGTTGTTGGCCAGCTCCTGCTCTCCCAGTCGTTCGCCGGGTGCCAGTTTCTGGGCCAGGATGGCTTCGACGACGCGTTCCGCGATGTGCTGTGGAGAGGCAGGAGTCATTGCTTGGTTCAGTGGCTGGAGTGAGGGATGGGGACTACGACAGGCGGCACGATAGCAGATGCATGGTCTTCTTCTTCGGTCAGTGGCTCGGCCTTGCCGTCAAGTACCGCATGGGCACGCTCGCGGTCGATGTCGCCTTCCCAGGCGGCGATGGCCACGGTGGCCACGCAGTTGCCGATCAGATTGCCCAGAGCGCGTGCAATGCCCATGAACCAGTCCACCGACAGCACCAGCACCAGGCCGATCGCAGGGATGGCGGGGATGGCATGCAGGGTGGCGGCCAGCACCACGATGGCCGAGCCCGGCACGCCGTGCGCACCCTTGGAGGTCACCAGCGCGATGGCCAGAATGGTCAGCAGGTCGGACATGCTGATGGGGGTGTTGGTGGCCTGGGCGATGAAGACCGCTGCCAGCGTGATGTAGATGGAGAATGCGTCCAGGTTGAAGGAGTAGCCGGTGGGAATCACCAGGCCCACGGTGGAGTCGCGCACACCCATGTTGCGCAGCTTGGCCATGATCTGGGGCAGCACGCTGTCGGAGGAGGTGGTCGCAAAGACGATGGTCAGTTCCTCACGCAGATAGCGCAGCAGCTTGATCAGACTGAAGCCCGACAGGCGCATCACCAGGCCCAGCACCACGAACACGAAGAGCAGTACCGAGACGTAGAACAGCGCCACCAGCATGCCCAGCTGCTTGAGCGAGCCTATGCCGTACTGACCCACGGTGAAGGAGATGGCGCCCAGCACGCCCAGCGGTGCCAGCTTGATGATGATGCCCATGACCTTGAACAGGACCATGGACAAGGTGTCCACCAGCTCGGAAACGGGCTTGCCGCGCTCACCCAGCATGGTCAGCGCGCAGCCGAACAGCACGGCGAACAGCAGCACCTGCAGGACGTCGCCCTTGGCGAATGCTTCCACCACGGTGGTGGGAATGAGCTTCATCAGGAAGTCCACCGTGCCGCCGCTGGTCAGCTTGTCGGCATTGCTGGCATAGGCCGCCATGGCCGAGGCGTCGAGCTTGCTGGTGTCCACGTTCATGCCCACGCCAGGCTCGAAGACAAAGGCCAGCACCAGGCCCATGCCCAATGCGATGGTGGTCAGCACCTCGAAATAGATCAGGGCCTTGACGCCCACGCGGCCTACGCGCTTGAGGTCGCCCGCGCCGGCAATGCCGTGCACAACCACGCAGAACACCAGTATGGGGATGATCATCTTGATGAGCTTGATGAAGCCATCGCCCAGGGGTTTGAGTTTCACGGCCCATTCAGGGGCCAGTAGTCCGGCGAGCACACCCAGTATGAGTGCGATCACCACCTGTCCGAACAATGATCTGACAAAGCGGCGCATAGTCGTCTTTCGCAAGTTGTGGAATCTTGTATGCAAGTTGACTGCAACTTGCATACAAGAATGTAGGCAAGCGAAAGGCGTGCCAGCAGAGGGTATTCCTGCAGATTTGTGTAAATCAGGGGAGGATCAGCCCTGACTTTCACGTATGAAATAAAAGGGCGTTCCGCCTTGGTGCGAGAGGGGCCGCCGGCGTGCACGCACGTGGTGCGTGGGCTTTGGGTATGCCCAAAGCCAGGGCATGGCGCTTACAGCAGCGGGCTCAGCGCGCCCAGCAGGTTGTCCCAGATGCGCTTCCACCAGGGAGCCGAATGCACCTGTGCCAGCGTCACCACATCGGATTCGCTGAGATAGCTTTGCTGGCGCTGCCGGATAGCCTGGGTGGTGGCTTCGTCGTGCAGCAATACATTGTTTTCGAAGTTCAGGTCAAAGCTGCGCAGATCCAGATTCGTGGAGCCGATCAGGCTGACCGAGCCGTCCAGGCACAGGGTCTTGGCATGCAGCAGGCCGGGGCGGAATTCGTGGATATGGACGCCAGCGCTCAGCAGCCGCCAGTAATGGCTGCGGCTGACGGCGCCGACGATCCATGAGTCATTGCGGGCGGGCAGGATCAGCGTGACCTTCACCTGGCGCAGCGCGGCGGCGCACAAGGCATCTAGCACCGTGCTGTCGGGCACGAAGTAGGGGGTGGAGATCACGACCTCGCGCTGCGCACAGGCCAGCAGGCTGGCAACCAGCTGGGGTGTTGAGCGTGCTCTTTCCGTCGGCCCTTCGGCAATCGCAACGGCATGGAAGCCGTCGTCAGCGGCAGTGCGGGCCTCGGCCTCGATTGCCGGTGGTGCAAAGCTCGCATCGGACTGCGCCCAGTCGCTGGCAAAGGCCTGCTGCATCTGCATGACCACAGGTCCCTGCAGGCGCAGCATGATGTCCACCCAGGGGGCATAGCGAGCCTTGATGTGAAAGCCTTCGTCGGCGCAGTTCTGGCTGCCGCAATAGTTGATCCTGCCGTCTATGAGCGTGATCTTGCGGTGGTTGCGCAGGTCGATGCGGCTGGTCAGCATGACCTTGAGCAGATTGCTGATGGGAAGGGCAATCGCCAGATGTACGCCGGCCTGCCGCATCTGCTGCCACAGTGGCGAGCGCGTCAGTGCGCGCGATCCCAGTCCGTCGACCATGGCACGGCAGGTCACGCCGCGCTGTGCGGCACGCATCAGGGCATGGGCCACATCGGTGCCGGTGCCGTCGTCCAGCCAGATGTAGTACAGCACGTTGATATCGTGGCGCGCGGCATCCATATCGGCGAGCATCTGCGAACGGGCATGTGCACCATCGCGCATCAGCTCGGCCCTGTGGCCGGGCAGCGGCGCAAAGCCATTGATGGACGAGGCATAGCGGAAGGCCGGCAGCCATTGATCGGCCATGGTCGGAAGTGCCTGCGGGCTGCGGCCGGCATCGGTCGCGGCGCCGCTGCGGGACTGGCAGAACTCGCGCACATTGAGTCTTCTGCGGCCGGGCACGCGGCCCAGGGCCACCTCGCCAAACAGGTAGTACAGCAGGCAGCTCACATAGGGCAGCAGCACGATGACCATGAGCCAGGCCAGTCGCACATCGGGCCGCATGTCTCTGCGCAGCAGGATGCGCAGGCCGAAGCCGGCAATCAGCAACACATGAAGAGTCAGCAGCAGCCAGGTCATGAATCAGTGCAGCAACGATGGACCTTGTCGAGCATAACGGGCTCTGCCCCAAGCACAAGCTGCAAGCCCTGATTCATATGCAATGAGCTCGAACTCTTTGATGAAAAAGTGCGGATTGCTATCATTAGTGTAGCGGCAGAGCATCGGCATGGCACTGGCATGGAACCTGCTTCCTTTTCTTGTCAAAGCAAACAAGCAGGGGGGAGTGCATGGAAATGGTGCCATTGACTGCCATCGACAAGGCAGATACCGGTTGGGTCATGGTCGCGTCGGCGCTGGTCTTGCTGATGACCTTGCCGGGTATCTCCCTGTTCTATGCGGGGCTGGTACGTCGCAAGAATGTGGTCAACACCATGGTGGCCGTGTTCGCTGTGGCCTGTGTGGTGACCCTGACCTGGTTCGGCCTGGGCTACTCGCTCGCGTTTACCGCCGAGTCTCCCTGGCTCGGCAATCTGGGACGCGCCTGGTTCGCCTCACTGCACTTTGATGGCCGGCGCAGCGTGATCTCGGTCAGCCATCTGGCGCCGCATCTGCCCGAAGCGGCCTATGCCCTGTTCCAGGCTGCATTCGCCATCATCACCACCTCGCTGATCGTGGGGGCCGTGGTCGAGCGCATGCGCTTTGCGGCCCTGCTGGTGTTTGCCGCGCTGTGGAGCGTTCTCGTCTATGCCCCGGTGGCGCACTGGGTGTGGGAGAGCGGTGGCTGGCTGAACCAGCTGGGCGCGCTGGACTTTGCCGGCGGTGCCGTGGTGCATGTGAACGCAGGTGTGGCGGCACTGGTCTGTGCCTTCATGATGGGGCGCAGGCGTGGCTATGGCACCGAGCCTTTCGAGCCGCACAGCCTGGGCTGGACGGCCATGGGCACTGCGCTGCTGCTGTTCGGCTGGTTCGGCTTCAACGCCGGATCGGCCCTGTCCGCCGACGGTCGTGCAGCGCTGGCCTTTGTGGTCACGCTGGTGGCGGCCTCGGCTGCGGGGCTGGCATGGATGGTGGTGGAGTGGCTGGTGCGCGGCGCTCCGACCTTGCTGGGCCTGCTCTCGGGCATGGTGGGTGGGCTGGTGGCCATCACTCCTGCCGCCGGTTTTGTGCAGGTGGGCAGTGCGGTGTGGATAGGCCTGATTGCGGGCGCTGTCTGCTTCTGGGGCGCAACCTGGCTCAAGCGCCGGCTGGGGGCCGACGACTCGCTCGATGTCTTCGGCGTGCATGGCGTGGGCGGCATTGCCGGCTCCATCCTCACGGCGGTGTTTGCCGACCCTCTGATCGCGGGTACGAGTGCCACGGTGCTGAATCAGCTGATTGCGGTGGCAGCCGTGGCTGCCTACAGCGGCGCAGCCACGGCCGGGGTGCTGGTGCTGATCCGTCTGCTGATGCCGTTGCGGGTGGATGCCGTGCAGGAAATGGAAGGCCTGGATATCAGCCTGCATCTGGAGCGTCAGCACTAGTGATCCATCAAAGACAGGAGCGGTATATGGAGGACAGCGAGCGAGTGGCGGTGGCCGCACATCTGCATGTGGTGTTGCGCCGCAAGACGGGCCGGGTGACCGATACCGAATGGATGGCCTGCAACCAGGCCTATGCACAGGCCATGGTGGCTTTTGCGCTGGAGCACGCGAGAGAGCAACAGGACGAGGAGCTGGCGCGCCTGGCCCGACGTCTGCAGGACAGCTGGAGCGGCGACAAGCCCCGGCATGCAGCGCCTGCCGAGACCGCACAGAGCGATAGCTCGGTCACCACCAAGGCCGCCGAGATACTGCGCACCTCGGCACGCTATATCGGTGGGCTGCGCTGAGGCACAAACCGGATCCGAGTGCGGTACGGCTTGGTGCCACGGATCACAATGCCTGCAATCCGTGGCAGTCCGCTGCAGCACGCTGAAGCAGGCTGTGTCGGCAACAAGCCTAGCCTATTGCTTTTTCAGCTCGGCAATATAGGCATCACGGGCCTTCACGCCATCGGCCGTGAAGTCGGTGAACACGCCGTCAATGCCCAGGCGGTAGTAAGCCAGGTATTCCTGCAGCGGGTCGCCCTTGAAGATGCCTGCGAGCCGGCTGGCCTCGCTGCGGAAGGTAAAGCTGTGCACCACCAGGCCGGCCTTGTGCGCATTGGCGATCAGGCCGGTGTCCTTGAGCGTATTGACGTCCTTGAGGCCTGCGCCGTCCTTGTAGGGAACGACGGAATGGGCCAGCACCTGGGGCTTCCAGGGACCGATGCCGTCGGCATAGGTCTTGATCTCGGCCAGGCCTGCCGGCGTCTGCATGACCGCGAAGGTGCGCGCATCGCCGGCCAGCGTCCAGCTATAGGGGCGGCCGCTGATGAAGGTCCATTCGTCGGCGGTGATATAGCCTACGGAGCCATCCCTGAAGTTGTAGTCGTTGCCATCGATCAACTGCACCCCCTTGGCCTGCATGCCCGCCTTGCGCAGATACTTCAGGCTGTCGGGGTCGAAGCTCTGGATGTAGATGGGCGCTTCCTTGCGGTTGAGATTGTTCCTGTCCAGCAGCGCCATCACGGCGTCTTCGAAGGGGTGGTCACCCGTTCCGCAGCTGTTGGCAATGGCCTGCTGGTTGTTCCAGTAAGGGTTCTTGGTCTCGGCGTAGACGGCAATCGTGCGGCCTGCCGCCTTGCCCTTGGCGAGTGCGATATCGATCACATCCTGTGCGCTGATCAGTGGCAGCCTGCCATTCCATTCGCTGGGGCGATCGGCCCGGTTGTCCAGCGTGGTGCCGCCAAACAGCGTGCGCAGCTCATGCAGGGTGAAGTCCGAGATGGACCAGTCGCCGGTGTGGTCCTCGCCATCGACCACCAGAGCCTGCAGCACCGACTTCTGATTGTTCGGGTCGATGCGGTCGCTCAGGTACTGCGCGGGGCCGTTGGCGGCAATGGCCGGGTACTTCACGTTGACCAGCACGCCGGGCGTGTTGCGCTTGCGGCCCGCCACATAGGCATTGATCTTGGCGACCTCGGCGATATTGGTGCTGTCGCTGAGCCAGGCGTTGTGGCGTGCCACCAGCTGGCAGTCGCGGCTCAGGTGCATGTCCAGCTCGATCATGTCGGCACCGGCATCGATGGCTTTCTCATACGCCATCTGTGTCTGCTCGGGGTACAGCCCCGAATAGCCGCGGTGGGCGATGACCTGGGGCTGCTTGCCGTCCAGCGTCAGAAACTGCGGCGCAGGTGCCGGCGTCGGACCGTCTCCACCGCCACAGGCACTCAGGGCAAGGGCGGCAAGCAAGGTCAGAGCAAAGACGGGGTGGCGGGTATGGGACATGGTTTCAGGCATGGATGGAGATCGCCTCATGCTTGCGGTTGTTGATGACGGTTGTGTGACCGTGCCCTCAGAGCGTGTTCAGCTCCGAAGCACAGGGCTGCGGCCGATACAGCCCCAGCTTCCTGGCGACGCAATCGGCATTCTTGTCGCCGCGGCCCGAGAGGTTGACGAGGATGTGCTGCTCCTTGGCCACATAGCCGGCAGAGTCCTTCACCGGTGTGCCGGCGCTGAGCATCTCGCCCTGGCTGACGGTCTGCAGCCCGCCGTGGAATTGCTTGTCGATGGACATGCGGCCGAGGCCGATGCCGTCGCTGTCCTGTGCATGGGTGGCCAGCGGGCGTAGCTGTACTTCAAAGAATCCGGTGATCTTTGGCATGTCTGGGCTCCTGAGGCATAAAAAAGCGCGATGCACCAGCTCCAGCCGCGCATGAAACTGCGCGGGCAGCGCGATCCACTCGTGGGCCTCGGGTTGCAGGCCATAGGCCTGGTCGAGCGCCGCCCAGCCCGTGGGGATGGCACTGGACCGCGACTATGCCATGCCAGCGTCTGGCCACACGGCGGCGGCTACCGATGGCGGCCGCCGTGCGTGGGCTTGCGCGGCAGTGGAGGTGGCGGAATGGTGGAGCATGATGAATACTGTTAATTTATGCAGTATTCATCAAAACTCCAAGTAACAGCAATACGGCGATCCGGGTCTGGGTTATTTCCCGGTTTTGACAGATTGGCGCCGCCATCCTAAATTGCGTGGCGTGTGCTTCATTGGTGTTCAATGCGAGGCGCCCCACTAGGAGAGCGGCAAACGCTCCCTCAATCCGTCGAGGATTGCATGATTACCTTGAACGTAAATGGGCGCTCGCGCCGTCTGGATGTGGCGGCGGACACGCCGTTGCTGTGGGTTCTGAGGGATTACCTGGGTTTCACCGGCACCAAGTTCGGCTGCGGAGCGGGCCTGTGCGGCGCCTGCACGGTGCATGTGGATGGCAAGGCCGTGCGCTCGTGCATCACACCGGTGTCGGTCGTGGCCAAGGCCCGCATCACCACCATCGAAGGGCTTTCCAGCGACAACACGCACCCGTTGCAGCAGGCCTGGATTGCCGAGCAGGTGCCGCAGTGCGGCTACTGCCAGTCGGGCATGCTCATGGCCGCGGCCGCGCTGCTCAAGGATAAGCCCCAGCCCACCAAGGCGGAGATCGCCGAGGCGATGACCAATGTGTGCCGCTGCGGCACCTATCCGCGGGTGGAGCACGCCATTTTGCGTGCCGCCAAGGCTTGAGGAGGGCGCCATCATGCAAGCATTGCAAGTGGATCGCCGCGACTTCCTCAAGGCCGGCGGCGCGGCGGCCAGCCTGGTGCTGGGCTTCAAGCTGCCGATTGCTGCCGCCAAGGGCCAGCCGGCCCGCGACCCGGATGACATCAACGCCTGGCTGCGCATCGCGCCCGATGGCACCGTCACCATCATGGTGCCCTCGGCCGAGATCGGGCAGGGCGTGTACACCTCGGCGCCGATGCTGATCGCCGAGGAGCTGGAGTGTGACTGGCGGCAGGTGCGCGCGCAGATCGCGCCGACCGACCCGGTGTATGCCAACCGCATGTTCAAGGTGCAGGCCACGGCCAGCAGCACCTCGTCGCGCTGGTCTTTCGAGCCGCTGCGCCGCATAGGCGCGGCAGCGCGCCTGATGCTGGTGGAGGCCGCCGCGCGCGAGTGGCGGGTGGATGCGGCCGGATGCACCGCCGTGCGAGGCCGCGTGCTGCACGCTGCCAGCGGCCGCAGCCTGGGCTATGGCGAGCTGGCGCCCAAGGCGGCGCAACTGCCGCGGCCCGATGTGGCCAGGATCGTGCTCAAGGCCCGGCCCGAGTGGCGGCTCATCGGCCAGCCGGTGCAGCGGCTGGACATTCCGCTCAAGACCAATGGCAGCGCGGTCTTCGGTGTGGATGTGAAGGTGGGCGGCATGCTCATCGGCACCGTGGCCGCCTGCCCGGTGCGCGGAGGCAGGCTCAAGCCCTTCGACGACAAGCCCGCGCTGGCGGTGAAGGGCGTGCACAAGGTGGTGCCGCTGGCTGGCAGCGCCGTGGCCGTGCTGGGCGAGAGCTATTGGCCGGCCAGACAGGGGCTGGCCAGGCTGCAGCTCGACTGGCAACTGCCCGAGGGCCCGCTGGTGGACAGCAAGGCCATGCTGGCCCAGCTGCGCGGCGCAGCGGCGCAGACCGATACCGTGGCGAAGCGCACAGGCGACCCCGAGGCCGCGCTGCGCGAGGCTGCACAGCGCGTGGAAGCAGAGTACGAGGTGCCGTACCTGGCCCACGCGACCCTGGAGCCGATCAACGCCACCGCCGACGTGCGCGCCGACCGTGCGGAGATCTGGGGCCCCACGCAGGTCTGCGGCGAGATTGCCGAGCGCCTGGCACCGCACCTGGGCCTGCCGGCCGAGCGCATCGCGGTGCACTCCACCTTCGTGGGTGGGGGCTTCGGGCGGCGCGAGGAGTTCGACGTCTTTATCCAGGCTGCGCTGGCCTCGCAGGCGGCCAGGCGCCCGGTCAAGCTGATCTGGTCGCGCGAGGAGGACATCCAGCAAGACTTCTACCGCCCGGCAGCCGCTGCGCGCTTCGCGGCCGTGCTGGGCGAGGGCGGCAGCGTGCAGGCGCTGGAGGCCCGGCTGGCCTGCTCGTCGATCTACATCCGCAACTTCCCCGACCGGGTGAAGAACGGCGTTGACCCGAAATCGGTGGAGGGTGTGGTCGATGTGCCCTATGCGCTGCCACATTTCGGCGTGCGCTATGCCATGGTCAACAGCGCGATACCGGCGGGCTTCTGGCGCGGCGTGGGCTACACGCAGAACTGCTTTTTCTTCGAAAGCTTCATCGACGAGCTGGCCCACCAGGCCAGGCGCAATCCGCTGGACTTCCGCCTCGCGCTGCTGAAAGACCAGCCCCGCCATGCCGGGCTGCTGCGGCGCCTGGCGAGCCGCGCGGGCTGGGGGCAGGCGCCTTCGCCATCGGGTGGGGACCGCCACCTGGGTCTGGCGCTGTCCGAGGCCTGGGGCTCGATCTGCGGCACGGCGGTGGAACTGTCGGTGAAAGACAAGCGCATCACCATCCACCGCGTGGTCTGCGTGGTGGATTGCGGCACCGTCATCAACCCGGCCACGGTGCAGCGCCAGCTGGAGGGCGCCACCATCTGGGGCCTCGCTGCCGCCGCCTTTGGCGAGATCAGCATCGAGCAGGGCAAGGTGCTGCAGTCCAACTTCCACGATTACCCGATGCTGCACCTGGCGCAGACGCCGCCGATAGAGACCGAGCTGATCGAGAGCGGCGCCAAGATCGGCGGTGTGGGCGAGTCGGGCGTGCCGCCGCTGGCGCCTGCGCTGGCCAATGCGCTGTTTGCCGCCACGGGCGAGCGGCTGCGTTCGCTGCCGCTGTCGCGCCATGGCTATACGCTGGCCTGAGCGTTATTGCCGGTGTTCCGGCATCAGCGACGAGTGGTGGCTGACGATCAGCCACTGCGTGCCGTCCCAGCGATAGGCGCAGCCGCCGAGGGCCAGGCATGATGCAGCCAAGGTCAATTCCCGAGGGGCTGGCATGGTGTATTCCTTTGTGTTCCAGGTGCGTGGGAGCAGCGGAATACCCCAGGGCGTAGCAGATTCGAAATCGTAAAAATGTTGGCCATCGTCAATGCGGATAGCCATTTTGCCGCCACGGGCGAGCGGCTGCGTTTGCTGCTGCGCCGTGGCTATGTGCTGGCAAAGCCAGCAGGGGCTTACAGGCCGAGCACCCGGGCCACGTAGTCGGCATCCTTGTCGCCGCGGCCCGAGAGGTTGACGAGGATGTGCTGCTCCTTGGGCAGCGTGGGCGCCACCCGCATGGCCCAGGCCACGGCGTGCGCACTTTCCAGAGCCGGGATGATGCCCTCCACACGCGACAGCGTCATGAAGGCATTCAGGCATTCCTTGTCGTCCACGGACTGGTAATCCACGCGCCCTGTATCCTTGAGATAGCTGTGCTGCGGGCCCACGCCGGGGTAGTCCAGGCCCGAGGCAATGCTGTGTACGGCGGCGGGCGTGCCGTCGGCGTTCTCCAGCACATAGCACTTCATGCCGTGAATCTCGCCGGGCTTGCCAACCGACAGCGTGGCGGCATGGCGGCCGGGCTTATCCACGCCCTCACCGGCAGGCTCCACGCCCACCAGATGCACGGACGCGTCATCCAGGAAGGCCGTGAAGATGCCCATGGCATTGCTGCCTCCGCCCACGCAGGCTGCCACATGGTCGGGCAGCTTGCCGTGCCGGGCCTGGAACTGCTCGCGTGCCTCACGGCCGACGATGGACTGGAAGTCCCGCACCATCATGGGAAATGGGTGTGGGCCGACCACCGAGCCAATCGCGTAAATGGTGTTGACGGGGTCTTGCAGATAGACCTCGAACGCGCTGTCCACGGCCTCCTTCAGCGTGGCTGCGCCGCGCGTGACGGGCACCAGATTGCAGCCCAGAATGCGCATCTTGGTGACGTTGGGGTGTTCCTTCTCGATATCCACCTGACCCATGTGAATCTCGCAGGGAATGCCCACCAGCGCACAGGCCGTGGCCAGGGCCACGCCATGCTGGCCGGCGCCGGTTTCGGCGATGACTTTTTTCTTGCCCATGAACTTGGCCAGCAGCGCCTCGCCCAGGCAGTGGTTGATCTTGTGGGCACCCGTGTGATTCAGATCCTCGCGCTTGAGATGGATCTGCGCGCCGCCCAGTTGATCGGACAGGCGCCGGGCGTGAAAGATGGGGCTGGGTCGGCCCACATAGTCGGCAAACAGTGCGGCCAGCTCGTCCTGGAAATCCTGGCGTTTGACGATCTCTTCATAGGCAGCGGCAATCTCGTCCATGCATTGCTTGAGCTCGGGCGGTACGAGCTGGCCGCCGTAGGGGCCGAAGAAGCCTTGCGCATCGGGCATGGCCTGGGGGTTCTGGGTCATGGCTTGTCTCCTTGGTGTGTGGTGCAGCGAAGCTGCATTCATAGCACACGGCGGGCTCAATGCGCTTGCAGGCAAGTCCGGATGGAATCAGTACAGAAATGAACGCAGCCCTCAAGATGAAAGCGCTGACAGCTATTGTTTTGATATTGGCGGCAACCTGCCCCTGCTCTGAAACACAATAGCAACATGAAAGCCAGCTCAGCCCGCGACATTGTCTTTGCCCATGCTCTGGAAACCGCAGCTCCACACGAGGTGCTGCCCACGGCCGAGCGTTGCACTGCCATCACGCAGGAGTGCCTGCACGCCCAGGGCAAGACCAAGGGTGGCGGTCGTGCAGCGTTCGAGAGTTTTCTGCTGGAGCGGGCACAACGCGTGATCGCTGCAGCGCAGCTGCCTGCCGACATACGAGTGATGGCCCGGCAGCGCGCCGGTATTTCGCGCTGGATGGTGCTGGCCGTGATGGCAGCAGCATTTGCGCTGGGCTTTGCGGGTCATGCGATCACGGACCCGCATCGTGTGGATCTGCTCTCGGCCTCACTGATCGGCATCGTGCTGTGGAATCTGCTGGTCTATGTGCTGTTGCTGCTGTCCTGGCTGCGCGGTCTTGTTCGGCGCAGGCAAGCAGTGATTGAACCGCTGGTGCCTGAGACAGGTCAGGACGCTGCGCTGCAGCAGCCCGTGGCAGCACCCGGCGGCTGGCTGCAAAAGCTGCAGATGAAGAAGTGGAGTGTTTCGCGCGGCACGGGGCTGCGCAAGATGGCGCTGAACTTCGAGCGCAACTGGTGGCAGGTCAACCAGAGACCGCGCCATGCGCAATGGCTCATGTGTCTGCATCTGGGAGCTGCCATGCTGGCGCTGGGAGCGCTGGCATCGCTATGGATCACCGGGCTCACCAAGGCTTATCAAGTGGGCTGGGAGAGCACTTTTCTCTCGCCGTCTGCCGTGCAGACCTGTTTGAACCTGCTGTTTGCTCCGGTGCAGCATCTGCTGGGCCTGGCGCCGTGGGGTCTGGCGCAGATCCAGGCGTTGCAGGGTTGGTCGGCCGGTGATGCCGCAGATGCGGGGCCGCGCTGGGTGCAGCTCTACAGCTGGCTGCTGGGATTGATGGTGGTGGCGCCGCGCCTGCTTCTGGCGCTGTGGCAAGGTGCCAGGGTCTGGTGGTTGAGCGAGCATCTGGCCTTGCCGCTGCAGCAGCCTTATTTCCAGAAGCTGCAGCGTGACTGGGCGGGACGCGCCACGGCGCTGCTGGTGCAGCCCTACAGCCTGGACATCACGCCCGAGCGCGAGGCCGCTCTGCGCAACCATGTGGCGCAGAGCTACGGCGCTGGTGCGCAGCTTGAGCTGCTGCCTGTGCTGGCCTATGGCTCGCCCTTGCCGGACGCTTCGGCTGTTGATGCACAGCAGGTGCTGCTGCTCAATCTGGCTGCCACGCCGGAGGCGGAAATTCATGGCGTGCTGCTGGCGCAGGCATTGAACCGCTGGGGCGCGCAGACCGATGTGTGGCTATGGGCGGCGGATTTTCGTGCGCGCAACAGCGGTGCCCCGGCGCGAGTGCAGGAGCGCGAGCAGCTGTGGCGGGAATTTGTGCGCGGCGCGGGCCTGAACGCGACCCTGGTGCCCGGCGCAGGAGTGTGATGATGAGTGAGAACAATGAGCTGGCTCTGAGTGACAGCAGCATTCAGTGGTGTCTGCTGTCGCACACCAATATCGGCAAGACCACGCTGACCCGTACGCTGATGGCCGACGATGTCGGCGAGATTGACGACGCAGCCCATGTGACCACGCAGTCACAGCGCTATCTGCTTCAGAAAACGCAGCAGGGCGATGAGCTGTGGCTCTGGGATACACCGGGTTTCGGCGACTCCGTGCGGCTTTATGAGCGCCTGCGGCAGCAGGGCAATCCGCTGGGCTGGTTTCTCAGCAATGTCTGGGATCGTTGGCGCGACAGGCCTTTTTACCTGAGCCAGCGTGCCTTGCTTGCTGCGCGCGATCATGCGGATGTGATGCTCTATCTCGTCAACGCGGCAGAAGACCCGGCCGATGCAGGCTACTGGAGCGCCGAGATGAACATCCTGGCCTGGATGAACAAGCCGGTCATCGTGCTTCTCAACCAGATCGGCAGCGACACCACCGCAGAGCAGACACAGGAAGATTTGCGGCGCTGGCAACAGGCGACGCAAAGCTTTCAAAGCGTGGTGCGCGATGTGCTGGTGCTGGACGCCTTCACGCGCAGCTGGTGGCATGAACGCAAGATGATGCAGAGCATTGCGCCATTGTTGCCTAGCTCCAAACAGTCTGCCTATCAGCGCCTGCTGGAACAGCGAGCTTTGCTGCAGCAGCAGCGAGAACAGGCGAGCCTGGCGGTCATGGCAGATCAGTTGCTGGCTGCGGCAGGTCTGCATGAAAAGCTCGATCCCGAGCAAGGCAAGCTGCTGGCGCGTGCCTGGAAAAGCCTGAGCCAACTCACCGCCAAGCTGGGCAAATCGGCAGAGGATGAAGAGCGGCTCGGAGCGCAAGCCAAGGCAGCCGTTCAGCGGCTGATGCAGGCTTTGCGTCAGGCCGATGTGCAGGCCACCCAGCGCTTGCTCGAGATTCATGGACTCGACGGTCAGGCGGCCAGTCAGATTCAGGAGCAATTGCGCAGCCAGCTTCAGATCACCACGCCTGTGGATGCGCAGGCGGCCAGCTTGTGGGGGGCGTTGACTGCCGGTGCGGCCACAGGACTGGGGGCCGATCTGATGGCAGGAGGCTTGACGCTGGGTGCCGGTGCCCTGGTGGGGGCGCTGTTGGGGGCGCTAACCTTTGGGGGAGCGGCCTGGGGAGCGAACAAGATGTTCGACCAGGAGCAGCAGAGCTTTCAGCTTTCGACCGATTATCTGAACGCCGCAGCGAGTCAGGTATTGCTCAAGTACCTGCTGATCTCGCATTTCGGCCGTGGTCGCGGTCGCTACACCAGCCCTGCTGCGCCCCGTCAATGGAGCGAGCTGACCCAGGGCACGGTGCAGACATATGCTGCGCAATGGGGGGCGCTCTGGGCGCAGCTGCGCGAAGCACATGCCGCAGGGGCGGCTGCCGATGCGCACAGAGTCGCCATGATGGAGCTTCTCTCGCAAAGCCTGCAGCAGATCATGGCCAATCTCTATCCGGGGCTGAACGCAGAGTCCGGTGTCAGAGACGGGGAAAGCGCACCGTAAACAGGGCACCGCCACGCTCGGACACGCCGGCGCTGACGGTCCCGCCCTGTGAAGTCACCAGTGCCTTGACGATGGACAGGCCCAGACCCGAGCCTTCCCGGCGGCGCTTGCCGGGAGTCTGGGCAAAGCGCTGGAAGGGGTGGGCCTGAACTTCGTCGGCAAGGCCGGGCCCCGCATCGCCCACTTCCAGGGTCACCCATGACTGGTTCTGGTGGTCGGAGGTCGTATGCACTCTGATGCTCAGCCAGTGGCCGCTGCTGGCATGACGCAACACGTTGCCGATCAGGTTGGTGGTGATCTGGCGCAAGCGATCGACGTCGGCTTTGATGTCGGTGCTGCCATCGCCGTCCTGCATGGGCAGATCCAGTGACAGCGCCATGTCCAGCTTTTGCAGCTGCGGGTGCAAGTCCTCGACGACATCGCCGACCAGTGCGGCAAGGTCTATGCGTTCCTTGCGCAGGGACAGTTGTCCTGCGTCGGCCATGGACAGGGTGTGCAGATCGCCGACCAGCCGGCCCAGATGCTCGACCTGGGCCAGCAGCGTCTTCATCTCGGCCTGGCTGGAGTCGATGACGCCGTCGCAGATCGCGTGCAGGCGAGCCTGCAACACCGTCAAGGGGGTGCGCAGCTCATGGGAGATGGAGGCGGCCGTGGCCAGGCGCTCTGCTTCCAGCGTCTCCAGCGAATCGATCATGCCGTTGAAGGCGTCGATCATCTCGGCCATCTCGCCATGGGCATTGCCCTTGACGGCTCTGGAGGCCAGATCGCCACGCTCCACGCGCGCAGCCACTTCCACCATGGAGGCCAGCGGACTGGTGATGCGTCGCGAAATCCAGAAGCCCACGGCCATGCCGAAAGGCAGGCTGACAGCCAGACCGATGACCAGCGACCATTTCTCGCCAAACAGGCGGTCGCCTTCCCAGTACTCGGAGTAGATCTGCAAGGCTCTGGGACTGTCCTCCAGATCCTGGGACTTCAGCGCTTCCAGCTCGGTTCTGACGGGGCCTGGCAGGTGGCGGTAGAACTCGCGGTACTGCAGCTCGGAAAACGCAAGCACGCCAATCGCCAGGGAGGCAATGGCCAGCAGCACGGCCGCCGTGATCCACAGACCAAAGCGGACCCAGATGCGGTTCAGTCCCAGGGCCATAGACGATAGCCAATACCGCGCACGGTCTCGATCAGTCCGTCCTGGCCGGCCAGTTGCAGCTTGCGGCGCAGTTTGGAGAGATGGGAGTCGATCACCCGCTCCAGCGCATCGCTTTCCGGCAGGCAGTTCTCAATCAGGTAGGCACGTGAGAAGCAGCGGCGTGGCTGGGCCGCCAGGCATGCCAGCAGACGGAATTCCGTGAGCGTCAGTGCCAGAGGCACGGCCTGGCCCGCATCGTCATAGACGGCTGCGCTGTGGGCTTCCACGTCGATTTCTATGGGGCCGACGCGTATGGGGGCGGCTACCGGCGCAGGCTTGGCCTGGGTGCGGCGCAGCACGGCACGCACCCGGGCCACCACCTCGGGAGGGTTGAAAGGCTTGACCACATAATCGTCAGCTCCCAGGCGCAGTGCCAGCAGCTTGTCCACATCGTCTGCCAGGGCCGTCACCATGATGACGGGGACATCGCTGTCGTTGCGAATCATGCGCAGCACATCAACGCCATCGACCTTGGGCAGATGAATGTCTAGCAGCACCAGGTCCGGGCGCAGCTGGCGAAAGCTCTGCAGGGCTTCCTCGCCGTCTTGCGCCATGCGGATGCGCAGGCCGTCGCGCTCCAGATAGGCACTGAGAACGCCCGCAATTCCGGGTTCGTCTTCGACGACAAGCACCATGGGCGTGGAAGCAGGTTGAGCAAAAGTAGTCATGGTTTTGTGTGCAGCAAAGTCATGCATCTGCTGGACTCCCTGAAACTTGTTATCTGCACATTATGTGCGTTGCCGCTGCAATAGCCGAATGGCGACGGCTCTCCATAATTCCTACATAAACCCTGCAATCTGGCGAAAGCTTGCTGCCGTTCAATGGAGAGGATGGAAAGCTGTTTCTGCTTTCTGCAGGTTCCCGGGGTACAACCTAAAGCTTGAGCCAACTGCGCTGTGATATTTCCCTCCCACGTCTCGCGTCTTCGCATGGGCAGTCTTTGTCTGTGTGCTTTGTCCTTGCTGGCAGGCTGTGCCGCGCCCGAGGCAGTCAAGCTGGACCGAACCACGCCACCTCGATGGCAGCAGCAGGAGTCGGCCCCAAAGCCGGCCTCTGCGGAGCTGGCCCAATGGTGGCGCGCCTGGAATGACCCTGCTCTCAATGCGCTGGTGGACGAGGCGCTGGCCCAGAATCTTGATGTGGCTCAGGCCGTGCTGCGCCTGCGTCAGCAGCGCTTGCTGGCCGGTACGGCCGATGCGGCTTTCCGCCCCACGGTCAGCACCGGAGCGCGGACCTTGCAGGATATTGCAGCAGTTGATACTTACTTCCATGCCAGCATTGATGTGAGCTGGGATCTGGGCCTGTTTGGCGATTCAGCCGCGGCACGCCGTGCAGGCGCGGCCGGCGTGCTGGACGCACAAGCCCAGCTGCATGCGTCGCGGGTGGCCCTGGTGGCCGATGTGGTGCACCGTTATCTCGATATCCGGCTGGCCCAGGTGCAGCGCAGTCTTGCAGAAAAGCAGGTGCAGCAGGCAAGGCGACAGCTGCAGCTCTTGCAGATTCGGCATGCGCAGAGGCTGGCCGATGCCCAGTCTCTGGAGCAACAACAGCTGCAGCTGCGCACCGCAGAGTCTCAGCTGTCCATCCTGAACGAAGCCCAGGCGCGTGCAGCCCATGCGCTGGCAGCCTTGCTGGGGCGGGAACGCGCCGAGCCGCAATGGCTGCAGCCAAGTGCCGATGTCGCGCTGCCCGTAGTGCAGGCGCTTGCCGTGCTGCCGGCAGACCTGCTGCGCAACCGCCCCGATATTCAAAGCGCCGAGGCCGCGGTGGAGCAGGCCGCGGCCGAGGTCGGCGTGTCGCGCGCGGCGCTCTATCCGCGGTTGACCCTGACGGGGTCCTTGTTGTATGCCTACAACCTGACGCGCAATCACCGCACGACCTCGGACTCCATTCCCATGGTCGGTCCGCAGATCGATATTCCGCTCTTTGACTGGGGTCGCCGCCGTGCGGTGGCGGACGGCAAGGAGCTGGCGCTGCAGGCCAGCATCAAGGCCTACCGCCAGGCCGTGCTCAATGGCATTGCCGAGGCTGAAACCGCCCTGGCAGCCGTTGCTGCTCAGCAGCAAAGGCAGCAGCAGCTGCAGTCCGAGCAGCAGGTTCATGCCGGGCGCGAGAAGGCCCAGGCAGTGCGCCAGCAACTGGGCCTGTCCAGTGAATTCGCGGGCATCGACAACGCCCGCGCCAGCCTGCAAAACCAGAGCGAGCTGGCAACCGCCAGGGCTGCCGAGGCGCTGGCCTATGTGGCTCTCTACAAGGCCGTGGGCGCTGCGCCTGTCGATGCTGCGCTTGTTACCCAGACCACAGAGGCTCAGCCATGATTGCCCTGGCGCGCAAGACGCTGATCTATGAGTGGCGACGCTTTGTCCCTTCGGTGTTTGCCGTGGGCTTTTCGGGCGTTTTGCTGGCCATGCAGGCAGCCCTGGTGCTGGGCATATTCGGCTCTGCCGCGATCTACGTGACGGCCTCGTCAGCCGACCTCTGGGTGGGCTATCCGGGCACGCAAAGCGTGAACTTCGGGCGCAATATCGGCAGCGATGTGGAAATGCGTCTGCGCATGGATCCCGATGTGGCGGCCGTGGAATCCTATGTCTGGGTCGACGGCGACTGGCGCGCACGCGTCGGTGACCAGGGGGCGGCCGGAGGCGGAGTCTCCGTCTATCTCTCGGGCATCAGCACTGCGTACAACTCCATGATGTTCACCAAGGTTCTCAACTCCTGGCAGCGTCAGCTGCTGCGCGAGCCCGGTGCCGTGATTGTGGACAGGGCGGACCTGGGTACTCTGGGCGCGCAGGAAGGCAGCACGGCCTGGATCAACAACCATGCGGTCAAGATCGTGGCTGCCGTCGACGGCTTGCGCGGACTGGGTGGCGTGAATGTGATCGCCTCGCTCAGTACGGCCCGCGAAATTGCAGAAACCAGTGCCGAGCATGGCAGCACCTATTTCGTGGCGCGCCTGAAACAAGGTGCCAAGGCAGCCGAGGCCCAGGCGAGATTGAGCCAGTCCAGCAGCAGCTTCGGCCCCTATGAGGTCTGGACGGCGGATGCCTTTGCGCGCCGCTCGCAGCGTTACTGGATGCTCGATACCGGAGCCGGTGCCGGCGTCCTCTTCATGGCCGTCATCGTCTGCCTGGTGGGTGCCATCGTGACCAGCCAGTCGCTCAAGGCGGTGGTGGCGGGGTCCGCCCGCGAGTATGCGGTGCTCAATGCTCTGGGCGTGAGCCGAGCGGCACTGGGCCGCGTGGTGGTCGAGCAGGCCTGCTGGATTGGCGGACTGGGATTTGTGCTGGCGGCACTGGCCAGCGCGGTGCTGCTCAGCATTGCATACAGCTATCGCGTGCCCGTGGCCCTCAACCTGTCCGCAGTACTGGCTTGCGGTTTTCTGGTAGCCGTGCTGTCGCTGCTGTCGGGCCTTGGTGCCATGCGCAGCCTGCTGCGTGCCGATCCGGCAACCCTGTTGCGTTAAGGCCTGAAACATGCCAGCCGAGACCATGGAACGCGTCAAAACACCTGCTGCAGCCAAGGATGCTGTGCCCAGCCTCGAGGCCGTGCGCCTCGACAAATCCTTTGTGTCGGGCATCGTCCAGGTGCATGTGCTGCAGGGGCTGTCCGTCAGCCTGTATGCGGGGGAGTTGAGCCTGATCTCCGGTCCTTCGGGCTGCGGCAAAAGCACGCTGCTGTCCCTGATGTCGGGTCTGCAAAAGCCCGATGCCGGCCATGCGCTGGCATTGGGCGAGGACCTGGCCAAGCTCAGCACGGCGGCGCTGGAGAAATTTCGCCTGCGCCATACGGGCTTTGTCTTCCAGGGCTTCAATCTGTTTCCGGCCTTGACGGCACTGGAGCAGGTGCAGTTGCCGCTGGGCTATATGGGCCTCAGGAACGCCGAGACATTGCGCCGTGCCAGGGAGGCGCTCGATGAAGTGGGGCTCTCGCACCGCAGTCATATGCGCCCGGCTCAGCTTTCCGGCGGCGAGAAGCAGCGTGTGGCCATCGCACGTGCCATGGCCAAGCAGCCTCGCCTGCTGTTCGCCGACGAGCCCACCAGTGCGCTGGACGCCGAGAGCGGCCAGCGTGTCATCGATTTGCTGCACCGTGCAGCGCGCACGCATGGCACCACGGTGCTCTGCGTCAGCCATGATCCGCGCCTGGTGCGCCATGCCGATCGTGTGCTGGGCATGGAAGACGGCGCCATTCGCAGCGACTGGCGCCAGAACAGCCCCATCAAGGAATAAACATGAACGCAAGCCCATTTCGTCTCAGCATCGTGTCGGGCGCGCCGCTGCTGGCGGCTGCCGTGCTGGTGCTGGGCGGGTGCTCTCCGTCTCAGGACGCTGCCTCCGTGATCACGCCGGCTGCAGCCCAGATCAAGCCTCAAAGCCAGGTCGCCGTTGCGCGAGGCAAGATCGACGTCGAGGGCGGCCTGCTCGACCTCTCGTCGGCCGCATCGGGCGTGGTACAGCAATTGCTGGTCAAGGAAGGCCAGAGCGTACAGAAAGGCCAGGCGGTGCTGCGTCTCGCGGACGATGCGGCGCGCGCCGATCTGGCGGTGGCGGAGTCCGAGCTGCAGCTGGCACAGACCAGGCTCAAGACGCGCCAGGATCGCCTGCCTGCGCTCAAAGCCACGCTGACGCGCTGGCAGGCCGCTGCCAAACAGGGTGCGGCGGACCTGCAGAGCGTGGACGAAGCCGTGCAGGCCCTGCGTGACGCGCAGTCCGAAGTGGATATTGCGGCTGCGGAAGTCACGGTCGCCAAGCGCAAGGCCGAGCAGCTGCGGGCCCTGCTGCAGCGCCATGAACTGCGTGCGCCCGAGGCCGCTGTCGTGGTGCGTCTGCTGGCCCAGGGCGGCAGCATGCTGCAAAGCGGCAGCCCGGTGGCGGTGCTGCTGCCCAAGCGCCCTCTGATCGTGCGTGCCGAAGTCAACGAAAGCTATGTGACGGCGATTCGCGAAGGCATGAAAGCCCAGGTGGCCGCTGACGCAGACGGCAGTGCTGCCCGGCAGGAGTTTCCCGCTGCGACCGTGCTGCGCATCAGTCCCGTCTATGGCGCCGCCAAGCTGCAGGACGATGCACAGCGCGGCCCGGTAAGGGTTGTGGAATGCGTGCTGGCGTTTGATCAGCCGCCCGCCAATGTCAAGGTCGGTCAGAACGTGAGGGTCAGTTTCCATGAATAAGCGCATTCAGATTTTCCCGTCGCCTGCAGGTACAGCTTCGGTCGGCTGGATGGTGCAAAGCGATTTCGACGGCACCATCAGCCTGCTGGACGTGACCGATACCCTGCTCAACCGCTTCGGCAAGCCGGGTTGGCAGGATCTGGAAGACGCCTGGGAACGTGGCGAAATCGGCTCGCGCGAATGCATGAAGGGGCAGGTGGCCCTGCTGGACATGAGCGAGGCCGAGCTGCAGAACCATCTCGACAGCATAGAGATCGACGAGCACTTTGCCGGCTTCGTGGCCGAGGCCAGGTTGCATGGCATCAAGGTGCAGGTCGTCAGCGACGGCATTGACTATGCGATTCGCCATGTGCTCGCACGCCATGGCCTCGGGGATCTGGAAGTCATCGCCAATCACCTGGTGCAGACGGGAGAGCGCAGCTGGCGACTGGATTCGCCCTGGGCCAGCAATCGCTGCACACGGGCCAGCGGCAACTGCAAGTGCGAACGCCTGGCCGAGCAGCAGGCCGTGCACGGGCGGGTGCTCTATATCGGCGACAGCACGTCGGACTTCTGCGTTTCCGGCAAGGCGGATTTCGTGCTGGCCAAGTACAAGCTCATCGACTATTGCGAGAGCCAGGGGATTGCCCACGCGCGCTTCGAGCATTTTGCGCAGGCCACCCAGCTGCTGGAGCAGGTTGTGCTCGGCATGGAGCAGACTGCATGAATGCTGCCGATGGATTGGGGCTGCTGCTGCAGCCGGATTTGCAGCAGCTGTGCGTGACGCCGCATGAGTTCGTCATGCCCGGCGAAGGCCTCAATGCCCGCACCGGCGTGCTGCTGATTCATGGCCTGACCGGCACGCCGGCCGAGATGCGCCTGCTCGCCAAAGGGCTGAACAAACAGGGCTTCACGGTCTACGGGGTGCAGCTGGCAGGACATTGCGGCAGCATGGAAGACCTGGTGGCAGCCCGCTGGACGGACTGGCTGGCAAGTGTGGAGTCGGGTCTGCAGCGATTTTCGCTGCATGTGGACCATGTCGTGGTCGGCGGTCTGTCCATGGGGGCGCTGCTGTCGCTGGCCGTTGCCGAGCGCCATCCCGACAAGGTGGCTGGCGTCTGTGCGCTGTCCACCACCTTCCGCTATGACGGCTGGAGCATTCCGGCCTATACCAAGCTGGCGTTCCTGCTGCCTCTGTTCCGCCTGCTGGGCATTGGCCGCAACAGCGTTTTCATGGAGGCACCGCCCTACGGCATCAAGGACGAGGCCTTGCGCGCGCGCGTGGTCGAACAGATGAACAGCGGCGACAGCTCTGCCGCAGGCCTGCCCGGCAATCCCTGGTGGAGCGTCATCGAGCTGCGCGCCCTGTCCGCGAATGTGCAGGCCAGGCTGGCGCAGCTGCGCTCGCCCTGTCTGGTCATTCATGCCAGGGAAGACGATATTTCCTCGGTCAGCAATGCCCACGATATCAAGCGTGGCGCGGTCAACGCCCATGTCGACCTGGTGCTGCTGGACAATTGCTATCACATGGTCACCATCGACCGCGAGCGCCGCACCGTGATTGCCAAGCTCAACGAATTCATCGCGCGCATCGCCAGCTCGGCGGCGCCTGCCAGGGGTGCGAATGGGTAGTGATCTCTCGCCCCTGGTGGTGACGCTGTGGATACTCAATGTGCTGGTAGACAGCGGGGGGCAGCTGGCCTTCAAGGCCGCGGCCAGCGAGCCGGGGCATCGCAATGGCACCGAGCGCTGGCGCTTCATGCTGACCAGGCCCTGGCTGTGGGTGGGTATTGCCTGCTATGTGGCGGAGTTTCTGGTCTGGCTGGCGTTTCTGTCGCTGGTGCCGCTGTCGGACGGGGTGCTGCTGGGCTCCATCAACATCGTTGCCATCATGATTCTGGGACGGGTGCTGTTTCGCGAAAAGCTCGCGCCCATGCGCGTGGCCGGCATCGTGCTGGTGTCCATAGGCGTGGCCATCGTTGGATTGCACTGAGGGCCCTCGGCTATGAAGCGTTTTTATATTGTCGGCTTTCTGGTACTCATGGCCTTTGACACGCTGGCGCAGCTCAGCTTCAAGCAGGCCGGTGATTCCGCACTGCCGCTGGAGTTCTCGACCGGCTGGCTGCTGCGCGTGTTCAGCCAGCCCTGGATATACGGTGCCTTCGTGGGCTACATCGGGGCCTTTTTCACCTGGATGAGTCTGCTCAAGCACGCTCCCATCGGCCCGGCATTCGCGGCCTCGCATCTGGAGATCATCTCGGTGCTGGCGATCTCGTACTGGCTGTTCAACGAGCCCATTGGCTGGCCGCAGATCATTGGCTGTCTGTTCATCGTGGCCGGCATCATGTGTCTGGCCGTGAGCGAGAAGCCAGAGGCCGAAGAGGCCGCCTGACATGCGCCAGCCCACCGTGCCGCCAACGGCCGGCTTGCCGCTGCAGCTCGGCGATCTCTGGCCCTCGGGGGCGGGCAGCCTGGCGGTGCAGCTGGCCGCGTGGCTGGGAGTGGATGCGGTGCAGCTCGAATGCTCGGGCACCTCGGCCCTGATGGTGGCATTGCGAAGCCTCAAAACCCTCAGTCCGGAGCGCAGCGAGGTCGTTGCACCGGCCTATACCTGCCCGCTGGTGGCGCTGGCGATTGCGCAGTGCGGGCTGCAGCTGCGCCTGTGCGATCTGCGCGCCGATGCGCTGGACATGGACCCGGTTTGCCTGCAGCGCCTGTGCAGCGAGCGCACGCTGGCCGTGCTGCCCACGCATCTGTGCGGGCGTGTGGCCGATGTGGACGCGGCCCTGCAATGCGCGCGTGCCGTGGGCGCCTATGTGATCGAGGATGCGGCCCAGGCGCTGGGAGCGCGCAGCGACGGAACGTCGGTGGGCCTCAAGGGCGATGTCGGCTTCTTCAGCCTGGCCGTCGGCAAGGGACTGAGCACCTTTGAAGGTGGCGTGCTGATGGCGCGCGAGCCTTCCATGCGTGCTGCGCTGCGCGCTGCCGGCGCCGCCACGCGCTTCAGCCCGTGGTGGGAGCTGCGCCGCAGCATCGAGCTGCTGGGCTACGCCATGCTCTACCGGCCCTCCGGCCTGCGCATGGCCTATGGCAAGCCACTGGAGAAATCATTGTCGCGTGGTGACTGGGTAGAGGCCGCAGGCGATGACTTCGACGACCTCATTCCCCAGCACCGTCTGGGGCGCTGGCGCCAGAGCGTGGGCGCCAAGGCATTGCGGCGGCTGGCGGCATTTCAGCGACAGACATCCGGGCAGGCCGGCTTGCGCATCGCCCGGTTGCAGGCCTGCGGGCTGGAAGTCGTGCAGGATGCCGTTTCCGGGGCGCAGGGCGTGTGGCCGGTGATACTGCTGCGCATGCCCAGCCAGCAGGCCAGGGATGCCGTGCTGCGCGCGCATTGGGGCGGCGGCTGGGGTCTGTCCCTGCCCTTTGTCCATGTGCTGCCCGACTATGGCCGCTACGACCATGTGCTCGGTGCTGCGCGGGGCGACACCGTCGGCCAGGCACGTGACTGGGCGCAGCGCCTGCTGGCCATCAGCAACAGCCCGTGGCTGGATGAAGCACGGTTTGCCCAACTGGCGAGCCACCTCGGGTCCGCAGTTCAGCGTGCCTGATTCTCATAAAACGATAGCTGCTTGCGCTTGAGATAAAACGATTTCAGGTCTTGTTGATTCTGAAATCGAAGACAGTCAAGCTGTGGATGCTTTGATTTTTGCGGCGCCTGCCATGACCGGTGCGCTCAGGCCCAGGGCCGCTTCCCGGCTTTTGAGTGCCCCTTCGCGCTGGTGCACATAGTCACGCGTGAGCGGCACGGCATCCTGCCTGCGCGCCAGCTGAACCTGGAAGATGGCAATGTCCTGATAGCGGAACGCAGTTTCCGACATGGACAGATAGAACTCCCACATGCGGCAGAAGCGCTCGTCATACAGGGCTGCGGCTTCGGCACGACGTGCCATGAAACGCTCGCGCCACAGGCGCAGGGTCTGGGCATAGTGCAGGCGCAGCACCTCGATATCGCAGATCACCAGTCCCGCGCGCTCTATGGCCGGCGTGAACTCCGACATCGACGGAATATGACCGCCGGGAAAGATGTAGCGCTCTATCCAGGGATTGTTGAAGTCGGGCACATCGCTGTTGCCGATGAAGTGCAGCAGCATCACGCCGTCCTCGCTGAGCAGTTCATGGCATTTGCGGAAGAAGGCGTCATGGAATCTCGTGCCCACATGCTCGAACATGCCGACTGAGACGATGCGCTCGAAGGGCCCCTGCGTATCACGGTAGTCTTCCAGCCGGTACTCCAGCCGCTCGCCATGGATGGACTGCGAGGCCCTGGACTGCGCGCCGGCCAGCTGCTCCGTGGACAGCGTGATGCCGGTGACATGGTCGGCTCCGGCCACCTCGGCCAGATAGCGCGAGAGACCGCCCCAGCCGCAGCCGATGTCTAGCACGCGCTGGCCCGGCGCTATCAGCAGCTTGGCGGCGATATGGCGTTTCTTGGCCAGCTGTGCCGTTTCCAGGTCTTCGTTGCCCTGCTCGAAATAGGCGCAGGAGTATTGGCGCTCGCTGTCGAGAAACAGCTGATAGAGCCGGTCGTCCAGATCGTAGTGATGCGCCACGTTGGCACGCGATTTGCCGCGCAGATTGTTCTGCAGCAAGGGCCGCAGCTTCATGCGCCAGGCATCGAGCATGCGTACCGTGGCGCTGACGGGCACATGCCTGGCGCCGCGCAGCACCAGCTCCAGCACGTCGTAGACCGTGCCTTGCTCGACCAGCAGGCGCTGCTGCATGAACAGCTCGCCAAAGTTGAGGTCGGGGTCGCGCAGCAGCGCAAGGACGGCGCGTCTGTCGGCAAAGCGCAGGCGCGCCTGGGGCTGGCCGTCGTCGCCGAAGATCAGCGCCTTGCCTGAAGGGGTGATGACTTCGAGCCGTCCCGTTTTGACCAGAGGGGCAAATGCCTGTTGCAGCAATTTTTCGGTCAACCGGTCCAGCATGTCAGCTCCTTGAGGCGAAGTGTTGAAAAGTGGTCGGTGGAATCGCTCTAACTCGTGCTGCTGAGCGCTATGTGCTGTATCAGCCGCTGGTTCAATGCATGTTGCCCGGCCTGCCAGCCGGCCAGCGTAGCGGCGTCAATCTGTGTGTCCTGGCCGTCGCCCGCGCTCATCAGTCGCTTCCACCAGGTGCCATAGTGCCATGACGACACATCGCCCGTGATGTCGCTTCCCGTGATCTGTCCGCGCAGCGCATCGATCAGCTGCTCGGCCTGCTCTTGCAGCATCCGGCCCTGGTCCCAGTTGGTGCGCACGACTTCAGCGGCGAACACATCCTTGTCTATGCTCAGATACGTGTCCTGCGGCCAGTCATGCAGGTGGCTGGACAGCGCCTGTACCAGCTCGGCGATATCGGCAAAGCTGCGAAACGCCTTGCCCGCGCCCAGGCGCCTGGCCCAGCCGGTGTCCACGCCGCAGCTCCAGTAGGTGAGCTTGCCCGCGCGCAGCGGCCGCAGATAGTTCTCCCAGGCGTGGCCCGAGCCTATGTCCTGCGAGGTAATGCCTGCCACATGGACCTGCGACACGGCCGGGTGCATGGCCACGCGCCGCACCCAGGAGCCGCAGTGCACGCCCCAGGGAAAGCGCATATTGTCAGGGTGGTTGTCCAGCACCACCACGCGCAGCGGATGCTTGGCGCTGAAGCCCTTCTGGGCAATGCAGCGCTCGATCAGCGGCCAGCTCAGATGGTGAAAGTCGCCGCTGCCCATGAGCACGGTTCCGTGCTGCGCGGGCAGCTGCTCCTGCATGGCCTGGCTGAAGCGCCTGAAGCTGCGCAGGCCGCAGCCAAAGCGCACCAGCTCCTGCCACTGGGTGAGCGCAAGGCGGTTTTCCTGGAACAGCGGGCCTACCGATCCATCGACATCCAGCACCACAGGTGTTTGTTGCATCATGGCTTGTCACTCCACTGACGATCGCTTTCAAACAGGCCAGAGAAGCGTCGCCCCAACGCGCGCAGCACGGGATTGCGGATGAAGACCAGATGCTGCGTCATGGTGAAGCTGGCGCCGAGCTGGGCCTTGACTTCCGGGTCGGTCCAGCCCGCCACATAGTGGGACAGACCCCGCTCCAGTGCATACTCGAGGTTGACCATCCAGCTCACGAAATAGAGATTCGCCTCACGCGCTGCCGGGTACGACAGGCCTATGTATTTGTCGATCAGCCTGCCGTCGTGCTCGAAGCACAGATTCCAGCCCAGCAGAGCATCGCTTTGCCGATCCCGGTACTCGAACACGATGCCGCCGTTGTCCGCATCGCGCAGCAGGCCTGCCAGGAAGGCGCGCGAGAGCTTGTCGAAATGGATCTCGCTTTGCGCGTACACCGCCTCGAACAAGGCGTAGTAGGCGTCGATGCGGCTCTCGTCGGCGAAGGCGGCGCCGGTCGGCATGCGGCGGATGTCAAGCCCGGCACGGCTCTTGAGCTTGCGCCTGAGGCTGCTGCGGCGGTTCTTGGACAGGCCGGCCAGATACTCGTCCGTGCTGGCAAAGCCAAGAGGCACATAGGCCAGTGCCTGGCCCTCGAGCGCCACAAAGCCCTGCTCCGCCAGCGCCTGGGACAAGGCCTTGGCAAAGTCGTTGTCGTCCGCACTCAGCAGGGGCGATGCCTGCGGCAGATCCTTGACGATGGTGAGCATGGCGCGGCCCGCCACTGCGCGCAACTGCCGGGCCAGCGTGGCGGCATCCATGCCCTGGGGCAGGGGCGCATACTCGCTGACCGTGCTGCCGACGAAGTCCGTTTTCAGCCTGAGTCTGGAGCTCAGCCAGCGCCCGCCCGGCAACGACAAAAGACGCGCCTTGAGCGCGTCATCTGCAGTGGTCAGCAAATCGAAGGGGGCGGTGAATGCTGGCGCCGGCCATTCCTTCAGCAAGGCAAAGCCTTCTGGAGGATGGTTGGTGAACTGCTGCAGCAAGCCACTGGGTTCGAGCTGGTTGCGGAAATTTTCCGTCGCCATTTCGCCTTTTTGTAGTCGGTTTTGATGGCGCCTGAGTGTGTCTGCAGCGCAGAAAACTGGCACAACCCAAGCAAGAGACAGCGAGGCTGCCGTCCCCTTCCCGAAGCGAGAGGGGGAAGCGGCGCAGCCGCCTAGGCAAAGCCGCTCAGGGGGTTACGCCTTCTTCGCCTTGGTCAGCAACTGATCGAGCAGCACCATGGCTTCGTCGATCTCGCTGCGCGAAATCATCAGCGAAGGCGCGAAGGTGATCACGTTCTTGTAGTAGCCGCCCACGTCCAGCACCAGGCCGCGCTTCTGACCCTGGTATTCCAGGCCGCCTTCGAGGCCGATGTCTACCATCTTGTCCAGCAGCGCCTTGTTGGGCGTGAAGCCGTCTTCGGTGCAGATTTCGGCACGCAGCGCCAGGCCCAGGCCGTCCACATCGCCGATTTCCTTGTGGCGTTTCTGCAGCTCCTTGAGGCCTTCGAGGAAGTAGGCACCCGATTCGCGCACCTGACGGCCGAAGTCCATCTCGTGGGTCATCTTCATGACTTCCAGGCCCAGGGCCGTACCCAGCGGGTTGGAGGCAAAGGTGGAGTGGGTGGAGCCGGGCGGGAACACCGTGGGGTTGATCAGCTCTTCGCGAGCCCACAGGCCGGACAGCGCATTCAGACCATTGGTCAGGGCCTTGGCAAACACCAGCACATCGGGCTTGATGCCGAAGTTTTCCACCGACCACAGCGTGCCGGTACGCCAGAAGCCCATCTGGATTTCATCGACCACCATCAGCACGCCATGGTCGTCCAGCACCTTCTTCAGACCCTTGAAGAAGTTGGGAGGAGGAACCACGTAGCCGCCCGTGCCCTGAATGGGTTCCACGTAGAAGGCTGCGTATTCGCACTGATTGGTCTTGGGGTCCCAGACCGCGTGGTATTCGTTCTCGAACTTGCGCGCGAACTCGCGCACGATCTGATCCGCATACTCCTCGGACGTCATGCCCTTGGGGCGGCGGAAGGGGTAGGGGAAGGGGATGAACTGCGCGCGGTCGCTGAAGTGGCCGAAACGGCGGCGGTAGCGGTAGCTGGAGGTGATCGAGGATGCGCCCAGCGTACGGCCGTGATAGCCGCCTTCGAACGCGAACATCAGGCTCTTGCCGCCGCTGGCGTTACGCACGACCTTCAGCGAGTCCTCGATGGCTTGAGCGCCGCCCACGTTGAAGTGCACGCGGCCGTCATGGCCCCATTTGCGCTTGGCGTCCTCGGCGATGAACTTGGCCAGTTCGATCTTGGTGGGGTGCAGATACTGGCTGGCCACCTGGGGCAGCTCCTGCAGCTGCTCGATCATCTTGGCTTCAAGACGCTTGTTCTTGTAGCCGAAGTTGACGGCCGAATACCACATCTGCAGATCGAGGTAGGACGTGCCGGCATCGTCGTACATATAGCTGCCTTCGCAGCCCGTGAAGATCTTCGGAGGATTGACGTAGTGGACGGTGTCGCCAAACGAGCAGTATTTGGCTTCGTCAGCCAGCAATTGGGCAGTATTGATCACAGCAGAAAGCGCTCCGCAAAAATGGATTCGGTCAACGGTATGCGGCAGCAGTGTGCGTTTGCAATATTTCCGGGCTGTCGAGCATTTGTGTGGGAATTGTGGAGAGGTCTCTATTGGCCGGCTTCCTGCGGCCTCAGGGATTTGAAACCGGCGTGGCAGCCCTCCCGCTGCGCTTTCAGCTGGCCCAAGGCTCGGGGCCGAGCCGCCACGGGCTGGCCAGGCGGCACCGTAGCCGTTGCGGCGGGCCGATCAGCCCAGGGCCACCACGCGCAGCACCTCGGCTCCATAGGCATCGAGCTTCTTGGTGCCCATGCCGCTCACGCCCTGCAGCTCCTGCAGGCTCTGGGGATTGAGTTCGGCAATCGATGCCAGCGTGGCATCGTGGAAGATCACATAGGCCGGCAGATTGTGAGACTTGGCCACTTCGGCGCGCCAGGCCTTGAGGTTGATGAAGCGAACCTGCGCATCGGGGCCCAGATTGACTGCAGCCGCATTGGCGGCGGACTTCTTGCTCTGCTTCCTGCTGCGTGAAGCGGCCACGGCTTCGCGCAGCTGCACCTGTATCTCGCCCTTGAGCACGGCACGCGAGCCGGCGGCCAGACACAAGGTGTCAAACACATGGCCGCTGTTCTCGCTCACCACCTTGTGCAGGCCCAGGGCCCCGGTGGCCAGCAACTGGCGCATCACGGCGCGCAGCTGCGGCTCCGAATATTCCTTGCCGATGCCGAAGGTGGACACCTTGTCATGCCCGTACTGCGTGACCTTGTCCGTCTCCTTGCCACGCAGCACGTCCATGATGTGGCCTGCACCGTATGTCAGGCCGCTGGCCTCGTGCACGCGGAAGATGGTGGACAGCAGCTTGCGCGCCGCATCCGTGCCGTCCCAGAGCGCCGGCGGCTCCAGGCAGTTGTCGCAGTTGCCGCAATGGGTGCGGGCAACGGCCTGCAGTGGCTTGCCGTCCAGGCTTGGCTCCTGTCCATACTGTTCGCCAAAATAGGCCAGCAGGCGCACACGGCGGCAGTCCGTGGCCTCGGCCAGACCGAGCAGGGCATCGAGCTTGCCGCGCATCACCTGCTTGAACTGTTCCTCGGCCGGGCTTTCGTCGATCATGCGGCGCTGGTTGACCACGTCGCTGAGACCGTAGGCCATCCAGGCATCGGCGGGCAGGCCGTCGCGGCCCGCACGGCCGGTTTCCTGGTAGTAGCCCTCGATGTTCTTGGGCATGTCCACATGGGCCACAAAGCGCACATCGGGCTTGTTGATGCCCATGCCGAAGGCAATCGTCGCCACCATGACCACGCCGTCCTCGCGCAAGAAGCGGTCCTGGTGGTTCTGCCGCATGTCCTGGGGCAGGCCCGCGTGATAGGGCAGGGCATTGATGCCGTTTTGCACCAGGGTCTGGGCCAGCTCCTCGACACGCTTGCGTGACTGGCAATAGACCACGCCGGCCTCGCCCTCATGCTCGCGCTCGATAAAGCGCAGCAGCTGGTTGCTGACGTCCTTTTTCTCGGCGATCTTGTAGCGGATGTTCGGGCGGTCGAAGCTGCTGATGAAATGCTGGGCTGCTTCCAGCTGCAGGCGCTCGATGATGTCGGCGCGCGTCAGCGCATCGGCAGTGGCCGTCAGCGCGATGCGCGGCACCTCGGCATAGCGCTGGTGCAGCACGCTCAGCGCGCGGTATTCGGGGCGGAAGTCGTGTCCCCACTGGCTCACGCAATGCGCTTCGTCGATGGCGAACAGCGACAGCTTGCCCTGGGCATGCAGATCGTCGAGCAGGCCCAGAAAACGTGGTGTGTTCAGCCGCTCGGGCGCGGCGTAGAGCAGGGTGATGTCGCCGCTTTGCAGGCGCAGCTCCACCTCCTGCGTCTCGTCGTAGCTCAGGGTGGAGTTCAGATAGGCGGCGCTGATGCCGGCCTCATGCAGTGCGCCGACCTGGTCGTGCATGAGCGCGATCAGCGGCGAGACCACGATCGTCACGCCATGGCCGAGCTGCTGGCGCGCAATGGCCGGCACCTGATAGCACAGCGATTTGCCGCCACCCGTGGGCATGAGCACCAGCGCATCGCCGCCGTTGATGACATGCGAGACGATGGCCTGCTGGGGGCCACGGAATTGCTCGTAGCCAAAAACGGCTTGCAGAATGGATTGCGCGGAAGACACCGGGTACTCTTGAATCGATAGCTGGTAGCGCTTGCTGTATATGAGTTTGAGGCTGATTTAACCTCGGTTGCAAGCATCAGGACTGGCCCTATTGTGCGCCGCGACCCGACGCGCTGCCCGGGCCGGGTTATGCACAATCAGCCAGCCTGCCCTATGGTGGAGGGCGAAAAATGCGCATCCAGCTCGTAGAGATCGGCGGGATAGGTCAGGCGCACAAAGGTGATGGGCAACTGCCCGGTCCAGGTGCGGCGGTCGATCACCAGGCAGGGAAAGCCGGGCTTGATCTCCAGCAGGCCGGCGGTTTCCTCGCTGGCTGCCTCGGCGCGAATGCGGTGTTCGGCCGAGCTCCAGGGCACATGGTTGACCATCCAGGAGCTGGGGCTGTGTTCGGTGAACGGCTCGTGCTCGGCGTCCGGCACGGATTCGAGATTGATCAGGCGGTCTTCGATGCAGAACGGCCGGGATCCCGCCATGTGCAGGCACAGCACATGGACGATGGGGGCCGGCCGCGTCATGCGCATGGCCTCCATGTCCTCGCGCGTGCTGCGCCGCTGCGTGCGGCCGAGCAGTCTGCTCGAGTACTCCTGCCCCATGCCAAGCACCACCTGACGCAGATCGGGAATCTCGAGCACGGCAGAGCTGGTTTGCGGGCTCGTCACAAAGCTTCCCGCCTTGCGCTTGCGCACCAGCAGACCGGCTTCTGCCAGCTTGTTCAGCACCTTGCTCACGGTCATGCGCGAGCATTGGTAATGGACGGTCAGCTCCATCTCCGACGGGATGCGATAGCCGGGCGGCCAGCGGCCACTGAGAATGTTCTGTTCAATCTCGGTGAGAATTTTCCCGTGCAGCGACATGGAAGAGTGTTTGTCCATGGAGTGGATTACACCAGCAAATCCTCCCGGGTGCCGCTGCGACCCCTAGGTGCTCAGTACGGCACGTGCAATGATGGTGCGCTGAATCTCGGAAGAGCCTTCGTAGATGCGCAGGATGCGGGCGTCGCGCACATAGCGCTCCAGGGGCATTTCACGGGTATAGCCGTAGCCGCCATGGATCTGCAGCGCCTCGTCGGTCACGAAGCCCACCATCTCCGAGGCGAACAGCTTGGCCATGGCCGACTGCTGGGTGAACGGCTGCCCCTGCTGGCGCAGTGCCAGGGCCTGCATGGTCAGCCCCCAGGCGGCTTCCAGACGCAGCTTCATGTCGGCGAGCTTGAACTGGATGCCCTGCTTGCCGGCTATCGGTTCGCCGCCCACCAGACGCTGGTTGGCCCAGTCGGCTGCTGCCTTGAGCGCGGCCTCGGCGATGCCCAGAGAGGTCGCGGCCACGTCCAGGCGGCTGTTGTCCAGCACTTTCATGGCGGTCTTGAACCCGGTGCCCTCGGCGCCGAGGCGGTTGGCAGCCGGGACGCGTACGCCGTCCAGCGAAACCTCAAAGGCATGTCCGCCGCGGATGCCCATGAGCTTTTCGGGCGACGATACCTGTATGCCGGGCAGCTCGCGCGGCACGATGAAGGCACTGACTCCGCGTGCCGCAGCCTGCGCATCGGTCTTGGCGAAGACCACCATGAAGCGGGCCTCTGCCGCATTCGAGATGAAGTGCTTGACGCCCGTGATCAGATAGTCGTCGCCGTCGCGCACGGCCCGGGTACGCATGTCTGCTGGGTGGGAGCCGCCACGCGGCTCGGTCAGCGCGAAGGCCGCCAGCCATTCCCCGCTGGCGCAGCGCGGCAGCCATTGCTCGCACTGCGCCTCGTCACCGCCGATGAGAACGGCATCCGTGCCCAGGTAGTGAGCACCGATCATGGACGAGGTCGCTGCACAGGCGCGCGAGATGGCGACCAGCGACATCAGCATGGCGGTGGGAGTGACGCCCGGCCCGCCAAAGCGCTCCGGCAGATTCATGCCCATCACGCCCAGCGCGGACAGGCCGGGCACATGACGCGTGGCGGAAAAGGCTTGCTCGTCCATGGCCTGGGCCACGGGCGCCAGGGCTTCCTCGGCAAAGCGTGCAACGGCATCGGCAACGGCCTGATCTTCTTCGGTCGCGCCCAGACGAATCAATGACATGGCTGTCTCTCCTTGTTTTCTTGCTATCAGAATCAACCCAGGGCGCCTGCTTCGCGCAAGGCAGCAATGGCGTCCGTGCTGCGGCCCAGCCAGCTTTGCAGCAGCAGCTCCGTGTGCTCGCCCAGGGCCGGCGCGCGTTGCGCACGATTGGGCAGAGCGCCGTTGAAATGCACGGGCTGTGTCGGCAGCTGCAGGCCCGGAAGGCGTTCGTCTTCGATCTCGCGGAGCAGGCCACGCGAGCGGATCTGCTCGGAATTCAGGGCCTGCTCGATATTCCAGATGGGGGCTGCGGGAACGCCTGCGCTCTCCAGCCGCGCGACCACCTGGGCCACATCGTGCTGCGTGCTCCAGCCCTCCAGCGCAGCGCGCAAGGCGGGCTCGTTGGCCGAGCGGCTTTCGTCACTGGCAAAACGCGGATCGCTGGCCAGTTCGGGCAGTTCCATCGCGGCAGCGGTGGCATCGAACAGCTTCTTGTTGAGCACGGCCAGGGCGTAGTGGCCGTCACGTGCCCTGTAGACGCCGAACGGCGCCGAGAGCGGATGCCGGTTGCCCACACGCCGGGCAGGCAGGCCGGTGAACAGATAGCGTGACATCGATGTCGCCAGAAAGCTCAGCGTGGTGTCGAACATGGCGACATCGACATGCTGGCCGGTGCCTGTTCTCTGCGCCTGCAGCAGGGCCGCCAGTGTCGCCCAGGAGGCAAACAGGCCGGCAACCACATCGCTGACCGCTTCGCCGACCAGGGTGGGCGCGCCTTGAGGCTCGCCCGTGGCTTCCATCAGGCCGCTCATGGCCTGAACAATGATGTCGTAGGCCGGGCGATGGGCCAGCGGGCCGGTCTGGCCGAAGCCGGAGACGCTGACATACACCAGCCGGGGATTGAGGGCGCGCAGCGTTTCAGGGCCGATGCCCAGGCGCTCGGCCACGCCAGGCCTGAAGTTCTCGACCACCACGTCGACCTGCCGGACCAGCTCATGCACCACGGCCACCGCGTCCGCATGCTTGAGATCGAGCACCAGGCTTTGCTTGTTGCGATTCATGACCGTGAACAAGGCGCTTTGCCCGTTCTTCATGGGGCCGATGGCACGGTAGTCGTCGCCCTGGGGCGGCTCCACCTTCACGACTTCCGCTCCCAGATCGGCCAGCAAGGCCGTGGACATGGGGCCTGCCAGAACCCGGGTGAAGTCCAGGATGCGGATGCCGTCCAGCGGACGGGAGGCAGATTTTTCGGTGGATTCAGGCATGGGATTCCCGCTGTTGATCTGAAGCGATGTCTGCATGCTGCCCAAAACATGAATCAATGGAAAATATTCATTTCCCATTCATTGGATTCAAAAAATTGATTCAGATAAATCTGCGACAGCTCGAGTACTTCGTGGCCGCCGCACGCCACGGCAGCACGGCCAAGGCGGCGCTGGCCATCAATGTTTCACAGCCCTCCATCTCCAAGGCGATTGCCGACCTGGAGGCCCAATGGGGCGAGAAGCTGTTTGTGCGCAAACATGCCGTCGGGCTGGACCTGACCGCGGCAGGGCTGGCCAGAAGCCGGGAGGCCCTGAGCCTGCTGGAGGCTGCGCAACTGCTTCAGGAGCCACGCAAGCAGGCGGTTTCCGGCACGCTGAGGCTGGGCTTTCTGAGCACGCTGGGCGCGCTGTGGATTCCGCAGTTGCTTACCCAGATGCAAAAGCGCCACCCCTCCATCGACATCGAACTGGTCGAAGGGGACATCGCCTCCCTGACGCGGCAAGTGGAGCGCGGGGAGATCCATGCCGCGCTGCAATATGACCTGGGCCTGGCTCGCCCTCTGCTGACCATGCACCCGGTTGCCGCGTTGCCGCCCTATGCCTTGCTGCCCGCAAGGCATGCCCTGGCTGCGGCGCCCAGCGTGAGCCTGGCGGAGCTGGCCCAGTCGCCGTTGCTGCTGATCAACCTGCCGCAGAGCCGAGAGTACTTTCTCTCGCTGTTTCGGGAGGCGGGCGTGGTGCCCACGGTGAACTATGAACTGGCGTCGATAGAGCTTGTTCGCTCCATGGTCGCCAACGGGCATGGTGTCAGCGTTCTGACCACGCGGCCGGTGGTTGACCGAACCCACGACGGCAAGCGACTGGTCTGCAAAAGAATCAAGGGCCGTGTCGCCAAGCAGGCCGTGGTGCTGTCGGTGCCAAGGAGCAATGCCTCGGCGCTGATTGCACCATTTCTGACCGCGGCGAAAAGCGTGATTGCACCCGACTAGCGCAACTCGGATGCTGTTTTGGTGCGCGTCTCCGGGAGACGGCGGAGGCGGTCCGTGGGCGAGCGAGTTGGCACATTGCTTGCTCTTGTCGATTGTTGGTGCATGTCTATACAGCTGAGAAATGCTGTAACTATGGCGCTCGGGTAAGCCTGTATATACATGTTCAATCAGCAACCGCAAACTTCGCTGCCTGCACTGTCGTGCAAGGCTTGAAGTCCGCATCAACAACCGAACTGCTCTGGCATCGACCGAGGAGAGTCCCATGAAATCGACACGTCGCGTTCCAATCTGGCAATTGGCATTAGCCGCAACCGTTCTAGTGTCTGCTGCACAACATGCAGCGGCTCAGGAGACCAAGATCGTCCTGGGCATGTCGGGATGGACCGGCTTCGCTCCACTGACGCTCGCGGACAAGGCAGGGATCTTCAAGAAGAACGGCCTCAATGTCGAAATCAAGATGATTCCCCAGAAGGACCGTCACCTGGCGCTGGCCTCGGGTGCCGTGCAATGTGCCGCCACCACCGTGGAGACGCATGTGGCCTGGAACACCAATGGTGTGCCCATCGTGCAGATCTTCCAGATGGACAAGTCCTATGGCGCAGACGGTATTGCCGTGCGCAACGACGTCAAGAACTTTGCCGATCTGAAAGGTAAGACCGTCGCCGTCAGCGCGCCGGGTACGGCTCCCTACTTCGGTCTGGCCTGGATGCTGAACAAGAACGGCATGACCATGAAAGACATCAAGACCGTATCGCTGGAGCCGCAGCCTGCGGCACAGGCTTTTGTCTCCGGGCAGAACGATGCGGCCATGACCTATGAGCCCTACCTGTCCACGGTCCGCGCCAACCCCAGCGCGGGCAAGATTCTGGCCACCACCATCGACTACCCGATGGTGATGGACACCGTGGGTTGCGATCCCAAGTGGCTCAAGGCCAATGCGCCGGCGGCCAAGGCCCTGACCCAGTCCTACTTCGATGCGATCGCCATGATCAATTCCGACAAGGAAAAGAGCTACGAAATCATGGGCGCGGCCGTGAAGCAAAGCGGTGAACAGTTCGGCAAGTCGGCTGCCTTCCTGAAATGGTCGGACAAGGAAGCCAATCAGAAATTCTTTGCCAACGACCTGCTGCCTTTCATGAAGGAGTCAGCCGCCATCCTCAAGGAGGCTGGCGTGATTCGCAGCATTCCTGAGAACTACGGCGTCATGTACGACGCAAGCTTCATCAAGTAAGCGCAAAGAGGTTGCACATGGAAGCGGTATCACCTTCTATCAAGTCAGCGTCGCCCGCATCGGTTCAGGTGGCATCGCCTTCCGGACGGCCGGCTCGTCGGCGCTATATGGCCCCTCTGGAACCTGTCAGCCCCAAGGCCAAGTGGCTGCTCGGCACGGGCTTTTTTGCGCTTTTTGTGCTGATCTGGTCCGCCGTGACCTTTGGCGGCCTGGTGTCGCCGACCTTTCTTGCCAGCCCTCTGACGATGCTGCGCGAAGGCATTCTGCTGTTCACGGAGTTCGACTTTCACCATGACATCGGCATGACCGTATGGCGTGTCATGGGGGGCTTCATACTGGCCAGCGTCGTGGCCGTTCCGCTGGGCATTGCCATGGGGGCCTGGAAGCCCGTGGAGGCGTTTTTCGAGCCCTTTGTCTCATTCTGCCGCTACCTGCCCGCATCGGCCTTCATTCCGCTGCTGATCCTCTGGGCCGGCGTGGGCGAAGCACAGAAGCTGCTGGTCATCTTCATCGGCTCGGTGTTCCAGATCACCCTCATGGTGGCCGTGACCGTGGGCGGTGCACGCAAGGATCTGGTGGAGGCCGCCTACACCCTGGGTGCCAGCAATACCGGCATCGTCAAGCGGGTGCTGATTCCCGGTGCTGCTCCTGGCATCGCGGAAACCCTGCGCCTGGTTCTGGGCTGGGCCTGGACCTATGTGATCGTCGCCGAGCTGATCGGCTCGTCCTCCGGCATCGGACACATGATCACCGACAGCCAGGCGCTGCTCAATACCGGACAGATCATCTTCGGCATCATCATCATCGGGCTTATCGGTCTGGTGTCGGACTTCATCTTCAAAACCTTCAACCGTCGCATGTTCGAATGGAGTTCCCTGTGATGAACCAGCTGTCCATTCAAGGCGTTTCGCGTACCTTCACCAGCCACAAAGGTGTCAGCACCCAGGCGCTGCTGCCGGTGGATTTCGAGGTCCGGGAGAACGATTTCGTGACCATTCTCGGGCCCTCCGGCTGCGGCAAATCGACGATGCTGCGCATTGTTGCGGGTCTGGATTTTCCGACGACGGGGCAGGTGCTGCTGGACGGGAAACTGGTGCAGGAGCCCGGCGCCGACCGCGGCATGGTGTTTCAAAGCTATACCTTGTTTCCCTGGCTGACCGTAGCCCAGAACATTCGCTTCGGGCTGCGCGAGAAGGGTGCAAGCGAAGCCGTCCAGAAAGAGCGCAGCGACTACTTCATTGCCAAGGTGGGTCTGCGCGGGTTCGAGAATCACTATCCCAAGCAGCTGTCTGGAGGCATGCAGCAACGCACGGCGATCGCGCGTGCGCTGGCCAACGATCCCAAGATCCTGCTCATGGACGAGCCCTTCGGTGCGCTGGACAACCAGACCCGGGTTCTGATGCAGGAGTTGCTGCTGGGCATCTGGGAGGCCGAGCGCAAGACGGTGATGTTCGTGACCCACGATATCGATGAAGCCATCTTCATGGCCAATCGCGTGGCCGTGTTCAGCGCGCGTCCGGGCCGCATCAAGGCAGACATCCCGGTCCATCTGCCGCACCCGCGCCACTACACCGTCAAGACCTCGCCAGAGTTCATGGAGCTCAAGGCCCGGTTGACGGAAGAGATTCGCGCCGAGTCACTGGCTGCGGCTGCTCACTGAGGCCTGCATCATGAATGTCCGAGACCCTGCCCAACGCAAAACGGCTCCTGCAGCCCAGATGCCGCTCGCGTTGTACCAGCAGGTCAAGGACCATGTGCTGCGCAAGATCGGCGACGGCTCGCTGGCGGCCGGCGCGCGTGTGCCTTCCGAGCAGGAGCTGGTCAACGAGTTCGGCGTGGCGCGCATGACGGTGAACCGCGCGCTGCGCGAACTGGCCGAGCAGGGCGTGATCGTGCGTGTGGCGGGAGTGGGCTCCTTCGTGGCCGAGGAAAAGCCGCAATCGACCCTGCTGCGCATTGCCAATATCGGTGAAGAGATCACCCAGCGCGGTCACGATCATCGCTTCGAGCTGCTCGATATGCGCCGCGAGTCCGCCTCGCCCGAAGTCGCCGCGGCGCTGGACCTGGCGGTCGGCGCCTCGGTCTTTCACCTGCACGGCGTGCACTTCGAAAACGAGCTGCCGGTCCAGATCGAAGACCGCTATGTGAACCCCCGCCTGGTCCCTGACTTCATGGACCAGGATTTCTCTGCCGTGCAGCCCTCGGTCTATCTGGTGCGCAATGTGCAGTACGACCAGATCGAACATGTGGTCGATGCGATCTTGCCGACGGCCGAACAGGCCCGGCTGCTGCAGATGGCTATCGACCAGCCTTGCCTGATGCTCACGCGCCGTACCTGGTTGCGCGGCGTCCCTATCACCTGGGTGCATTGCGTGCATCCAGGCATGCGCTACCGACTCGGTAGCCGTTTCCGAACCGATTCAGTGCACGGCGGCTGATCCCGGCCAGGCTCTTGAATCCCTCAGTACGTTTTTGTTTCTCTTGACTGTATAGACAGGTATAGCCATGAACACTACCACCACCCAAGAGCTCTCGAACTCCGAACTGGAACTGCATCCCGGCGAACTCACGCTGGCTCAGCTGCGCCGCATTCAGGACGGCGGCGTGCAGCTCAGCATGGCGCAGGCCGCCTATGCCGCCATGCGCAAGGCCGAGGCGCATGTGCAGCACATCGTCGATGAAGACCAGGTGGTCTACGGCATCAACACTGGTTTCGGCAAGCTGGCTTCGACCAAGATTGCCCATGAGCGTCTGGCCGAGCTGCAGCGCAATCTGGTGCTTTCGCACAGCGTGGGCACGGGCGAGCCACTGCCGGATCATGTGGTGCGTCTGGTTCTGGCCACCAAGGCCGTGAGTCTGGCCCGCGGGCATTCGGGAGCCCGCACGGCGCTGGTGGACGCGCTGCTGGCGCTGGCCAATGCCGATGTCCTGCCCGTGATTCCCTCCAAGGGGTCGGTGGGCGCTTCGGGCGATCTGGCGCCGCTGTCGCACCTGGCCTGCGTGCTGATCGGCGAGGGGCAGGCCAAGGTGGACGGCAAGATCGTCTGCGGCCGTGAAGCCATGAAACATATCGGTCTGGAGCCCTTTGTGCTGGGTCCCAAGGAGGGGCTGGCGCTGCTGAATGGAACCCAGGTCTCCACCTCGCTGGCGCTGGCGGGTCTGTTCCAGGCCGAAAGCGTGCTGGCCGCAGGCCTGGTCGCCGGCTGCCTGACGCTGGAAGCCATACAGGGCTCGATCAAGCCCTTCGATGCGCGCATTCACGAGGCCAGAGGCCAGCAGGGACAGATTGCCGTGGCGGCCGCCGTGCGCTCGCTGCTGGACGGCAGCGCCATCGACCCCTCGCACCCCAATTGCGGGCGCGTGCAGGATCCCTATTCCATCCGCTGCGTGCCGCAGGTCATGGGCGCCTGCCTGGACAACCTCAGCCATGCTGCGCGCGTGCTGGTCATAGAAGCCAATGCAGCCTCGGACAATCCGCTGGTGTTCGACAACGGCGACGTGATTTCGGGCGGCAACTTCCACGCCGAACCCGTGGCTTTCGCCGCCGACATCATGGCCCTGGCGATCGCCGAAATCGGCGCCATCTCCGAGCGTCGCATGGCCTTGCTGCTGGACACCGGGCTGTCGCGCCTGCCGGCCTTCCTGATCGAAGACAGCGGCGTCAACTCGGGCTTCATGATCGCCCAGGTCACGGCGGCCGCCCTGGCGGCCGAAAACCAGTGCCTGGCGCACCCGAGCAGCGTGACCAGCCTGCCCACATCGGCCAACCAGGAAGACCATGTCTCCATGGCCACCTATGGCGCGCGTCGCCTGGCCGACATGGCCAGGAACACGGCGGTGATCGTGGGCGTGGAGGCCATGGCCGCAGTCCAGGGCATGGACTTCGACCGCCGTCTCAAGAGCTCGCCGCTGATCGAGGAGCAGTACGCGCTGATCCGCAGCCAGGTGCCTTATCTGGACAAGGACCGCTACCTGGCCCCCGATATCGAAATCATGCGTCTGTGGGCGCTGGAAACCGCCTGGCCCGAGGTGTTGCAGAACATCCTGCCAAGCACGGAGCGCTAAAACTGCTGCCTACAACCCTCATCGCAAAAATCGCCGGTGCCTCAGGCCAGGGGGGGCAAGCAAGTGCCTCAGCCGGCCGCGCCGCCTCGCAGCGAGGGCGCCGTCCCCTTGGGGGAAAGCGGCGCAGCCGCTCAGGGGGATCAAAAACTTCCCGCGAATTGGTAGCGCGATGCCGGGTGCCACAGGGCCGAAACCGAGGCCACCTGGCCCTGGGAGCGGGTTTTGCGGCGCAGCACCAGGCAGGGCTCGGAGGTTTCCATGCGCAGCAGATCAGCGACCTCGGCCGTGGGCATGCTCGCCTCGATGGAGAAGCTCACTCCCTGCAGCGGAGCCACGCGCACCAGATAGGCATTCGGCGTCTGGCTTGCAAAGTCCTGGCTCAGATAGTCGGGAGCCACGGCCGGGTTCACATAACGGTCTTCGACCTGGATGGGAACATCGTTTTCGAAGTGCACGACCACGGAGTGAAACAGATGGGGGGCGGCGTTCAGCTCGAACTGGCGCAGCAGGGCGGCGTCGACCTTGCAGCGCTCGAGCCGCTGCAGCTCCCCCCGATGGCGGTGGCCGCGAGCCGCGATCTCGTCGGCGATATTGCGCAGCTCGACCAGGGTGGCCTGGTACTTCTGCTGGGCCACGAAAGTGCCCGAGCCCTGGACACGCGTCAGTGTCTTTTCGTCGCTGAGCTCGCGCAAGGCACGGTTGACGGTCATGCGCGCCACATTGAACTGCTTGACCAGCGCGGCCTCGCTGGGAATGGCCTGGCCTTCCTGCCATACGCCACTGTGGATCTGCTGCAGCACATGGTCTTTGATGCGCTGGAACGCAGGTACGGCGGCGGTGGTATCGGTTCGCGACATAGGGTTTGTTTGGATTAGAAAAGCTGTCTAGATGATTGACGTTGGCAGGAGTAAATCACAAAATTCGTATAGACAACTTTATGGAAATTACTGAAAGTTGTTCGGACATATAAGAGACATCCAGAGGGATTGACGGAGCAATTTCATGAGTATTGATACAGCAACGCTGGGTTCCTCTGGCGCCATCGAGAGCAGAACCATAGACATGGTTCCGGAGAGCGAGCGCCACGGCACGCCCTCCAGCCAGTTCACCCTCTGGTTCGGTGCCAACATGCAGATCACGGCGGTGGTGGACGGCGCCCTGGCCGTGGTGTTCGGCGCCGAAGCCATGACCGCCATCCTCGGTCTCCTGATCGGCAATATTCTCGGCGGCATCGTCATGGCGCTGCACTCGGCCCAGGGGCCGCGCCTGGGTCTGCCCCAGATGATCTCCAGCCGCGTGCAGTTCGGCGTCAAGGGCGCAGCCCTGCCATTGGTGCTGGTGATCCTGATGTATGTGGGCTTCGCCGCCACGGGCACCGTGCTCTCGGGCCAGGCCATCAATCTGATGTTCGGCTTTCACAGCCCCGCGGCCGGCATCATCATCTTCGGCGCGCTCACGGCCCTGGTCGCGGTGGTGGGCTACCGGCTCATCCATGTGGTGGGGCGCATCTCCACCGTGGTCGGCATTCTGGGCTTTGGCTATCTGGCCTGGCAGCTGTGCCATCAGTTCGATGTGGTCTCGGCGTTCGGCCAGAAGCCTTTCACCTGGGCCAGCTTTCTCACCGCCATGGCTCTGTCGGCAGGCTGGCAGATGACGTTTGCCCCCTATGTGGCCGACTATTCGCGCTATCTGCCCACCAGGACCTCGACCGCCGCCACCTTCTGGACCACGTTCGGCGGCAGTGTCATCAGCTCGCAGCTGGCCATGAGCTTCGGTGTGCTGGTCGCAGCCCTGGGCGCCAACTTCATCAAGAACCAGGTCGGCTTCATGGGCCAGCTGGCTGGCCCGCTGGCCGTGGTGATCTATCTGGTCATCGTCACCGGCAAGCTTACCGTGAACTGCCTCAACGCCTATGGCGGCTTCATGACCGTGCTGACAACGGTCAGCGCCTTCAACCGGAAAACGCAGTTCACCGCGACATCGCGCCTGCTCTACATCCTGGGCTTTGTGCTGGTGACGGTGCTGGTGGCCCTGCTGGCCAGCTCCAACTTCCTGGCCACCTTCAAGAATTTCGTGCTGCTGCTGCTCACCGTGTTCGTTCCCTGGAGCGCCGTCAATCTGGTGGACTACTACCTGGTCTCCAAGGAAAAGGTGGACATCCCGGCGCTCTATGACAGCCAGGGCCGTTATGGCGCCTACAACTGGACGGCCCTGTCCTGCTATGTGATGGGCGTTGCGGTGCAGATTCCCTTCATCAACCAGGCCATGTATGTGGGCCCGCTGGCCAAGGCCATGAACGGCGCCGACATCTCGTGGATCGTGAGCCTGATCGTCACCTCGCTCGTCTACTACCCGCTGGCCAGGAAAAGCATGAACGTGCCCGGCCAGATGATCTACCCCAGCCCGGCTCCTGCCGCGACCACAGGCGCAGACAGGAACTTTGCTGGTGCCACTTACGCCGTGCAAGCCGGCTGAATCCTCCCACCCATTCTTGAAGGATACGACCATGAACGCCAACGACGCCATCCTCAGCGCGGCCAAGCAAGACCCCCGCTACGACGCCAGCCGAGAAATCCGCGCTCCCCGCGGCAGCGAGCTGCACTGCAAGAACTGGCTCGCCGAAGCGGCCTACCGCATGATCCAGAACAACCTGGACCCGGATGTGGCCGAGAACCCCAAGGCGCTCGTCGTCTACGGCGGCATCGGCCGCGCGGCCCGCAACTGGGAGTGCTATGACGAGATCCTGGCCCAGCTCAAGAAGCTCGAGGCCGACGAATCGCTGCTGATCCAGTCGGGCAAGCCGGTGGGCGTGTTCAAGACCCACCCCGATGCGCCGCGCGTGCTGCTGGCCAACTCCAACCTGGTGCCCAAGTGGGCCAACTGGGAGAAGTTCAACGAGCTCGATCAGAAGGGCCTGTTCATGTACGGCCAGATGACGGCCGGCAGCTGGATCTACATCGGCGCCCAGGGCATCGTGCAGGGCACGTTCGAGACCTTTGTCGAGGCCGGTCGCCAGCACTACAACAACGACCTGACCGGCAAGTGGATTCTCACGGCCGGCCTGGGCGGCATGGGCGGTGCCCAGCCGCTGGCCGGCGTGCTGGCCGGTGCCTGCGTGCTGGCCATCGAATGCAAGCAGTCCAGCATCGACTTCCGCCTGCGCACCCGCTATGTGGACAAGCAGGCCAAGGACATCGACGATGCACTGGCCCTGATCAAGCATCACACCGAAAAGGGCGAGGCCGTCTCCATCGCCCTGCTGGGCAATGCGGCCGAAGTCCTGCCCGAGCTGGTCAGGCGCGCCAAGGCCGGCGGCATCCGTCCCGATATCGTGACCGACCAGACCTCCGCCCATGATCTGATCAACGGCTATCTGCCCGTGGGCTGGACCGTGGAGCAATGGAACGCCGCTGCGGCCGATCCCGGTCAACATCCCAGGCTCAAGAAGGCCGCCGCCCAGGGCTGCGCCCAGCATGTGCAGGCCATGCTGGACTTCCAGGCCATGGGCATTCCCACGGTGGACTACGGCAACAACATCCGCCAGGTGGCCCTGGACGAAGGCGTGAAGAACGCCTTCGACTTCCCCGGCTTTGTGCCCGCCTACATCCGCCCCCTGTTCTGCGAAGGCAAGGGCCCGTTCCGCTGGGTGGCGCTGTCCGGCGACCCCGAGGACATCTACAAGACCGACGCCAAGATCAAGGAGCTGTTCCCCGAAAACAAGCACACCCACCGCTGGCTGGACATGGCCAAGGAGCGCATCGCCTTCCAGGGCCTGCCATCGCGCATCTGCTGGCTGGGTCTGGGCGAGCGCCACAAGGCGGCCCTGGCCTTCAATGAAATGGTCAAGAACGGCGAACTCAAGGCGCCCATCGTGATCGGCCGCGACCACCTGGACTGCGGCTCGGTGGCTAGCCCCAACCGCGAGACCGAAGCCATGAAGGACGGCACCGACGCCGTCTCCGACTGGCCGCTGCTCAACGCACTACTCAACACTGCGGGTGGTGCCACCTGGGTCAGCCTGCACCACGGCGGTGGCGTGGGCATGGGTTACTCGCAACACGCTGGCGTGGTCATCGTGGCCGATGGTACGGACGAGGCTGCGGCCCGCCTGAACCGCGTGCTCTGGAACGACCCCGCCACCGGCGTGATGCGCCATGCCGATGCAGGCTACGAGATTGCCGTGCAAGCGTCCAAGCGCCATGGCTTGAATCTGCCGATGGTGAAGTAACGTCGTCCCCCCTGAGCGGCTGCGCCTAGGCGGCCCCGCCGCTTCCCCCCCAGGGGGACGACGCCCTTTGCTGCGGGGCGGCCCTTGCTGGGCGTCCCGCACCTGGGGCATGCTTGTTTTTAGAGCTTCGGCTTCACTCACAACAGTCTTCGATGCAACGCTTTGACCTGAACCAGATTGCGCCCAGCCCGTGGAAGAACGGGGGCGGCAGCACGCGCGAGATTGCCTGCTGGCCGCAGGGCGCGGGCATGGACAGCTTTGGCTGGCGCGTGAGCGTGGCCAGGATTGCCCAGGCCGGCCCGTTTTCGGCGTTTGCGGGCATAGACCGGCAGATCATGCTGCTCGATGGCGACGGGGTGCAGCTGCACAGCGCCCAGGCCGGGCTCGAGCATGCATTGACCGAGCGCTGGCAGCCGTTCGCCTTTTCGGGCGATATGGCGCTGGATTGCGATCTGCTGGGCGGCCCGTCCAGCGACTTCAATGTCATGACCCGGCGCGGACAATGGTCGGCCCGGCTGGAGCTGCTCGGCGGCCAGGCCGAGGCGGGGCTGAGCGCTGCGGGGCTTTGCATGGTGTTGCAAGGTAGCTGGAAATGCGCCGACGGGTGGATACTGCAAGCCGGTCAGGGGCTCTGGTGGAGCAGCGTCCGGTCCAAAGAGCTGCTGGTGGCGCAGGGCGAGGATGCCAGGCTGATCCTGGTCAGCCTGACAGCGCACACCTGAAACAGGAGCGGCTTGCGCCTTTGTACCGGACATTTCAGTGAAGATTGATCTGAAAAGTTAAGGGAGGCAAGCGCTGGAAGCTATGAAATCAGGAGTTTCATGGCCTGGACTGACATCATCGAACACGAGGAGCATCGCCATGGCGCAAGCTAATCCCCATCCCGCAGTCTCCGCCGACGGCTGCTGGCAAAACCTGCGTCTGGCGCCGCAGCTGTATGTCTCCGAGGTGGCGGATATTCCCGAAAGTACGCTGGCCTGCATCGTGGTGCAGCAGGGCCGCATGGTCTGGGTGGGACCGCAGGATGCCATGCCTGCCCAATACCAGGCGCTGCCCAGGCACGATGGCGCAGGGCGTCTTGCCACGCCGGGCCTGATCGACTGCCACACCCATCTGGTCTATGGCGGCGAGCGCGCCAACGAGTTCGCCATGCGCCTGGCCGGTGCCAGCTACGAAGAAGTGGCCAGGGCCGGCGGCGGCATCGTCTCCAGCGTCAGGGCCACGCGCGAAGCGTCGGAGGATGAACTGGTGGCGCTGGCTCTGCCGCGTCTTGAGCAGTTGCTGGCCGAAGGCGTGACGGCCATAGAGATCAAGTCGGGCTACGGACTGGCCCTGGAACACGAGCGCAAGCAGCTGCGTGCCGCAAGGCGTCTGGGCGAGCTGTGTGCCGTAACCGTGCGAACCACCTTTTTAGGGGCCCATGCGCTGCCGCCCGAGTATGCGGGCCGCAGCCAGGAATACACGGATCTGGTCTGTCAGGTCATGCTGCCGGCGCTGGCCGCCGAAGGCCTGATCGATGCCGTCGACGTGTTCTGCGAACGCATCGCCTTCTCGCTGGCCGAGACCGAGCAGGTCTTCCAGGCGGCCAAGGCATTGGGCCTGCCCGTCAAGCTGCATGCCGAGCAGCTGTCGAATATGGAGGGTGCAGCCCTCGCGGCCCGCTATGGCGCGCTGTCCTGCGACCACATCGAGCACCTGTCCGAGCAGGGCATCGCCGAGATGAAGAAGGCAGGCACCGTGGCCGTGCTGCTGCCCGGGGCCTTCTACACGCTGCGCGACACCAAAGTGCCCCCGATTGAGGAATTAAGGGCCGCCAAGGTCCCGATGGCCGTTTCTACCGATCACAATCCGGGTACCTCCCCGTGCTTGAGCTTGCTGCTCATGGCCAATATGGCTTGCACGCTGTTCCGTCTGACGGTTCCCGAGGCTCTGGCCGGCATTACCCGGCACGCCGCGCAGGCTCTGGGCCTGCAGGACGAGCAAGGCCTGATTGCCGTGGGTCGCCCCGCCAATTTCGTGCTCTGGCCCGTGCAGCGGGCTGCAGAGCTGGCCTACTGGTTCGGCAGCAAGCCTGACTGCACGGTGGTGCGCCAGGGCCTGATTGCACAGCAAGCCAAAGCCTGAATGCGGGGAGCGCGAAAGGTTGCTGATGTCTCACGAACAATTTCTCAATGAACTGATTTCCACCCTGGGCGCCGATGTAGCGCTGCGCGGCACGGACACGCCCGAGCGTTGTCGCACCGATTGGAGCGGCACGCCGCCCCGGCAGCCGCTGGCGCTGGTGCGCCCGCGCACCACGGAGGAAGTCAGCGCCGTCATGCGCCTGTGCAGCGCCCACAGGATTGCGGTGGTCCCCCAGGGTGGACTGACCGGGCTGGCCGGTGCCGCAGTCCCCATGGAGGGGGCAGTGGCCCTGTCGCTGGATCGCATGAACCGCATCGAGGACATCGATGCCAAGACCGGGCTGATGCAGGTGCAGGCCGGCGTCACCCTGCAGGCCGTGCAGGAGGCTGCCGTCGATGTCGGCATGGTGTTCGGCGTGGATCTCGGCGCTCGCGGCAGCTGCCAGATCGGCGGCAATGTCTCCACCAACGCGGGCGGCAACGGCGTGCTGCAGCACGGCATGATGCGCGAGCAGGTGCTGGGCCTGGAGGTGGTGCTGGCCGACGGCACGGTGCTGCCCATGCTGCGCCCCATGATCAAGAACAACACGGGCTATGACCTCAAGCAGTTCTTCATCGGTGCCGAAGGCACGCTGGGCATCATCACGCGCGTGCTGCTGCGCCTGCGTCCCGCGCCCCAGGCCACGGCCACGACGCTGGTGGCCATGCCCGATTTCGACTCGGCGCTGGCCGTGCTCAAGCGCATGCAATCGCGCTTCGGCAACAGCGTCGCTGCCTATGAGCTGATGTGGGACAGCTTTGTGCAGGCCTCCATGGCCTGGCTCAAGCTCGCTGCGCCTTTTGAACAGCGCTACCCCTTGCTGGCCCTGATCAATGTGGACGGCAAGGACGAGGCGCAACTGCAAGGCGATGTGCAGCAGGTGCTCGAGGAAGCCATGGAAGCCGGCGAGGTGCTCGATGCCATCGTGGCCCAGTCGGGTGCCCAGGTGCAGCAGCTGTGGAAGCTGCGCGAGGCACCGGCCGAGCTCAACAACAATATGCATCCCGCCATCAACTTCGACGTGAGCCTGCCCCAGGCCGACATCGGCCGTTTTGCCGAAGCCTGCATGCAGGCCTTTGCCGCTCGCTGGCCAGGTCACCAGGCGCTGTACTTCGGCCATGTGGGCGACGGCAATCTCCATGTCTCGGTGGATGGCAAGACCGTCAACGGCGAATGCGAGCAGGTGGAGGCGCTTCTCTACCGCATCGTGGGCGAGATGCAGGGCAGCGTCTCCGCGGAGCACGGCATCGGCCTGCACAAAAAGCCTTTTCTCAGCAACAGCCGCACGCCCGCAGAGCTGGCGGCGATGCGGGCCATCAAGCTGGCCCTCGATCCCCTGGGCCTGATGAATCCCGGAAAGGTGTTCGATCTATGACGAATTCTCTGGTGGCCTCGCTGGCCCGTGCCCAGGTGCGCCCGCTGCCCGCATACAACGCCGGCCTGTCCAATGAAGCGGTACGGGCGCGCTATGGCGTGACCGATATCGCGCGACTGGCCAGCAATGAAAATCCCTTCGGTGCCAGTGCCTCGGTGCGCCGCGCGATTGCCGAGGTGGCCGACGATGTGGGTAACTATCCCGATGCCAACTGCACGGCCTTGCGCGAAGCCATTGCCGAGCGCACAGGGCTGCCCGCCGGGCGTCTGGTGTTCGGCGACGGCTCGGAAGACCTGATCAAGATTCTCTGCGAGGTCTTCCTCGCCCCCGGCGATCTGGTGGTGACCCAGCGTCCCGTGTTCGGCCTGCACGAAATCTATCCGAAGATGATGGGCGCGGAAGTCGAGCTCCTCGAGCTGAACGAGGAACTGGGCTTCGATCTGGGCGCCTGGTGCACTGCCGTGGCCAAGGCCCCCAAGATCGCCTTCCTGCCCAACCCGTCCAACCCCGTGGGCTGCATGATGGATGCGGCGCAGTTTGCGCAGGTGCTGGAGGCCACGCCCGCCAACACCGTGCTGGTGGTGGATGAGGCTTATTACGAATACGCGCTGCATGACGATGACTACCCCGATGTGCTGGCCATGCTGGACGCGCGGGTCGGACCCTGGATCGTGCTGCGCACCTTCTCCAAGGCCTGGGGCCTGGCCGGTCTGCGCGTGGGCTACGGCATGGCCGACAGCGCCGAGCTGGTGGGCCTGATGGACAAGGTGCGCTCGCCCTTCAACGTGAACATGGCGGCCCAGCGCGCGGCGCTGGCGGCCTGGAACGACCCTGCGCACATGCGCAGCGGCGTGGCCGCCACGGTGGCGCTGCGCGAAGATCTGCGCAGACAGCTGCTGGCGCTGGCAGGACCGGGCCAGCCGCTGCAAGGCCTGCGCATTGCGCCCTCGGTAGCCAACTTCCTGTTTCTCGACCTGGGCCGTCCCAATGCCCCGGTGACCGAGGCGCTGCTCAGGCAGGGCGTGATCGTCAAGCCCTGGAAGGAGCCCGGTTTCGAGCATTTCATGCGCGTGTCCATAGGCACCGAAGGCGACAACGCGCGTTTTGTTCTGGCTTTGCTGGCTGCGATGGAGCAGACTGAGCGCGTGACTGCATGAGCTGCGCGGTTTGATCTTTTTCGCTTCACAGAGACCATCATCATGACTGCATCCCCATCCATTTCGCGTACCTTGTTTGCCGAAGACGCCTTACTGCCCACGGGATGGGCGCGCAACGTCCTGCTGAGCTGGGATGAGAGCGGGCGTCTGGCCGAGGTGCTCACCGATGTGGATCCGCAAAGCGGCGAGGCCGGCGAGGTCGATACCGCCATCCGTGCAGCCGGCCCGCTGATCCCCGGCATGCCAAATCTGCACTCGCATGCCTTCCAGCGCGCATTCGGCGGGCTGACCGAGTTCCGCGGCCAGGCGCAGGACAGCTTCTGGAGCTGGCGCAAGCTGATGTACGGCTTTGCCAATCGCATGACGCCCGAGGCCCTGGAGGCGATCGCGACCTGGCTGTACCTGGAAATGCTGGAGGCCGGCTACACCTCGGTCTGCGAGTTCCACTATGTGCACCATGATGTGGGCGGCAAGCCCTATGCCAACGATGCCAGCCTGTCTCTGGCGCTGCTGCGTGCGGCGCAGAAGACGGGCATAGGCATGACCTTGCTGCCCGTGCTCTATCAGACCAGCGGCTTCGGGGGCCTGCCGCCTCGCGAGGATCAGGCCCGCTTCATTCGCAGCACTGACAATATGCTCGGCCTGCTGCAGCAGCTGGAGCCCGTGACCAGGGCGCAGCAGGCAGCCCTGGGCCTTGCTCCGCACTCGCTGCGGGCCGTGCCCCCGGACAGCCTCAAGACTGCGCTCGCTGGCCTGCACGCCATGCTGCCCAAGGCACCGGTGCACATCCATATTGCAGAGCAGACCCAGGAGGTGGATGACTGCCTGGCCTGGAGTGGTCAGCGCCCCGTGCAATGGCTGCTCGACCATGCACCCGTCGATGCGCGCTGGTGCCTGGTTCATGCCACGCATATGACGCCCGAGGAATATGCAGGCGCGGCTCGCAGCGCTGCCGTGGCCGGCATCTGTCCCACCACTGAAGCCAACCTCGGCGACGGCATTTTCGACATGCCGCTGTGGCTCAGGCATGGCGGTCGCTGGGGCATTGGCTCGGACAGCCACGCTACGGTCAATGCGGCCGAAGAGCTGCTGATGCTCGAATACAGCCAGCGCCTGAACCTGCGCCAGCGCAATGTGCTTGGCGGCGGCGCTCAGCCCCAGGTGGCGACCTCCATGACCCTGCAGGCGGTGGCCGGCGGTGCCCAGGCCTCGGGCCGTGCCATTGCCGGTCTGGCCGTGGGCCAGCAGGCGGATTTCGTGGTGCTCGATGCCCGGCATGTGGCCCTCAACGGGCTGCCTGCCGACAGCGGCCATGCGGCCCATGTGTTTGCCAGCCATCGCACTTCGGCCATTGCCGAAGTCTGGGTTCGCGGCCAGCAGCGTGTGCAGGCAGGCCGCCATACGCTGCACGAAGTCGCTCAGCAAGGCTTTGTGCAGACCCGCAAGGCATTGCTGCAGAACGCCTGAGGGCGGCTGCATCCAGATTTTTGACAGAAGAGAGACGCTCCATGAGCCAAGCCATCGCCCCCTTTGTCTTTCACCAGGGTACGGCACCGCTGCTGATTTCCATGCCGCATACCGGCACCCATGTGCCGGCCGACATTGCGGCCAGGCTCACGCCCGAAGGGCGCGAAGTCCACGACACCGACTGGCACATGCCGCGGCTCTACGACTTCGCCAAGGAACTGGGCGCATCCATTCTGGCCGCCACGCATTCGCGCTATGTCATCGATCTGAACCGTCCGCCCGATGGTGCCAGCCTCTATCCGGGCCAGAGCGTGACCGGGCTGTGCCCGGTTGACGGCTTCGACAGCGAGCCCCTGTATGCGAGCAAGGACCTGGAGCCCGACGAGGCGGAGGTCGCGCGCCGTCGCGAACTCTACTGGCAGCCCTATCATGCGCAGCTGCGCGCCGAGCTCGACCGCATCAAGAGCCAGCATGGCGTGGCCATGCTGTGGGATGCGCACAGCATCCGCTCGGTGCTGCCGCGCTTTTTCGAGGGCAAGCTGCCCGACCTGAACCTGGGCACCGCCGACGGCAAGAGCTGCGCGCCAGCGCTGGCCCAGCAGTTGCTGGATATTGCACGGCAGGCACCGGACCACACCAGCGTGCTCAATGGCCGCTTCAAGGGCGGCTTCATCACGCGCAACTATGGTCAGCCGGAGCAGGGCTTCCACGCCGTGCAGCTGGAGATGACGCAGTCCAGCTATATGCAGGAGCAGATGCCGTTCGACTATCTGCCCGAGGTTGCGGCCCGCATCCAGCCCACCATGCAGCGCCTGCTGCAGGCCGTGCTGGCCTTCGCCCAGGCCAGCGGCCGCTGAGCCGAGGCTAGTGGCCTTCGGCCTGCAGCTCGTCGCCTAGCCAGCGGCGCGGTCCCGGGCCGCCGCGCTGGCACTGGTCGCCGGGGTTGTACATGCTGCACACCTTGAGCGACAGACAGCCGCAGCCTATGCACTGGTTGAGGCTGTCGCGCAGGCGCTGCAGCTCGTCGATGCGCTCGTCCAGCCGCTGTTGCCAGATGCGCGACATCTTCTGCCAGTCGCCGCCCGTGGGCACATGCCGCGTCGGCAGCCGCGCCAGCTGCGCGGCAATCTCCTCCAGCGTGAAACCCACGCGCTGCGCAAACACGATGTAGGCGATGCGCCGCAGGCCCGAACGGTGGTAGCGCCGCCTTCCGCTGCTGCTTCGCACCGATTCGATCAGACCCAGCGACTCGTAGTAGCGCAGCGCCGATGCGTTGACGCCGCTGCGCTGCGCGAAGTCGCTGATGCTCATCAGCGGATCATCCTCAATTTTCATGATGTCTTTCCCTGGGACTTGACTTAAAGTTCACTTGAACTTGAAGAATGCCGCCATTGTGATCGAGAGCCGGTGGAGCCGCAATCAACGGCCCATGCGCTGGTCGGAGTTTTTCTTGTATTCATAGCTGCATCCGATTGATAAAAAACAATTTCAGATGGTTTTATGCCTGAAGTTGTTTATTGAAAAGCGATAGCAGCTATCTTTATTGAATCTCTTCCAGCCACCTGCCAATGCCTGTCACAAGCATGGCCGCTCCTGCGTCTTATCGGCAGAGGCGGTCGTTCCGTCAGCCTGCTGCCGCCAGCAGGGCGGGCGCATTCATTCAGGGAGAGTCCATATGTCAGTCCATTCCACGCCGCCGCTGCGGCCCTTGCTGCTGGCCGGAGGCCTCGCGGCGCTGGCCCTGCTCTCCGGCTGCGGCCGCCCCGGCGCGAGCGATGCCCATGCCGGCAACGGCCCGCCGCCCGCGCCCGAGGTGCAGGTGGCCGAGGTCGCCTTGCAGGCCATACGCCCCTGGGACGAGTTCAACGGCCGCATCGAGGCCGTGGAGTCGGTGCAGCTGCGCTCGCGCGTGTCGGGCTATATCGAGCGCATCGCCTTCGCCGAGGGCCAGGAGGTGAAGAAAGGCCAGTTGCTGTTCGTGATCGACCAGCGGCCCTATCGCGCGGCCCTGGCCAGCGCCCAGGCCCAGCTCGAACGCGCGCGTGCCGCTGCCGGACTGGCGCAGACGCAGGACCAGCGCGCGCGCCAGCTGGTGGCCGAGAATGCGGTCTCGCGCGAGGAAGCCGACACGCGGGCCGCAACGCTGGCCCAGGCCACGGCCCAGGTGCGTGCGGCCGAGGCCGAGCTGGCCACCGCCCGGCTGCAGCTCGACTTCACCGAGGTGCGCGCGCCCATCACGGGCCGTGCCAGCCGCGCCCTGCTCACCGTGGGCAATATGGCCCAGGCCGACCAGAGCGTGCTGACCACCCTGGTCTCGCAGGACCCGGTGTATGCGTATTTCGATGCCGACGAGCACAGCTTTCTGCGCTACCAGAAGGCAGGTCTGGCCGGCCTGACCGGCCAGGGCCGCGCGGTGCGTGTCGCCCTGGTCGGCGACAGCGGTTTTTCCCATGCGGGCACGCTGGACTTCAGCGACAACCAGCTCCAGCCGGGCACGGGCACCATGCGTTTGCGCGCGCGCCTGGCCAACCCCGACCGGATGCTGACGCCGGGACTGTTCGCGCGCGTGCAGATGCAAAGCGGCCCGGACCGGCAGGAGGCCGAGTCCCAGGCGCTGCTGATCGACGACAAGGCCGTGCTCACCGACCAGGACCGCAAGTACGTCTATGTGGTGGGTGAAGGCAATCTGGCCGAGCGTCGCGACCTCACGCTGGGTCGCATGGTCGATGGCCGGCGACTGGTGGAAAAAGGCCTGGCCGCGGGTGACCGGCTGGTGGTGGGCGGCGTGCAGCGCATCTACTACCCCGGCATGCCCGTCAATCCCAGGCCGGTGGCGGCAGCGGCCGCACAGCCCGCGCCAGCCGCTGCGCAGTAAGGAGGGCGTGCCATGGACTTCTCCAAATTCTTCATAGACCGACCCATCTTCGCGGTCGTGCTCTCCATCATCATGTTTGCCGTCGGCCTGGTGGCCATTCCGCAATTGCCGGTGGGCGAATATCCCGAGGTCGTGCCGCCCAGCGTGGTGGTGCGCGCCACCTATCCGGGAGCCAATCCCAAGGAGGTCGCCGAGTCGGTGGCCGTGCCGCTGGAGGAAGCCATCAACGGGGTCGAAGGCCTGATGTACATGAAGTCGGTTGCGGCTTCGGACGGCAGCCTGCAGGTGGTCGCCACCTTCCGCCCCGAGATCGACCCCGACACCGCCGCGGTGCGCGTGCAGAACCGCGTCAGCCAGGCCCAGAGCCGGCTGCCCGAGGAGGTGCGGCAGTTCGGTGTGACCACGCAGAAGCAGGCGTCCACGCCGCTGATGTACGTGGGCCTGGTGTCCCGGGACGGCGCGCATGATGCGCTGTATCTGCGCAACCATGTCACGCTCAAGATCAAGGATGTGCTGGCGCGCATCCCCGGCGTGGGCGACGTGGGCATCTACGGCGCGGGCGACTATGCGATGCGTGTCTGGCTGGACCCGCAAAAGGTGGCGGCACGCCAGCTCACGGCCGGCGAAGTGATCGCCGCGATCCGCGAGCAGAACATCCAGGTTTCGGCCGGCCAGCTGGGCGCCGAGCCCAGTGCGCAGAAGTCCGACAAGCTGCTGTCCATCAATGTGCGCGGGCGGCTGAAGACGGCCGAGGAGTTCGGGGACATCGTGCTCAAGAGCGGCGAAGGCGGTCAGGTCGTGCGTCTGGCCGACGTGGCGCGCATCGAGCTGGGCGCCAGCGACTACACGCTGCGCTCGTGGAGCGACACCAAGAACATGGCTGCCGTGGGCATCTTCCTGTCGCCGGGCGCGAATGCGCTGGGCGTGGCCGAGCAGGTCTACGCGGCCATGGACAGGCTTTCCAAGGACCTGCCCGAAGGCGTGGCCTTCGAATCCGTCTGGGACCCCACGGTCTTTGTGCGCGATTCGATCAAGGCCGTGCAGAGCACGCTGATCGAGGCCGTGATCCTGGTGGTGCTGGTGGTCATCGTCTTTCTGCAGACCTGGCGCGCCTCCATCATTCCGCTGCTGGCCGTGCCCGTGTCCATCATCGGCACTTTCGCTGGTCTGTACCTGCTGGGCTATTCCATCAACACGCTGACGCTGTTCGGCCTGGTGCTGGCGATCGGTATCGTGGTGGACGACGCCATCGTCGTGGTCGAGAACGTGGAGCGCTACATCGAGCAGGGCCACAGCCCGCAGGAGGCGGCCCATCTGGCCATGAAGGAGGTCTCCGGGCCCATCATCGCCATCGCCCTGGTGCTGTGCGCGGTCTTCGTTCCCATGGCCTTTCTCAGCGGCGTCACGGGCCAGTTCTACCAGCAGTTCGCCGTGACGATCGCCATCTCCACGGTGATCTCGGCCATCAACTCGCTGACCCTGTCGCCGGCACTGGCGGCCAAGCTGCTGCAGCCGCACGGCGCACCGCGCGACGCGCTGGCGCGCGTCATCGACAAGGGCCTGGGCTGGATCTTCCGGCCCTTCAACCGCTTCTTCGATCGCAGTGCTCACGGCTACCAGAACTCGGTGGGTCGCTCGCTGCGCCGGCGCGGCCTGGTGTTCGCGGTCTATGCGGCACTGCTGGCCGGCACCGCCGTGCTGTTCCATGTCGTGCCCGGCGGCTTCATCCCCATGCAGGACAAGCTCTACCTGTTTGCCGGCGCCAAGCTGCCCGAAGGTGCGTCGCTGAACCGAACCGATGCGGTCACGCGCCAGATGGTGGAGGCGGCCAAGAGCGTGGATGGCGTGGACATGGTCGCGGCCTTCGCGGGCTTCAATGCGCTGCAGTCCACGACCACGCCCAATCTGACCAGCTCCTACATCATGCTCAAGCCCTTTGGCGAGCGCACGCGCAGCGCCGAGGCCATCAATGCCGAGCTGGGTGCCAAGTTCGCGCAGATCGAGGGCGGCTTCGCCTATGCGCTGATGCCGCCGCCCATCCAGGGCCTGGGCAACGGATCGGGTTATTCGCTGTTCCTGCAGGACCGCGCAGGCCTGGGCTATGCTGCGCTGCAGCAGTCGCTTGCGGCCTTCCAGGCCGAGATTGCGAAGACGCCTGGCATGACCTACCCGGTCAGCAGCTACCAGTCCAACATCCCGCAGCTGGAAGTGAAGGTGGATCGCATCAAGGCCAAGGCCCAGGGCGTGGCGCTGACCGATCTGTTCCAGACCCTGCAGGCCTATCTGGGCTCGGTCTACGTCAACGACTTCAACGCCTTCGGCCGCGTCTGGCGCGTGATGCTGCAGGCCGATGCCGACTACCGCCAGGCCGTGGAGGACATCGCCCAGCTGCGCACGCGCAACGCGCGCGGCGAGATGGTACCCATAGGCTCCATGGTCACCGTGGTGCCCAGCTACGGACCCGATCCGGTGCTGCGCTACAACGGCTTTCCGGCTGCCGACCTGATCGGCGACTCCGATCCGCGCCTGCTGTCGTCGGCCGAGGTGCTGACCAAGCTGCAGGAGATCGCGCAGCGCACGCTGCCGCGCGGCATCGAGCTGGCCTGGACGGATCTGAGCTACCAGCAGGTCGAGCAGAGCCATGCTGCGGCCGTGGTCTTCGTCATCGCCGTGATGCTGGTCTTCCTGGTGCTGGCCGCGCTCTACGAAAGCTGGACTCTGCCGCTGGCCGTGATCCTGATCGTGCCCGTGTGTATCTGCGCGGCGCTGTTCGGCGTATGGCTGGCCGGGGGGGACAACAATGTCTTCGTGCAGGTCGGCCTGGTCGTGCTCATGGGACTGGCCTGCAAGAACGCGATTCTGATCGTGGAGTTCGCACGCGAGCTGGAGATGCGCGGCTCGCCAACAGTCGATGCCGCGCTGCAGGCCTGCCGCCTGCGGCTGCGTCCCATCGTCATGACCTCCATCGCCTTCATCGCGGGCGCCGTGCCCTTGCTGATCGGTAGCGGCGCGGGCAGCGAGGTACGCGCGGCCACGGGCGTGACGGTGTTCTCGGGCATGCTGGGCGTGACCCTGTTCGGCCTCTTCCTCACGCCGGTGTTCTACGTCACGCTGCGCCGTCTGTCGGGCCGTTCGCTGGCGACCCGCACGCCTGCTCATCTAGCTTCACATGTTTCACCCACATCCCTGGAGGGCAGTCATGTCTGAGATCCGCAAACCCTTGCGCCGGCATGCTCTGGCATATGCCGTGACAGGCCTTGCGACCCTGCTGGCAGGCTGCGCCGTCGGCCCCGATTTCCGTGCACCCGAGTTGCCCGCAGCCGGCGCGCAGTTCGCGCGGGCCGAGCCGTCTGCAGTCCTGGAGCTGGCATCCCCCGAGGTCGGTTCCGATGCCGCGTTCTGGCGCCAGTTCCAGGATGAGCAACTGACGCAGCTGGTCGAGCAGGCCCTGCGGGCCAACCAGGAGCTGCGCGGTGCACTGGCGAGGCTGGATGAGGCCCAGGCCCTGCTGCGCGAAAGCCGTCTTGATCAGCTCCCTACGCTCACCCTGTCGGGCCAGGCGCTGCAGCAAAGACGCAGCGAAAGCCAGGCACCAAGCGGGCCGCGCAGCCAGCGCAGCTACAGCGCCGGCATCAACGCGAGCTGGGAGCTGGACCTGTTCGGTCGCGTGCGCCGCAGCATCGAGGCCGGCAGCGCCGACCTGCGTGCCAGTGCCGCCGATCTGGCTGCGCTGCAGGTCGCCATTGCGGCCCAGGTCGCGGCCGGCTACGCCGATCTGCGCGGCTGGCAGAAGCGCCTGCATCTGGCCGAGGCCAATGCCGCCAATCAGCAGGACACGTTGCGCCTGGTGCAGCTGCGGCTGGCGCATGGCAGCGGCACCGACTTCGACCTGGCGCGTGCCCAGGCGCAGCTGGAGACCACGCGCTCGCGCATTCCGGCGCTGCAGGCCCGGATCGCCGTGGCCCAGCACCGGCTGGCCGTGCTTACCGGCCAGGTGCCCGAGGCTCTGATCTCGGCGCTGGACGCGCCGGCCGCGTTGCCGCAGTTGCCAGAGAGCATCGCTCCCGGCACGCCCGCCGAGCTGTTGCGCCGTCGCCCCGATGTGGCCGCCGCCGAGGCGCGTCTGCATGCCGCCACGGCGCGGGTGGGCGTGGCCACGGCCGAGCTGTTTCCGCGCCTGTCGCTGGGCGGTCTGCTGGGCAGCTCCGCTCTCAGCACGGGCGCGCTGTTCGAGGCCGGCAGCGCGAGCCGCAGCGTGTTTCTGGGTGTGGACTGGTCTTTCCTCGACGTGGGCCGCGTGCGCGCACGCATCGCTGCCAGCGAGGCCGGTGCCCAGGTCGCCCTGGCCCAGTACCAGCAAAGCGTGCTGCTGGCACTGGAGGACACCGAGAACGCCCTGGTGGGCCTGGCGCGCACCCGCACCGAGGATGCCCATCTGGCCCAGGCCGCCGAGCAGCGTGCCCGGGCCGAGCAGCTCGCGCAGCGCCGCTACCGCCTGGGCAGCGTGGGCCTGTACGAGGTGCTGGACGCGCAGCGCGACCTCTACGCGGCCCAGGACGCGGCGGCCGACAGCCGCGTGCGTGGCCTGCGTGCCGCCGTGGCGCTGTATCAGGCGTTGGCTGGCGGCTGGGAGGGGCAGCCGCCGACCGGGCCTATGATAGCGTTGCAATGACGCTTTCGCTGTTTCCTGACGACCCCCTGCCCGCCGAGATCATTGATGACGGAGCCGTGCTGCTGCGGGGGTTTGCGACAGCCGAGGAGCAGCGCTGGGTGGCCGAGGTGAGGGCCTTGCAGACACGGGCAGCGTTTCGCACCATGCAGGTGCCCGGTGGCAAGTTCATGTCGGTGGCGATCACCAACGCCGGCGGCTGGGGTTGGGTTTCGGATCTGCAGGGCTATCGCTACAGCGCTGTCGATCCGCAGACCGGCAGGCCCTGGCCTGCCATCCCGGCTTTTCTGGGCGAGCAGGCCGCCAGGGCTGCGGCGCTGGCCGGCTATCCGGGTTTTGCGCCCGACGCCTGCCTGATCAACCGCTATCAGCCGGGTGCGCGCATGGGCTTGCACCGCGACCAGGACGAGCACGACTTTGCTGCGCCCATAGTCTCGGTCTCGCTGGGCCTGGCTTGCAGCTTTCTCTGGGGCGGACCGACGCGCCAGAATCCCACCCGGCGCCTTGCACTCACCCATGGCGATGTGCTGGTCTGGGGCGGGCCTTCGCGCTTAGTGTTCCATGGTGTTGCCCCGCTCAAGCCGGGCCCGCACCCGCTGCTTGGCAACGAGCGCTGGAATCTGACGTTCCGCATGGCCAAGGCTCGCTACCCGGCAGGCCAGCCATCGGAATAGGCGCTGGCTACAGGGCAATGCCCGGCTGCCCGGCAAAGCCTGCCAGCTTTCCTACAATGGCGGTCTATGAGCCAGTCGCACCCCACCCCCGCCTACACCCGAGCCCAGGAGCTGCCCGCAACGCTTGCCAAGCGCCTCGTCATTCTTGACGGAGCCATGGGCACCATGATTCAGCGTTTCAAGCTGGGCGAGGCGCAGTATCGCGGCGAGGGCTATGCCGGTGCCGATGCTGCGGGCGAGCGCTTCAAGGACTTCGCCCATGACGTCAAGGGCAACAACGAGCTGCTGTCGCTGACCCGTCCCGACGTGATTCGCGACATCCATGAGAAATACCTGGCAGCCGGCGCCGATCTGATCGAGACCAATACCTTTGGCGCGACCACGATTGCGCAGGAGGACTATCACATGGCCGACCTGGCCTATGAGATGAACCTCAGGAGCGCCCAGCTGGCGCGCGCGGCCTGCGACAAGTTCAGCAGGCCCGATCACAAGCGCTATGTGGCCGGCGCACTGGGCCCCACGCCCAAGACCGCCTCCATCAGCCCCGATGTGAACGACCCTGCTGCGCGCAACATCACCTTCGAGCAGCTGCGCCAGGCCTATCTGGAGCAGACGCTGGCGCTGATTGAAGGCGGTGCCGACGTGATCCTGGTCGAGACCATCTTCGACACCCTCAACGCCAAGGCCGCGCTGTTTGCCGTGGACGAAGCCTTCGAGCAGACCGGCGAGCGCCTGCCCATCATGATCAGCGGTACGGTGACCGATGCCTCGGGTCGCATTCTGAGCGGACAGACCGTGACGGCCTTCTGGCACAGCGTGCGCCATAGCAACCCGCTGTCCGTGGGCCTGAACTGCGCGCTGGGCGCCACGCTGATGCGTCCCTATGTGCAGGAGCTGGCCAAGGCGGCTCCCGACACCTTCATCAGCTGCTACCCCAATGCCGGCCTGCCCAACCCCATGAGCGATACCGGCTTTGACGAAACGCCCGAGATCACCAGCCGCCTGGTGCACGAATTCGCGGCCGAAGGTCTGGTCAATATCGTGGGTGGCTGCTGCGGCACCACACCCGACCATATCGGCGCCATTGCCAAGGCCGTGCAGGCCACGGCCACGCGCAAGCTGTTCTACCCGGCCGAAGCCTGATTCCGCCCGCAATGGTTCGCCCCTGACCCGCGCTTCGGATCGCAGGCGTGAACCATGCGGCGCCGGCACGATCCGGGCAGCCCTGGTGCTTGAGCTACAAGCACCGGCAGCTCTTTTTCCGATGCTTATCTGCAGGGGCGGGCACAATGGCCTGATTCCGGCTTTGCTGCCCCGCCACCGACGACCGCATGACTGCACCACTGCAACCCGTTGCCTCCGTACTGCCCGTGTCCGTGCCCACGGGTCAGGCGGCTGCGCAGGCCGGCAATGTGGCTGCAGCCGCTGTCCCGGATCTTCCCGCAGCGCAGCAGCTGCCCGCCGCTCAGGCGACGCCCCCGGCGACCAGCATCGTGCAGTGGTCGCCGCAAACCTTGCAGAACCTCAAGCTCCAGGCCTTTGAGCATCTGATTGCGCAACTGGCCCTGCAGGTGCAGGCCCAGCCCGGTGCGCCTGCGGCGAGCTGGCCCAGTCAGGGCCTGCCAGCGGCCGTGCAGCAGTTTGTGCAAAGCCTGCTCGCGCAGGTTCAGGTCAGCCTGCAGGGACAGGCCCAGCCCTTGCAACTGCTGGCCGGCCAGCAGGGATCGGTTGCGCTGATGCAGGCCTTGGCGCAGGCTGCGGTGTCTGGCGCGCAGCCGCCCAGTTCCGCTTTGCAGACGGCGACGACCCTGTCTCCGACGGCGGCCGTGGCGCTGGAGCAGGCGCAGCAGGGCATGGCGGCGGCAACTGCCGGCGGTGCTGCCGCACCGCGTCTGCCCCAGCTGCAGAACTGGCTGGTGCAGCAAGGCACGCTGGTCACGCCGCAAGGCGAGCGCAGCTTTTCCCTGACATTGCAGGTACCCGCCGCATGGGCGCAGGCCGTGGGTGCGGCAAGCATCCCGACAACCCTGGGGCCGGGGACGGCCCTGCGCCTGCCCATGGCGGATCCGGGTGACTTGAGCAGCGGTCCTCTGGCTCTGGTGGTGCAGCCGCAGTCGCCCGCGGCAACCAGCACGCTTGCCACCAGCGCATTGCTGTGGCTGGAGATGCAGCCCGTCACGGCGAGCGCTGCTCAGGCGACGCCGGCACAGATGGCTTCTCTGCCTCTGGCCATGCCCACGCCGGCGCTGGCGCAGGAGGTGCAGCAGCTGCTGCAGAACAAGTCCGATCCCTGGCTGATGATGGCGGCGGCCCAGGCTGCCAATGCCTTGCCCGTGCCGCGCCGCAACAGCGAGCACCGTTCGCATTTGTGCATGACCGAAGGCTGTCAGTACCAGGGCCTGGCACCCTGTGCCCAGCCGTTTTGCAGCGAGATGAATCGCATCTGTGCCGCTTCCGGCGTGGCGCGCAGCGGCTGAACCAAGCTGACGACGGACTGGACTCTGCGCAGGCCAGACTTTCATAATGCGTCCCGTTGCCTGCTTTTTGAGCAGGCTTCTCGGGCCGGAATCGGCAGCCCCGCTGCCAGCCATGTTCCGGCTGTCTTCAGTGCATCAGGCAGGGCCTGACTGCCTGTCATCGCCTCATCTCACAGGTCTTCGACCTTCTCTGTCTTCTGCTGTGCCATGGGCTGGCTGCGGGGGCAGTGACTTCACAATTCAAGGAGAACCACCGGCATGCGCTTGCGTACTGGCATTGCTTGTTCCACATGTTTCACTCTTTTGTCTGCCGTGCTGCCTGCGGCAGCCCAGTCGTCCAGCGTCAGCATTGGCGGTCTGATCGACGGCGGCATCTATCGCGGCTTTGACGGCACGGCCCAGGCCGGCACGATTCAGCGCAGCAATCTGGCCATTGCAGGCTGGGAGGACCTGGGAGGCGGCCTCAAGGCCACCTTTCGCCTGAGCGCGCGTTTCGATATCGATACCGGGCGTCTGGAGGATCAGGGCAGCAAGCCGTTCTGGCACGACGAGTCCACGGTGGGTCTGCAGGGCGGATTCGGCCACCTGCGCCTGGGCCGCGCCCTGTCGGCCATGTGGTCGCAGGACTGGAAGTTCGACCCCTGGGCCAATTTCAACCGCATTTCCTCTCCGGCCTGGTATCAGTGGCACTACCTCACGCCTACCGACCGCTACAGCAACAACGGCGCAGCCGAATATGGGCGCATGGCCAATGGCATCTTCTACGATTCGCCCACGATGGCCGGCTTTACCCTGCATCTGAGCGCCTCGCCGGAGCGCACCGAAGTGCCGCTGACCTTGCGCCGCGAAGGGCGCGGCTATTCGGCCTCTCTCAATTACGACTCGGACAGCCTGAGCGGCATGCTGGCCTTCGAGCGCAACGGCAGCGGTGACAAGGACACCTTCGTGGCTGGCAAATACCGCTTTGGCGCAGCCGCCGTGATGGCCGCCTGGGACTACTCGCGCGTGGCCCAGACGGCGCTTTCGGCCAAGGCCGTGACGCTGGGTGCCACCTATCAGATGGGACAGACCACCCTGAAGGCCGGCTACGGGCGCCAGCGCATGCAGGAGCAGACCAATCATTTCTACTCCCTGGGGGCCGACTATGCGCTGTCCAAGCGCACCACGCTCTATGCCAGTCTGGGCCGCAAGAGCTACGAGTACGGTGCAGATTCGGGTACTTCATTCGGCGTGGGCATGGCTCACGCCTTCTAAGCCCAGCCCTCCCGCCCTACAGCCGGAGCCCTGCTGCGGCTTTTTTTGCGCTCGGTGCGAATGTCCAACAAGAGTTGAGGGAATTAAATCGGCCAGTTTGGGGTGTTTGTCCGCCTTTGCACGGACGGCACAGCACCGTTTCTGGCTCTGATTCAGGCCTTGTCCGGGTAAAAAGCGCCAAAAACCATGTTTTTTGCCGATATCTACGCTCTTCCTCGTTGAAATCCAAGGTCTGAATCTGTTGCATTGCACTCAATTGAGTGCACAAGAGCTCAATTTGGCAGAAGTTATGGCTGGCTGTTTCTAATGGGTGATGAAAATCTGTCAAATGCATTGAAATAACGCTCAAAAATAGCGCTTCTTGCTGCAACTCTTTGGAGGGCAACTATTTGCATGTGGGCTCTGTAAATCCTTGATTTTTTTGCCCAAAATGCGCGGCATTCCCCCGATTGAGGAGAGACCGCGATGTCCTATTCCGTGCCCGAGCAAGACAACCCAGTGCGCGCCGCCGACGCACAGCAAGCCGCTGCCTGCGGCAGCCAGACCATGCACTGGCATGCGCCGGCCAAGCCCGCCGCGGCCACCGAAGCGCAGCGCTGGCCTGTGGAGGCAGTGCAGTCCTTGCTGGACCTGCCTTTTCTTGACTTGTTGCACCGTGCCCAGAGCGTGCATCGCGAGAACTGGCCGGCGGGCGAGATCGAGCTGGCGACCCTGCTGTCCGTCAAGACCGGCGGCTGCCCCGAGAACTGCGGCTACTGCCCGCAGTCGGCCGAGTTCGATACGGGAGTGAAGGCCGAGAAGCTGATGAGCGTGGAGGAAGTCACCCGCGCCGCCAAGGCAGCACAGGATGCCGGAGCCACCCGCTTTTGCATGGGCGCCGCCTGGCGCGCGCCCAAGGACCGTGACATCGAGAAGATGAACGAGCTGATCGGCGCCGTGAAGGGCCTGGGCATGCAGACCTGCGCCACGTTGGGCATGTTGCAGCCGCATCAGGCGGCATCGCTGCGCGAGGCCGGCCTGGACTACTACAACCACAACCTCGACACCGCGCCCGAGTACTACAAGGATGTGGTCAGCACGCGCCAGTACCAGGACCGGCTGGACACGCTGGCGGCGGTGCGCGATGCGGGCATCAGCGTGTGCTGCGGCGGCATTATCGGCATGGGCGAGACCGAGGTCCACCGTGCCGGCCTGATTGCCCAGCTCGCGAACATGCAGCCCTATCCCGAGTCCGTGCCCATCAACAGCCTGGTGCCCGTGCCCGGCACGCCGCTGGCCGACAGCGAGCCGGTGGATCCGCTGGACTTCGTACGTGTGATCGCCGTGGCGCGCATCACCATGCCCAAGGCCCGCGTGCGCCTGTCGGCGGGCCGCCAGCAATTGGGCGAGGCCGTGCAGACCCTGTGCTTCATGGCTGGTGCCAATTCCATCTTCTACGGCGACAAGCTGCTGGTGACCGGCAATCCCGATGTGGAGGCCGATACCAGCTTGATGCGCAAGCTGGGCCTCAAGGGCCTGGGGACATCGGCCGCGAGCTGATCCCTGAATCGCCCCCGGCCGTCGCGCCGGGGCTTCTCTTTCCGGATGGCTTGGCCTGGCATCTTGCACAGGCCAGGCCCCGCCGTGCCTGCGATCTGGCAAGGCCGGTGATTCGCCTCAGGAGTTTTTGATGGACCACAGTCTTGCCAGCCGCAGCGTGCGCCATGTCTGGCATCCCTGCACCCAGATGAAGCGGCACGAAGCCGCGCCGCCGATTGCCATCGACCACGCCACCGGGCCCTGGCTGGTGGATACCGATGGCCGCCGCTATCTGGACGGCATCAGTTCCTGGTGGGTCAATCTGTTCGGTCACTCGCATCCGCATATCCAGGCGGCGCTGACCGAGCAGATGCGCAAGCTCGATCATGTGATGCTGGCCGGCTTCACCCATGCACCCGTGGTCGAGTTGTCCGAGCGCCTGGCCGCTCTGACTGGCCTGGGCCATGCTTTCTACGGCAGCGACGGCGCTTCGGCCACCGAGATCGCACTGAAGATGAGCGCCCACTACTGGCGCAACCAGGGGCATCCTGCCAAGCACCGCTTCGTGGGCCTGGCCGGCGGCTACCACGGCGAGACCGTAGGCGCGCTGTCGGTCACCGATATTGCGCTGTTTCGCGATGCCTACGGCCCTCTGGTGCGTCTGTCTGCCACCGTGCCCAGCCCCGATGCACGCCAGGCCGGGCCTGGCGAAACCGCTGCCGATGTGGCACGCCGCGCAGCAGAGGGTCTGGAAGCCTGGCTGCAAGCGCATCACCAGGAGACTGCTGCCCTGATTCTGGAGCCGCTGGTGCAGTGCGCCGCCGGCATGGCCATGCACGATGCCGAATACCTGCGTCTGGCCAGGGCGCTGTGCGACCGCTATTCAGTGCATCTGGTGGCGGACGAGATCGCCGTGGGCTTTGGCCGTACCGGAAGCCTGTTTGCCCACCAGCAGGCCGGCATCAGGCCGGACTTCATCTGCCTGTCCAAAGGTTTGACCGGCGGCACGCTGCCCTTGTCTGCCGTGCTGACCACCGATGAGGTCTATGCGGCCTTCTATGACGACGATGCCGCGCGCGGCTTTCTGCATTCGCATTCCTATACCGGCAACCCCCTGGCCTGCCGCGCTGCCGTGGCGACGCTGGAGCTGTTCGAGCAGCTGGACCAGCTGGCTGCCAATCGGCAGCTGGCCCGGAAAATCAGTGCTGCATTGGCCGGGCTGAATGTTCACCCCCGCGTCAGCAATGCACGCCAGCAGGGAATGATCTGGGCCTGGGACATCGATACCGCGTTGCCGGACTTTGCACAGCGCTACCACGAGGCAGCGCTGGATCTCGGTCTGCTGCTGCGCCCCATAGGGCGCACGCTGTACTGCATGCCGCCCTATGTGCTGGACGATACCGATATCGCCCACCTGGGTCAGGCCGCGCTGGCCGCGCTGAACACCACCTTGCAGCAGGAAGCGGAGCTTGCCGCGAAGAAGGGAAACGCATGATCGGCTGTTTCGTCACGGGCACCGATACCGGTGTGGGCAAGACCCTGGCCAGCTGTGCATTGCTGCACGCACTGGCAGGCCACCATTCGCGCGTGGTGGGCATGAAGGCCGTGGCCGCAGGCGCCGAGCCCGACGGGCAGGGCGGCTGGGTCAACGAAGACACGGTGGCCTTGCGCGCGGTCTCCACGCTGGCCGTGCCGGCAGCGCTGGACAATCCCGTGCTGCTGCCAGACCCCATGTCGCCGCATATCGCGGCCCGGCGCGCGGGCGTGGAGGTGACGCTGGCCCCAATTCTGGACGCCTACCGGCAACTGGCGGCGCAGGCCGATGCCGTGGTGGTCGAGGGCGCAGGTGGCTGGCGTGTGCCGCTGTCGGACTCTCTTTGCATTGCCGATCTGGCTGTGGCGCTGCAGTTGCCCGTGGTGCTGGTGGTGGGGCTCAAGCTCGGTTGCCTGAACCATGCGGTGCTGACCGCCGAGGCGATTTGCGCAGCCGGCTTGCCGCTGGCGGGCTGGGTGGCCAGTCGTGTGGAGCCGCAGATGCTGGTGCCCGAGGAAAACATGGACTGGCTGCGCCACCAGCTGGGACGGCTCGGCGCGCCGCTGCTGGCCGATATTCCCTGGCAGGCCACTCCCGATCCTCGCCTGACCAGTTTCTCTTTGCCCAAGGAATGGCAATGACTACATCTTCCAATTTCTGGCTGCAGGATATTCCACGGCAGCTGGCAGCACTCGACGCCGCCGCGCTGCGCCGCACCCGTCGTACCGTGGCGCCCTTGCAAGGTGCGCGCATTCTGGTCGACGGGCAGCCCATGCTGCAGTTCTGCAGCAACGACTATCTGGGGCTGGCCCAGCACCCGGCCATGATTGAGGCGGCCTGCGCCGGTGCGCAGGACTTTGGCGTGGGCTCGGGCGGTTCTCCCATGGTCAACGGCCATAGCACGGCCAACGCTGCGCTGGAGGAGGAACTGGCCCGCTTTGTGCAACTGCCCCGTGCGCTTTACTTCTATGCCGGGTTTGCCACCAACACCAGCATCATCCCGGCGCTGGTGGGCGCGGACGATGCCATTTTCTCGGACGCTCTGAACCACGCCAGCCTGATCGACGGCTGCCGTCTGTCGCGTGCCCAGATCCACCGTTTCGGGCATGGCGATCTGGTCGAATTGGAGCAGATGCTGGCTGCTTGCCCGGTGCAGCGCAAGCTGGTGGTGAGCGATGCCGTTTTCAGCATGGACGGCAATGTGGCAGATATAGAGGGCCTGCTGGCCCTGTGCGAGCGCTACGATGCCCTGCTGCTGCTCGACGATGCCCACGGCTTCGGCGTGCTCGGCCCGCAAGGCCGCGGCAGCCTGGCGGCCGCAGGACTGACGGGGGACAAGGCTTCGCCACGCGTGCTGTACATGGCCACGCTGAGCAAGGCGGCCGGCGTCTCGGGCGCCTTTGTGGCAGGACATGAACTGCTGATCGAGTGGCTGCTGCAGAAAACGCGCAGCTACACCTTTGCGACCGCCGCCCCTGCGATGCTGGCGCGTGCATTGCAAACCAGTCTGCAGCTGATAGAGCAGCAAGGCGCTCTGCGCCTGCAGTTGCAGGCCCGTATCGCCCAGTTGCGCGCGGGTCTGCAGCCCTTGCTGAATGGCAAGGGATGGAGGCTTTTGCCATCGGAAACGGCCGTGCAGGCACTGGTGGTGGGTGGGAATGACGCTGCGCTTAGCCTTATGGAGGGGTTGCGCCGCCATGGCCTGTGGGTGCCGGCGATTCGTCCTCCCACCGTGCCCGTGGGCACGGCTCGGTTGCGTATCGCACTGTCGGCGCTGCACACCGAGGCGGATGTGAGTCAGTTGCTGGCAGCGCTGCAGGAGCTGGCAGGCTGAGGCCTGGCCGCTCGCTGCTCGCTGCTCGCTGCTCGCTGTCAGCGGCGTAGCGCCTGCAGTACCTGTGCCAGCTTCCTCGCGGCGACCTCCAGCTCATGCGGTGTGTGAGCAGCAAATCCCATGAGGAAACCCGCCTTGTGCCGGCTCGATGCATGCAGCTGCGTCAACCCGAGCAGGTCGATGCCAGCTCTGCGAGCGCAATCCACTGCGGCAAGCTCGGAAATGTCGCGAATCAAGGTACACGGCATCTGCATGCCGCCCGCAGGCACCCGGGGCTCCAGAAAATCCCCCAGATGCTCGCGCACCAGCCGCGCCAGTACATCACGCCGCTCGGCATAGACGGCGCGCATGGTACGCACATGCGCTCCCAGGTGCCCGCCTTCGATGAACCGCGCCAGCGTCAATTGCGCAATCGGTGCGCTGTGTCCATCGAGCAAGGTCCGCGCCACCGTCATGGGGGCGACCAGCGAAGCCGGCAACACCATATAGCCTATGCGTAGCCCAGGGAACATCGACTTGGTGAAGGTGCCGACATAGATCGTGCGCTCGTGCTGATCCAGCCCCTGTACGCAGGCCGTGGGCTTGCCGGCGTAGTGGAATTCGCTGTCGTAGTCATCTTCGATGATCCAGGCCTGCTCCTGCTGCGCCCAGGCTATGGCGGCCAACCGGCGATCCAGAGCCAGCGTGGTGCCCGTCGGGAATTGATGGGATGGCGTCAGGAACACCGCCTTGGCGCATGGCATGGTCTGCAATAGATCCACCCGCATGCCGTCGCCGTCCAGCGGCACGGGCACACATTCCAGTCCCGCTGCATCGAAGGCCTTGCGTGCGCCGTGATACACCGGGTCTTCGATAAAGATGCGATCACCGGCGTCGAGCAGTACATTGGCGCACAGGGTCAGAGCCTGTTGCGAGCTGGTCAGCACCAGCACGCGTTCGGGCGTGGCGCGCGCGCCGCGCTCCAGGTTCACATAGGCGGCAATGGCCTGGCGCAAAGCCTCGGTGCCCTGTGGCGGACTGTGCAGCAGAGCCTGGGTGCCGTGTTCCTTGAGCACCTGCCGCTGCAGGCGCTCCCAGGTCTGGAGCGGGAAGTTGCGTATCTCAGGCACACCGGGCGCAAAAGCGCGTGGCGCGAGGAAATCACGCAGGCCACCGCCCGCAAACATGGCTGCGCCGCGTTGGCTCAAACGCAGGGCGGGAACGCGCGCCAAAGGACTTTGCATCAGGCCGCGCCCCGGAAGGCGCTTTACCTGCCCGGACACAAAGCTGCCGCTGCCCGTGCGTCGTTCGATAAATCCTTCGGCATGTAACTGGCCATATGCGGCCTCCACCGTATCGCGCGAGACACCCAACGATTGGGCCAGGGCTCGCGATGCCGGCAGGCGCCGGCCCACGTCCAGCGCGCCATCGAGGATCAGGTGCCGTATGGCCCGCTGGATGCGGGCATGCAGGGGCAAGGCGCCATGAGCGGGGTCGCCGATCCAGGCTTTGACGGATTCGAGTTGGGCGTGTTTGAACAAATGGTCTGTATTCCTGCAAAAAAGTGGCTGGGAGTATCAGGCCATTTTGATTCTATAAATCTGCTACCCCATGGGGTCAATCACTTTTCCGGGAGCCCTTGCAAGACCATGCCAACCACCCACTCACCTTCGCCTCTTCGCTGGAACGATCTCGCACATCCCGTCGTGGCAGGCCTGATCTCGGTCATCGTCAACTACGGCGGCACCTTCATCCTTGTGTTCCAGGCGGCCAAGGTGGCGGGCCTCGGCCCGGAGCTGACGGCCTCCTGGGTATGGTCGATCTCGATTGGCGTAGGGGTGACAGGGCTGCTGCTCAGTTGGGTGACGCGCGAGCCCATCATCACGGCCTGGTCCACACCTGCTGCGGCATTCCTCGTGACTGCCCTTGCGAGCACGCCCTATGCCGAAGCAGTGGGGGCCTACCTGATCTCCGCGCTGGCTTTCGTGGTGCTGGGGCTGTCGGGATATTTCGAGCGCGTCATCCGGCTTATTCCTGCCGGCATTGCGGCCGCACTGCTCGCGGGCATCCTGCTGCAATTCGGTATCAAGGCATTTGGTGGCATGAGCGTCGATCCCATGCTGGCAGGCCTGCTGATCGCAACCTATGTGGTACTGAAGCGGATTTCGGCACGCTATGCCGTCGTCGGCATTCTGGTGCTGGGGCTGGTCTTTTTGCTGTCGCAGAATCGGGTCGATCTGTCCGGGCTGGAGTTGCAGCTTGCTGCTCCAGTGTTCACCAGGCCGGAGTTCTCGCTCAATGCCTTGCTCAGCGTCGCGCTGCCGCTGTTTCTCATCACGTTGACCGGCCAGTACATGCCCGGCATGCTGGTGCTGCGCAACGATGGCTTCAAGACCAGCGCCAATCCCATCGTCACGATCACGGGTCTGGGCTCGCTGCTGATGGCTCCGTTTGGTTCGCATGCGTTCAACATCGCCGCGATCACGGCTGCAATCGCCACGGGCCGGGAGGCGCATGAAGATCCCTCCAGGCGCTGGATTGCCGGCGTTGCTGCAGGCATGTGCTACATCCTGGTCGGTGTGTTCGGGGTCACGCTGGCGGCGGTCTTCATGGCTTTTCCTGCCACCTTCATCACCACGCTGGCAGGCCTGGCCCTGCTGGGCACCATTGGCGCCAGCCTGGCCACGGCCCTGTCGGATGCCAAGGTGCGCGAGGCCGCGCTGATCACCTTCCTGGCTGCTGCCGCCAACATCACGCTGCTGGGCATTGGCGGCGCCTTCTGGGGGCTGGTCATAGGGCTGCTCGCCTATGCGGTCCTCAACGGCCGGATGCCGTGGAGCGTACAGCCGGGCGCTATGGCTGCCATGGAAAAAGGATGAGGTGATGCCCATGACTTCAGAAACCCCGACCCGTCACGATCAGCATGGCCTGTACCCCGAGGCCGGCACGGTAGAGGACTTTCGCCGCAACCTCGCCACCGTGCAGGATCGCATTGCAGCTGCCTGCCAGCGCGTGGGGCGTGATCCAGCCAGCGTGCGCCTGCTGCCCGTCAGCAAGACCAAGCCTCAAGCCAGCCTGCGTCTGGCCTATGCGGCGGGCTGCCGCCTGCTGGGCGAGAACAAGGTACAGGAAGCGCTTGGAAAATGGGAGTCCATGCAGGACCTGGCCGATCTGCGCTGGTCGGTCATCGGCCACCTGCAGACCAACAAGGCCAGGCTGGTGGCGCGCTTCGCCAGCGAGTTCCAGGCGCTGGACAGCCTGCGCGTGGCCGAGGCGCTGGACAGGCGCCTGCAGGCTGAAGGGCGGTCGCTGGACGTGTTCGTTCAGGTCAATACCTCGGGCGAGGCCAGCAAATATGGCTTGAATCCCGAGAACGTGCCAGGTTTCATTCGGCAGCTACCCGTGTTTTCCGCGTTGCGCGTGCGTGGTCTGATGACGCTGGCCCTGTTTTCCGCCGAGACCGAGCGGGTGCGCCGGTGCTTCATCCTCCTGCGCGAGCTGCGCGATCAGTTGCGGCAAGGCGCACCCGAGGGCATGGAGCTGGATGCTCTGTCGATGGGGATGTCCGGCGATTTCGAGATTGCCATCGAGGAGGGCGCTACCGTGGTGCGCGTGGGGCAGGCCATCTTCGGCGCGCGTCCGTTGCCCGATAGCTATTACTGGCCAACGCGCTCTGATCCGGAGACGCCGGAATCCGCTACCGATTGACATGGCATCGGCGCAATCGCAGGTGGCCTGTGCCCGCGCGGTGCGTTGCGACCGCAGCAGGCAGGCCAATCTGCCGCCAGGTCCTGCGGGTGCTGCGCCATGCCCGGCAAGCGCAATGCGCGATTTTTGCCGCTGAAACCGGGCATTGGCCCGCTGCAGAGTTCTCCCGAACTGGTTGATTCCCGCCAGCTTTCCTTCACATCCCACCGGAGCATTGCATGTTGCAAACCGACTCTCACCTGATGCGGGCATACGCCCGCCAGCCTGTTTCTTTTGTGCGCGGACGCGGTGCACTCCTCTGGGATGAGCAAGGGGTGGAATACCTGGACGCCATCGCCGGAGTGGCCGTCACCAGCCTGGGCCATGCCCATCCCGAGATTGCCGCCGTCATGGCTGAGCAAGCCGCGACGCTGCTGCACACTTCCAACGTGTTCCGTATCGACTGGCAAGAGCAGCTTGGCGAGCGCTTATGCGCGCTCGCCGGCATGGAAAAGGTGTTCTTCTGCAATTCGGGTGCCGAGGCCAATGAGACGGCTCTCAAGCTCGCCCGATTGCACGGGCATCGCAAGCAGGTGGCCGAGCCGCAAATTCTCGTGATGGAGAACGCTTTTCATGGCCGCACGCTGGCGACGCTCGCCGCCACGGGCAACGCGGCCAAGCAGCGGGGCTTCGAGCCGCAGATGCCCGGTTTTGTGCGCGTGCCCTATGACGACATCGATGCGGTGCGCCGAGCGGCTCAGGAAGTACCAGGTATCGTCGCCGTGCTGGTCGAGCCCGTACAGGGCGAAGGCGGCATCCGTGTCGCCAGTACCGGCTACCTGCGCGCTCTGCGCGAGCTCTGCGACAGCCAGGGCTGGCTGCTGATGCTCGACGAGATACAGACCGGCCTGGGCCGCACGGGGGCCTGGTTCGCGCACCGGCACGCCAGTATCGTGCCCGATGTGATGACCCTCGCCAAAGCGCTGGGCAATGGCGTTCCCATTGGGGCCTGTCTGGCGCGTGGCACCGCCGCGAACCTGTTCTGTCCCGGCCAGCATGGCTCCACCTTTGGTGGCAATCCGCTGGCATGCCGCGTGGCCTGCGCCGTGCTCGACATCATGGAGCGAGACGGCATTGCGCAGCGGGCAGCCCTGCTGGGCGAGCGCCTGCTGGCCGGGCTGCGGCTGGCTCTGGGAGGACACCCGGGTGTGCAGGCCATCCGAGGCCTGGGGCTGATGGCAGGGATCGAGTTGAACCGGAACTGCCAGGAGCTGGTCGGCCGCGCGCTGTCCGAACAGCGATTGCTGATTACCGTGACCCGTGAGCGCACGATCCGGCTGTTGCCGCCGCTGATCTGCGACGAGGCACAGATTGACGACATCGTTGCCAGAGTCACCAGCCTGTGCCAGGACAGTGCACCAAGTCGCGACGCTGTTTAGCTGCCGGGGCGTGAGCGCTGTGGCCGAAGTCGTCGCAGCTTCGACAAGGTCGCTCTTGGCGTCGCATTCCGGACTCTGATGCGCTGTCCTTGCCGCGGCTTTTTGACGGGAGCAGGCCGGTCTATCTGCCCGCACCCTCCACCTGCTTGGGCACGCGGGGAGCCACGGCACACATCAGCTCGTAGCCCAGCGTGCCGGCAGCAGCGGCTACCTCGTCGATGGGCAGCACGGCGCCATTGCTGGCGCGACCCCAGAGCGTGACCTCGCTGCCCAGCCTGGCCTTGGGAACGGGGCTCAGGTCCACGGCCATCATGTCCATGCTGACGCGGCCCAGCGTGCGGGTGCGCACACCGTCCACCAGCACGGGCGTTCCCGTGGGGCAGACACGCGGATAGCCGTCCGCATAGCCGCAGGCCACCACGCCCAGGCGCAGCGGTCCGTCGCACTGAAAACGCGAGCCGTAGCCCACGGTGTCGCCGGCACGCAGATCCTGCGTTCCGATGATTTTTGACGACAGCGTCATGGTCGGCTCAAGACCCCAGTGAGCCGCATCATGGGTGGGGAAGTCTGGCGAGCTGCCGTAGAGCACGATGCCGGGGCGAACCCAGTCGCAGCGCACATTGTTTTCGTCACCATGCAGCAAGGTGGCAGCGCTGTTGCTGATGCTGCGCTCGCCGGGCAGGTCCAGCGTGGTTTCGTGAAAGACACTGAGCTGGTGGTCCATGCCATGCTCCACATCGGCATCGCTGAAGTGGGTCATGAACGAGATCTCGTCGACCTGGGGCAGGGCATTCAGCCGCGCATAAGCCGCACGAAAACGCTCGGGTGTAAAGCCCAGTCGGTTCATGCCGCTGTTCATCTTGAGGAAGACTCGGTGGCCGACCTGGGTCTTGTGGGCGGCCAGCCAGTCGATCTGCTCGTCGCAGTGCACGGCATGCCAGATGCCCAGACGCGAGCAGATTTCCAGGTCGCGCAACTCGAACACGCCTTCGAGCAGCAGGATGGGGCCGCGCCAGCCCAGATTGCGCACGCGCTGGGCTTCATCCAGGTCCAGCATGGCAAAACCGTCCGTCGCTCGCAACCCTTCAAACACGTTCTCGATACCGTGGCCATATGCGTTGGCTTTGATCACGGACCACAATTTGGCATCAGGGACGGCTTGCCGTACCCGCTCCAGATTGTGGCGAACGGCTTCAGGATGGATGGTGGCAGTAATGGGACGAGGCATGGTTTTTCTCAATCAGACCAGTGGGATTCTGGCACTGTCAGCCGGAGCCTGCGTGATATAACCCCCAGTCACTTGCCACGGGGTCTATTATTTCCTTGGCATCGGTCCGTCCGGTGCCAGTTACAGCTAATTCATGAAGCGCGGTTTCTACACCATCATGTCAGCGCAGTTTTTCAGCTCGCTGGCAGACAACGCCTTGTTTGTGACCGCTGTAGAGCTGTTGCGTGCCAATGGTGCCCCCGAGTGGCAACGTGCTGCCCTGGTGCCCATGTTCGCCCTGTTCTATGTGGTCCTGGCCCCCTTTGTCGGAGCCTTTGCGGACGCATTGCCCAAGGGCAAGGTCATGTTCATCAGCAACGCCATCAAGGTGGTGGGCTGCCTGATGATGCTTTTCGGCCATCACCCCCTGATTGCCTACGCCGTGATAGGGCTGGGCGCGGCCGCCTATTCGCCGGCCAAGTATGGCATCCTGACCGAGCTGCTGCCTGCCTCCCAACTGGTCAAGGCCAACGGCTGGATCGAGGGGCTGACCATCACCTCCATCATTCTGGGGGTGTTGGTGGGTGGCCAGCTGGTGGGGCCGACCATTTCCCAGCATCTGCTGGGCTTTGACTTCCCGTACGTCAACACCGGCGTGGATACTCCGGCCGAGGCGGCGATTGCCGTGCTGATCCTGATCTACATCGTGGCGGCCTGGTTCAATCTGCATATTCCGCTGACGGGCGTGGCCATGCGCCCGCTGCGCGAAGACCCGAGCAAGAGTCTGATTGCCAATCTGCTGGGCCTGCTGCCCGATTTCTGGCGCTGCAGCAAACGCCTGTGGGCCGACAAGCTGGGCCAGATCTCGCTGTCAACCACCACGCTGTTCTGGGGGGCGTCGGGCAACTTGCGCTATATCGTGCTGGCCTGGGGGGCAGCGGCCCTGGGTTACAGCACCACCCAGGCATCGGCGCTGGTGGGCGTGGTGGCCATCGGCACGGCTGTCGGCGCGGTGCTGGCGTCCATGCGCATGCGCCTGGACAACGCCACGCGTGTGATTCCCCTGGGCGTGCTCATGGGCCTGCTCGTGGTCTGCATGATCTTCATCGACAGTCTCTGGGTGGCCGTGCCCTTTCTGATCCTTCTGGGCGGTCTCGGCGGCTTCTTGGTCGTGCCCATGAATGCGCTGCTGCAGCACCGTGGCCACAATCTCATGGGGGCGGGCCGCTCGATTGCGGTGCAGAACTTCAACGAGCAGCTGGCCATCCTGGCCATGGGCGGCTTCTACAGCCTGTCCACCAAGATGGGATTGACTGCCTTCGGTGCGATCACGGTATTCGGTCTGCTGGTTGCCGCTAGCATGGTACTGATCGGCCTCTGGCACTGGAATAATTGCAAACGACACCCGCAAGAGGTCGAGAAGCTGCTGGAAATCGCCCGTCGCGACTGCCATTGAAGCCCTGCAGCCAGCGCGCTGCATTAACTACACAATCAATAGCTTCTAACGCTTGCAGAATAAGCGTTAGAAGCCTTTTTTATGCATAGTCCACTACCTGTATTTGCGCTGCTGCTCAATGCCCTGATCTGGGGTTTGTCATGGTGGCCGTTTCGCCTCATGCATGAGGCCGGACTGCATCCGCTATGGGCCACGGCATCGATGTATGCACTGGTGCTGGCCGGTCTGCTGGCGCTGCGTCCCGCCAGCCTCAGGCAGGCCTGGCAATACCCGGTGCTCCTGTTGCTGGCGGCCAGCTCGGGCCTGAACAACGTGGCCTTCAACTGGGCTGTGACCGTGGGCGACGTGGTGCGCGTCATCCTGCTGTTCTATCTCATGCCGGCCTGGGCCGTGCTGCTGGCCTGGAAGCTGCTGGGCGAAAAGCCCACGCCCATGGCGCTGCTGCGCCTGTTGCTGGCCTTTGGCGGTGTGGTGCTGGTGTTGCTGCCCGCCGATGCCACGCTCTCCGGGCTGTTTGCCGGACTGACCCTGGCCGATGCGCTGGCCGTGTTTGGCGGCTTCATGTTCGCGCTGACCAATGTGCTGTTGCGCCGCTTTCAAGGCATTCCGGCCCAGGCCCGCATGCTGGCCATGTTTGCCGGCTGCATGAGCATGGGCCTGCTGACTGCCCTGACCGCCAGCAGCCTGGGCGCGGTGCCGGGCTTTCCGGCCTTCGACGGCAGCTGGGCCCTGGTGGCACTGGGCATGGCCGTGCTGCTGATGCTGGGCAACTGGGCCCTGCAATTCGGTGCCGCCCATCTGCCTTCGGGCGTGACCTCGGTGGTCATGCTCAGCGAAGTGGTGTTTGCCAGCATCTCCTCCGTGCTCATCGCCCACGAGCAGCTCAGTGCACGCACGCTGGCCGGCGGTGCGCTCATCATGGGCGCGGCATTGCTGGCGTCTCTGGGCCGAAGAAGACAGGCCTGAACAGGCGTCAATCAAGCCCGCAGACGCCGAGCAAAGGCCCGAGCGGCCGCCCCGCTCCGCAGCAAGGGCGTCGTCCCGTTGCACGTCGCCCCTTCCTGGGGGAAGGCGCACAGCGCCTCAGGGGGTCACATCAGCTTCCCCGCCAGGATCAGGTATCCGGGCACCCAGCCCGTGAGCACGCCTTGTGCGATGCACAGCCAGCCCGTGGGGCGTTCAATGCGTTTCCTCAGGGCCAGCAGTGCGAAGAACAAGGCCCAGAGCACGGCCCAGGCGGCCCAGTTGACGCCCATCCACCAGTCCAGCCCCGAGCTGGCGCTGGTCAGCGTATCCAGGGCGACGGGAATGGCTGTGATCGCCACGAACAGGCTGAACCAGCCCAGACCGCGGCCGTCGGCACCGCTGAAGCGATTGAAAGCCACCCAGAGATAGGTGAAGGCGAACAGCAGGGTCAGCGCGCCGCTCTTGACCGATGCAGCGTCGGCCGCCGGGCCGAAGATGCTGGCCAGGCCGATGCATAGCGACACCACCCCGGTGAAGATATTGATGACCCAGATTTCCTTGTCGGCAATCTTGCCCAGCATCCACAGGCCGTTGAGAAACAGCACCGCACCCACATAAAACAGCGACAAACCCAACCACATACAAGCTCCTTGGCTGCAGGCTGGTGCAGCGCGGCGAGGATTGTGGGGCTGTGCGGGGTGGGGCGGAACCCTGGGCGAACGCAAAAGAGTCTTGCGCCATGGGGCGGGAATGGGCTCAGAAACCCTCGTCCCGACCGCCGCGCAGGCGGCGGTACAGCGTGCCGCGCGAGATGCCCAGGGCGCGCGCGGCCTGTGAGACATTGCCGCCATGCTGGTCCAGCGTCTCCCTGATCAGCTGCGCGCTGTGCTCGCGCAGCGTCGCCAGGGGCTGTGCCTCGGCGGCGGGCGTTGCTTCGGTGGTTACGAGGCAGGGCTGGTCTTGCACGCTGCTGGTGTCCAGGTGCGATCCAAGGCCGTGCGAGGTTTGCAGATGCGCCTGCATCCAGACGCCCAGGCCGCTGGCCAGGCGCAGCGGCGCGGGGCCGGGCTGGCCGCTCAGTTGCAGCAGGCGCGATAGATCATGGCCCAGCAGTTCCTGCGCGCTGCACGTTGCATGTACGGGCTGGCCGATGAGCTGGGCGGCGGTGCCGTTCATCCAGGCGACGCGGCCATCGGCAGCTACGCCCATCAGCGCCTGCAGCGGCGTGTGCAGCAGGGCCGGCGTCACCTGAAAGCGCAGTACCAGATGCTCGTGCGACTGAGCCTGCAGCAAGGTGTTTTCGATGGTCGTGGCGTACATGCCGACCACGGGACTGGCGTCGAAGCTGAAATGCTGCTCCTCCACCATCAGATTGAGCACCCCGGCCAGGCGGCCGTGCACATCGCGTATGGGTGCTGCCGCGCAGCGGAAGGCGTGCAGCTCGTCGAAATAGTGCTCGCCGTTGGTGACGGTGCATGCCTGGCCGGTGGCGGCGACGATGCCCGGTGCGTTCGTGCCCATGGCCTGCTCGGACATGTTCAGGCCGACCCGCTCGTCACGGGGCCGCATGGATGCCGGGGAGACATGGAGCACGATGCCCTTGTCGTCCGTCAGCATCACGCGCGTGCCGGTGCCCGCCAGGGCCTGCTCCAGGGTCGGGAGCTCGTGCTGCAGTGCCTGCAGCAGGCTGCGGCAGCGCTCCTGCGTGGCATGCAGCCTGCTGGGGCTGACGGGAGCCAGAGCCAGCCGCCGTCCATTGCAGTGCTGGCGCTGGCTGCGCAGCCAGGACTGGATGACCGCCTCGCTGACCAGGCCCGAGGGGCGTATGCCGGCCTCGAAGAACTGGCGGCGAGCCTGCAGGGCCCGCTCCGCCCCGGTGCTCGAAAAGCACTGCTGTAGCGCGTCCATCGCGCGTGGCTCATCAACGTTCATGTCATGTCCAGGCTGTCCGCAGGAGCGGTCAATGTGTTCCGCAATGGAACAGTTCGAGCCTGGGGAAATCCCGATCATGAAGAAAAACAGGCGATACACCATGCTTTGCGGCATAGAAATCACAACAGGAGACCTCGATGGAACGGCTGATCGACAACTCTCATGGGCGGCCCGGTCGCATGGCCTGGATGCTGGCCGCCTGCCTGGGCAGCGCAGCGGCTTTCGCGCAAGCCGACCCCGCGGCGCAGGCTGCGGCCGCCGTGCAGCGCGTCGATGGCGCCTTCATCCGTGCCAATGCCGCCAAGACGCCCGACTGGCCCACCATCGGCGTGGACTATGCCGAGACCCGCTACAGCCGCCTCGATCAGATCAATGCCGCCAATGTCAAGGACCTGGGCCTGGCATGGTCGTACAACCTCGAATCCACGCGCGGCGTGGAGGCCACGCCTGTCGTTGTGGACGGCATCATGTACGTCAGCGCCTCATGGAGCGTGGTGCATGCCATCGACACCCGTACCGGCCAGAGGATCTGGACCTATGACCCGCAGGTCGACCGCAGCACCGGCTTCAAGGGGTGCTGCGACGTCGTCAACCGCGGCGTGGCGCTGTGGAAGGGCAAGGTCTATGTGGGTGCATGGGATGGCCGCCTGATCGCGCTGGATGCCGCCACCGGCAAGGAGGTCTGGCAGAAAAATACCTTCGAGGGGCAGAAGGGCTCGCTCACCATCACCGGCGCGCCACGCGTGTTCAAGGACAAGGTCATCATCGGCAACGGCGGCGCCGAATATGGCGTGCGCGGCTATATCACGGCCTATGACGCCGAGACCGGTGAGCAGAAATGGCGCTGGTTCAGCGTACCCGGCGATCCGTCCAAACCCTTCGAGGACGAGTCCATGAAGCGCGCCGCCAGGACCTGGGACCCCAGCGGCAAGTGGTGGGAGGCCGGCGGCGGCGGCACCATGTGGGACAGCATGACCTTCGATGCCGAGCTCAACACCATGTACGTGGGCACGGGCAATGGCTCGCCCTGGTCGCACAGGGTGCGCAGCCCCAAGGGCGGCGACAACCTGTATCTGGCCTCCATCGTGGCCCTGGATCCCGACTCCGGCAAATACAAGTGGCACTATCAGGAAACACCTGGCGACAACTGGGACTACACCTCCACCCAGCCCATGATCCTGGCCGACATCAAGATCGCCGGCAAGCCGCGCAAGGTCATATTGCATGCGCCCAAGAACGGTTTCTTCTTCGTGCTCGACCGCACCAATGGCAAGTTCATCTCGGCCAAGAACTTCGTGCCCGTGAACTGGGCCAGCGGCTACGACAAGCACGGCAAGCCCATCGGCATTGCCGCAGCGCGCGACGGCAGCAAGCCCCAGGACGCGATTCCGGGCCCCTATGGCGCGCACAACTGGCACCCCATGTCCTTCAACCCCCAGACGGGCCTGGTGTATCTGCCTGCGCAGAATGTGCCCGTCAATCTGATGGACGACAAGAAGTGGGAGTTCAACCAGGCCGGACCGGGCAAGCCCCAGTCGGGCACGGGCTGGAACACGGCCAAGTTCTTCAATGTCGAGCCGCCCAAGAGCAAGCCCTTTGGCCGCCTGCTGGCCTGGGACCCCGTTGCGCAAAAGGCCGCCTGGAGCGTGGAGCATGTCTCGCCCTGGAACGGCGGCACGCTGACCACGGCGGGCAATGTGGTGTTCCAGGGTACGGCCGATGGCCGCTTCGTGGCCTACCACGCGGCCACGGGCGAGAAACTGTGGGAAGCGCCCACGGGCACCGGTGTGGTGGCCGCGCCCAGCACCTATATGGTGGACGGCAGGCAGTATGTCTCGGTGGCCGTGGGCTGGGGCGGTGTCTACGGCCTGGCTGCGCGCGCCACCGAGCGCCAGGGCCCCGGTACGGTCTATACCTTCGTCGTGGGCGGCAAGGCCAGGATGCCGGAATTCGTGGCCCAGCGCGCGGGTCGGCTGCTGCAGGGCGTGAAGTACGACCCTGCCAAGGTCGAGGCCGGCGCCATGCTGTATGTGGCCAACTGCGTGTTCTGCCACGGCGTGCCGGGCGTGGACCGTGGCGGCAATATTCCCAATCTGGGCTATATGGACGCAAGCTATATCGAGAACCTGCCCAGCTTCGTCTTCAAGGGCCCGGCCATGGCGCGCGGCATGCCGGATTTCACGGGCAAGCTGTCGGGCGATGACGTGGAGTCCATCAAGGCCTTCATCCAGGGTACGGCGGACGCCATCCGGCCCAAGCCCTGAAGCCTGCACTTCACCACGCCGGGCCGCTGGTGCATCCGAGCCATGCACCGGCGGCCCCGGATCGCAAACCTCTTCTTTTGACTCGATACCAAGGAAATAGCCTCATGCAAGACCATCTGCAGTTCTATATCGACGGACAATGGGTGAATCCGGTCAGCCCGCGCAGCCTGGACGTCATCAATCCCTCCAACGAGCAAGCCATCGCCCGCATCAGCATGGGCTCGGCCGCCGACGTGGACAAGGCCGTGGCTGCCGCGCGCCGCGCCTTCGAGAGCTACTCGCGCACCAGCCGCGAAGAGCGCCTGGCCCTGCTGGCCAAGGTGCTGGAGGTCTACCAGCGCCGCTATGGCGACTTTGTGCAGACCATCTCGCAGGAGATGGGGGCGCCGCTGTGGCTGTCCAAGGCGGCGCAGGCCGCCATGGGGGTGGCCCATCTGGGCTCCACCATCGAGGTCCTCAAGAGCTTTGCCTTCGAACAGGTGCAGGGCAGCACGGCCGTCGTGCACGAGCCCGTGGGCGTGGTCGGCATGATCACGCCCTGGAACTGGCCCATCAACCAGATCATGTGCAAGGTCGCCCCGGCCCTGGCGGCTGGCTGCACCATGGTGCTCAAGCCCTCGGAGGTCGCCCCGCTCAACGCCCTGCTCGTGGCCGAGGTGCTGCACGAGGCGGGCGTGCCGCCCGGCGTCTTCAACCTCGTCAACGGCGACGGCCCCGGCGTGGGCGAGGCCATGTCTTCCCACCCTGACATAGACATGATGACCTTCACCGGCTCCACGCGCGCGGGCATTGCCGTGGCCAAGGCCGCGGCCGACAGCGTCAAGCGCGTGGCCCAGGAACTGGGCGGCAAGTCCGCCAACATCGTGCTGGACGACGCCAACCTGCAAAAGGCCGTGACCCATGGCGTGCAGGCGGTGCTGATGAACTCGGGCCAGAGCTGCAATGCCCCCACGCGCATGTTCGTGCCGCGCGCCCTGCACGGGCAGGCCGTGGAGATCGCGCGCAGCGTCGCCGCAGCAGCGACCGTGGCCGATGCGCTGGCCGATGGCATGCACATGGGCCCCGTGGTCAGCGAGGCGCAATGGGGCAAGATCCAGGCCCTGATCCGCAAGGGCATCGAAGAGGGCGCGACCCTGGTGGCGGGCGGCACAGGCCGCCCCGAGGGGCTGGCCCAGGGCTACTTTGTCAAGCCCACGGTGTTTGCCGACGTGAGCAACGACATGACCATCGCGCGCGAGGAAATCTTCGGCCCCGTGCTGGTGATGATTCCCTACGATGACGAGGAAGATGCCATCCGCATGGCCAACGACACGGTGTACGGTCTTTCGGGCTATGTGCAGTCGGGCAGCCTGGAGCGTGCGCGCCGCGTGGCCGCGCGACTGCGCACAGGCATGGTGCACCTCAACGGCGCGGGGCCTGACTTCAATGCGCCGTTCGGCGGCTACAAGCAGTCAGGCAATGGCCGTGAATGGGGCGAGCACGGTTTCCGCGATTTCCTGGAAACCAAGGCCGTCATGGGCTACGGCGCGGCCTGAGCTATTCAAAATCAATAGCTGCTGGTGCCTATCTAATGGGCGCCAGCAGCTTTTTTATTGAATATTCTGCTGGCGGCGACGCGCGCGTTCCAGCTGCTGTGCGACCTGGCGCGGATTCATGCCGTACATCTCGGCGAACTCCTGCTCCGAAGTCTGGCCGCTGAGCTGGAAAGAGCGCAGCAGCGCCTCGTCCTTGGCGGCGCGGGCATCGGCCTCGGCCAGAGCATCTACCACCAGGGCGTTGGTCTTTTCGTCACGACCCTGTACGCGCTCGGCGTATTCCTCGCGCGTGAGACCGGAGGCTTCGTAGGCGACGACGATGCGGTTGCGCAGCTTGGGCGTCAGGTCTTCCTGCGTGCGCTGCTGGCGGCGGCGGAAGACTTCGATCAGAGCGTGGTGAACATGCTCGGGCAGCGTGGCTTCCACGGGCTGGCCGCTCAGGTCATGACGCTGCTGGCCGCTGGCCATGGCAGCCAGATAGCGGCCGGAGCGGGTGTGCTGCTGCAGCGCGCTCTTGAGCGCGTCCTTGTCCAGCTCAGGGTGGGCGGCCAGCAGGTCTTCAAAAATGCCGCGCTTGAAGGGCAGCAGTTGCTCGCCAAACAGGGCCGGGTGCCACTGTGCCAGCTGCTCCAGCAAGGGGTGTTGCGGGCGTGCGGCCTGCGGGGCGGCTTTGGCTGCAGGAGCGGGGTTCTGGCGGCCACGGCCGCCTCGGCGCGAGCGTGAGCCGGGCTGCGAGTCCTGCACGCTGTGCTGCGATGCCGCTTGCGAGGCTTTCTGCTCTTGTGATTCAGACACGATTTCAGTCATGGCAAAGCCCGTGGGCCTGGGAAAACAAAACTCCCAATCATGCCAGCATTGCAAACTGCAGTGGCATGCGGGGGTGTCAGTCGGTGGCCAGCGCCTGATCCAGCAGCTCCACCCAGTGCATGACCGGGACCTCGGTGCCGTTTTGCAGATGGACGATGCAGCCCATATTGGCCGAGAGAATCGCTGCGGGCTTTTCGGGCGCGAACGGCTCGTCCAGTGCGGCGATCTTGCGGTCGCGCAACTGGTGCGAGATTTCGGGCTGCAGCACCGAGTAGGTGCCGGCAGAGCCGCAGCACAGATGGGATTCGGTGCGCGCCACGCGCAGATCGAACCCCAGCTCGCGCAGGCCCGCTTCCACGCCGCCACGCAGTTTCTGCCCATGCTGCAGCGTGCAGGGCGGGTGATAGGCCACAGGAGCCCGGGGAGCTGTGATGCGGTCCTTGAGCTTGTCCACCAGCTCGGGCAGCATGTCGGGCAGCAGTTCGCTGAGATCGCGGGTCAAGGCGCTGATGCGCGCGGCCTTGTCTGCGTATTGCGGCTCCAGCCGCAGCAGATGGCCGTACTCCTTGACGGTGACACCACAGCCCGAGGCGTTCATCACGATCGCCTCGACCTCGCCGCGCTCCACCAGCGGCCACCAGGCGTCGATATTGGCGCGCATCTGGGCCTTGCCCCCGTCCTGGTCGTTGAGGTGGAATTTCACCGCGCCGCAGCAGCCGGCCTTGTCGGCAATCACGGTCTGCACGCCCACGGCGTCCAGCACGCGGGCCGTGGCGTAGTTGATGCGCGGCATCATGGCCGGCTGCACGCAGCCTGCCAGCAGCAGCACCTTGCGCGCATGTTCCCGTGCGGGCCAGGCTCCAGCATCCCAGTTGGCCGGTATTTTTTCGCCCAGGGACTGCGGCAGCAGGCCTTTCACGGCGCGGCCCAGCTTCAGTGCGGGGGCGAACAGCGGGGAATTCATGCCCTCCTTGAGCAGCCAGCGCTGCAGCTTCTCGCCCGTGGGGCGCTCGACCTGCTCATCGACGATCTTGCGACCGATGTCGACCAGGTGGCCGTACTGCACGCCGCTGGGGCAGGTGGATTCGCAGTTGCGGCAGGTCAGGCAGCGGTCCAGATGCAGCTGCGTGGCCCGCGTGGGCGTCTGGCCTTCGAGCACCTGCTTGATCAGATAGATGCGGCCGCGCGGGCCGTCCAGCTCGTCGCCCAGGGTCTGATAGGTGGGGCAGGTGGCGGTGCAAAAGCCGCAATGCACGCATTTGCGCAAAATGGCTTCGGCTTCCTGCCCTTCGGGCGTGGCACGGTATTCGGGCGCGAGATTGGTTTGCATGGGGTGCTGTCCTTGTTCTTACCAATGCGCCGAGAGGCGGCCTACATTGAGAATGCCGGCGGGGTCGAATGCCTGCTTGAGCCGGGCATGCAGCTGTGCCGATGTGCGGCCTGCGGGGCTGGCCTGTGCATGAACATCAAGATCGCTGTTGGCGCTTGTCTGATTGGCGTCCTCGGCTTTGAAAAGAGAAGCGGACCCGCCGGCTGCCTGCGCGAGTTGCTGCAAAGCTGCTGCGGCCGAGCGCGGGGCCTGCACCCAGCGCTGAGCTCCATGCCAGTCGATGAGCGGGCCTGCTGCACCTTGCGGCAATGGCAGCGGCGCTGCGGTCGCAGGAACGGACAGACGCCACAGGCAACGATCGGCAGCGCGCTGCTGGAACCAGGGCAGGCTCAGATCGCGGCTGGCGTTCCAGTCGGCGGCAACGGCGTCGCTGTCCAGCCGCTGGCCACCCAGGCGCAGGGTGGCGGCCTGAACGGCGGCGCGGGCGCCGCGCAGTCGCAGATACAGCGTGCCCTTGCCGTCTTCTTCCAGCCAGTTGCTGGCATTGAGCGGCAGAGGCTGGCCGCCCCAGTGGTTGAGCCAGTCCAGCGCCTGCTCCTGGCTGCAGCTATCAAAGCGCAGCGTGGCCTCGGCCGGAGCCATGGGCAGGACCTTGAGGCTGATCTCGGTGATCAGGCCCAGCGTGCCCCAGCTGCCCGTCATCAGGCGCGAGACGTCATAGCCGGCCACATTCTTCATGACCTGGCCGCCGTAGCGCAGCAGCTCTCCCTGGCCGTTGATCATCTCCAGGCCCAGCACGAAGTCGCGTACTGCACCCACGCTGGCACGCGACGGGCCGGACAGGCCTGCGGCGACCATGCCGCCCACGGTGCTGCCCTCGCCAAAGTGCGGCGGCTCGAAAGCCAGGCACTGGCCTTGGCTGGCCAATGTTGCCTCCAGCTCGGCCAGCGGCGTGCCGGCGCGAACGGTCACCACCAGCTCGCTGGGCTCGTAGCTGACGATACCGCTGAGCGCGCGCGTGGACAGCGGCTCGCCCTGCAGACGCAGGCCGTAGAAGTCCTTGCTGCCGCCGCCGCAAATGCGCAGCGGGGTCTTGTCACTGGCAGCGGCGCGAATGCGCTCGCTGAGCTGATTGATTTGGCTGGTGGCTGAATCCATGGCCTGCATGGTAGCCGGGGCGCCCCTTGGGCAGGAAGGCCTGGTCTTTGATTTTTTTGAAAAGCAGGCGTGAATAAAAAAGGTTCATCGAGGAATTCCGTGGAGATGAGCCCGTTCGTTTTGTAATCTGACGGCTGCGAAGCTGACATCGGAGAACAAATCAAATGCTGGACTCGAAGTTATTGCAGGCTCTTGGCGGCTGGGAGGGCTACGAGGTTGAACGTGTGCAGTGGCCCCAGGGCGATAGCCGCACCGTGTCGATCTATCTGAAGCCGCAGGCCAGCATCATGCATTGCGAACGCTGCGGTGCGCAGTGCAGCCAAGTCCATGAGACCACGACACGGCGCGTGCGCGATCTGGCATTGTTCGAGTACAAGGTGGTGCTGCATGTGCCGCGTCGGCGTCTGTGGTGCGATAGCTGTGGTGGCCCGCGCCTGGAGAAACTCAGCTGGCTCGGTCGCTACCAGCGCGTCACAGACCGTCTGGCACAGGCGTGCAGCCAGTTGCTTCGCAGCAGCAGCATCAAGGCAGTCGCGGCCTTCTTCGATCTTGGGTGGCACACGGTCAAGTCCATCGACAAGACCTTATTGCTGGCCACTACCGCGCAGCCGCAATGGGAGCGGATCGAATACTTGGCAATGGACGAGTTTGCGTTGCACAAGGGCCATCGCTACGCCACAGTCGTCGTCGACCCCATCAGCCGGCAGGTGCTGTGGGTGGGGCAAGGGCGCTCACGCGAGACGGCCCGCCAGTTCTTCGAGCAGTTGCCCGTTGGCGTTGCCCAGCGCATTCGCGCGGTTGCTATCGACATGACTACTGCCTACGAGCTGGAGATCCAGGCCAACTGCCCCAACGCCGAGATCGTCTATGACCTGTTCCATGTCGTGGCCAAGTATGGCCGGGAGGTTATCGACCGAGTGCGTGTCGATCAGGCCAACTTGCTGCGCCAACAGCCCTTGGCGCGCAAGGTGCTCAAGTCCAGCCGCTGGTTGCTACTGCGCAATCGCAACAAGCTGCAGGCTCAACAAGCAGTGCAGCTCAAGGAGCTGCTGGCGGCCAATGAGCCATTAATGGCGGTATACGTCTTGCGCGATGAGCTAAAACAGCTGTGGTTTTACCGTCGTCCGGCTTGGGCGCATCGCGCCTGGCAGCACTGGTGTGAGCAAGCGCGCCAAAGCGGTATTACAGCACTGAGCACCTTTGCTCAGCGCTTGCAAAGCTACCTGCACGGGATCATCGCCCGATGCCGGCATCCGTTGAACACAAGTGTTGTCGAGGGCATCAACAACACCATCAAGGTCATCAAGCGCCGGGCCTATGGCTACCGCGATCAGGACTATTTCTTTCTGAAGATTCGCGCAGCCTTCCCCGGTAATGCGCGATGAACCATAAAAAAGCCCCGCAGTTCGCACTGCGGGGCAACGTAATGAAACTGAACTTGCGAAGAGCCTGCCGCTTAACGGGTGTAGGCCACCTCACCGTGAGAAGTGATGTCCAGGCCCTGGCGTTCGGACTCTTCCGAGACACGCAGACCCACGGTCAGATCGGCAATCTTGTAGGCCAAGAAGGAGACCACGCCGGACCAGACGATGGTCACCAGCACGCTCTCGACCTGCACCCACAGCTGATGCGCCATGTTGTAGCCCTCGGGCTCGATACCGCCCAGGCCCTTGGCGCAGAACACGCCGGTCAGGATGGCACCCAGGATACCGCCGACACCGTGGACGCCGAACACGTCGCAGACGTCGTCAACCTTGAGCAGATGCTTGAGGCCGGACACGCCCCAGAAGCACAGAGGGCCGGCGATGATGCCCATGACGATGGAGCCCATGGGGCCGACGAAACCGGCGGCGGGCGTGATGGTCACCAGACCGGCCACGGCACCCGAGGCAGCGCCCAGCATGGAGGCCTTGCCGCGCAGCAGTGCTTCGGCCACGATCCAGGAGATGGCAGCAGCGCCGGTCGCCAGGATGGTGTTGATGAAGGCCAGGCCGGCAGCGCCATTGGCGGCACCGGCAGAGCCGGCGTTGAAGCCGAACCAGCCCACCCACAGCAGCGAAGCGCCCACCATGGTCAGCGTCAGGCTGTGAGGGGGCAGGGCTTCCTTGCCGAAGCCGATGCGCTTGCCCAGCATGTAGGCACCCACCAGACCGGCCACGGCGGCGTTGATGTGCACCACGGTGCCGCCCGCGAAGTCCAGCGCGCCATCGGCACCCAGCAGACCGCCGCCCCACACCATGTGGGCCATGGGGATGTAGCTGAAGGTGAACCACAGCACGGAGAACACGATCACGGCCGCGAACTTGATGCGCTCGGCAAATGCTCCCACGATCAGCGCCACGGTGATGGCGGCGAAGGTGGACTGGAAGGCCACGAACACATATTCGGGGATGGTCTTGAGCATGGACGACAGCGTGTCAGGCGTGATGCCCATGAGGAACAGCTTGTCGAAGCCGGCGAAGAACTTGCCTTCGCCGCCAAAGGCCAGCGAGTAGCCGTAGATGGCCCACAGCACGGTGATCAGCGAAAAGATCACGAAGACCTGGGCCAGCACGGACAGCATGTTCTTGCTGCGTACCAGGCCGCCGTAGAACAGCGCCAGGCCGGGGATGACCATCAGGATCACCAGCATGGTCGAGGTCAGCATCCAGGCGGTGTCACCGGCGCTCAGGGTGGGAACGGCCTCGGCCGCTGCTTCGGCCACAGGTGCTGCTGCGGCGGCAGCCGTTGCAGCTTCCTGGGCAAAGCCTGTGGCCGAAGCAGCCAGCAGGCCCAGTCCCAGGCCTGCGCTCAATAATTTCTTGATCATGGCAATCTTTCTCAAAACGGTTCCAGAGAGACTGGGCCTTTACAGGGCCGCGTCGCCGGTTTCTCCTGTACGGATACGGATCGACTGCTCCAGCGCCTGCACAAAGATCTTGCCGTCGCCGATCTTGCCGGTGCGGGCTGCGCCCTCGATGGCGTCGATGGCGGCATCGACCAGATCGTCGGCAATAGCGGCCTCGATCTTGAGCTTGGGCAGAAAGTCCACCACATACTCGGCACCGCGGTACAGCTCGGTGTGACCCTTTTGACGACCAAAGCCCTTGACTTCGGTCACGGTGATGCCTTGGACACCGATTTGGGAAAGTGCCTCACGCACTTCGTCGAGCTTGAAGGGTTTGATGATGGCGATCACCATTTTCATGACGGGCTCCTGAAAAATTAGAAAGTCTTGGAGAGCGTCAGAATCAGACGCGCCTTGTTCACATCGCCGAAGTAGGCCTTCTTGTTGGCGCCGGTCACCGCTGCTGCAGCAGAGAAGCCGTCGCCCAGGTCATAGGCACCACCCAAGCTGTAGTCCACATAGTTGGGAACGCCCAGGTCCTTGATGTCGCTGGAAAAATGGGTGTAACCAACTGATGCTTTCAGTGTCACCTTGGGCATCACTTCCTGGCTGTAGGAGAACTGCAGATATCCGGTGTTGCGGCCCTTGAGACCCGAACCCGCCTTGGCGCCGGCCCAGCCGAAGTAATCCTTGGACACCGTATGCGAATACTTGGCCGTGAACGGGCCGTAGGTACCGGCGCCGTAGATCTCGGTGGTGTTGCCGTTGGCATTGCCCGAGTACACATAGGTCAGCATGCCCACGTCCCAGTCCACATCGGCGGCCTTGAACTTGTAGCCGCCGTAGAAGTCGGTTTCCAGCGAGTTGCCGGGCAGCCAGTCCACGGAGGAGTTCCAGTTGCCCACGTAGAAGCCGCTGTCGCCGAACGTGTAGTCAAAACCGCCTTGCAGCGCGGGCTTGACGGCCTTGGTGCGGCTGGCGTCCTGGTCCTGACCACGGAACTTGTAGTTGGTAGTCAGGGCAACGTTGGCGGAGAGCTGGGCATGGGCCCACATGGGGGCGACAACAGCGCAGGCCAGGGCGGCAGTCTTGGCGAAAGTCTTGAAACGGCTTGCAGCGGGACTAGGCATTCAGGGTTCCTCCGGTTTGAAAATTTCGTGGCAAAAATCTCGGATGAACTCTCAAAGCACAGACCGTGCCAGTCTCTGTGGCTGCTGCCGGGTGGTCCGCCGCTCATGCTCTGAGAACAGGCGCCGGGCCATAGCTGCCAGTACAAAAAGCTACGAGTTTTCACAATCACTGAGCGCATCTTTCGCCACCTGGGTGCTGGCCGAAATCCATTGCACCAAGATGGTGCGTTTTTGCGATGCACCGCCATGGCTCTGCTTTTTGCCGGGTTCTTGCACCAATCAGGGGATTGGGAAGTGAATGCTTGCTCTTTGTCTGGGCGCTGACAAGGAAAAAGCCCATCGGCTAGGCGATGGGCTTGGGGGTTGGCTGCAATTCAGAAGCTGGCCTGGGGCAGGTCTGCCTTGGTGAACACCAGCGAGACCTTGGCTTCCTCGGGAATCGGCGGCAAGTCCTGATTCCAGTGCTCCCAGGCGCTGCGCAGCTCGGCCAGCTTCCGGGGCTCACGGTCACGCAGATTGGCGCGCTCACGCGGGTCGTTGCCGATGTGGAACAGGTACTCGATGCCCTCGATCTGCAGATATTTCCAGTCGCCGCGTATCAAGGCCTTTTGCTCGCGGTGTTTCATGCGCCAGGCCAGGTCGCGCTCGGGCATCCAGCTCTGGTCCTGCATCAGGGGCAGCAGGCTGATGCCGTCCAGCGGATAGTCGGCATCTGCCGATACGCCGGCGGCGGCCAGGAAGGTGGCCGACCAGTCCATGGTCAGGCTGGGCGTGTCGCAGACGGCTCCGGCCGTCATGCGCGCCGGCCAGCGTGCCAGCAAAGGCACGCGGATGCCGCCTTCGAGCAGGTCCATCTTCTGGCCCACGAAGGGCCAGGTATTGGAGAAGCGCTCGCCGCCGTTGTCGCTGGTGAAGACGATCAGCGTGTTCTCGCTCATGCCTTTTTCCTCCAGCGCATCCAGCAGCCAGCCTATGCCTTCGTCCATGTGATGGATCATGCGCTGATAGGTGTCGATGGAGCCGCCGTCGATATGCTTGCCCATGCCTTGCAGGCGCTCGGATTCGGCGCGGTCCTCGCGCGTCAGCCAGGGCCAGTGCGGCGCGCTGTAGTGCAGCGAGAGGTAGAAGGGCTGGTCGGCCGTCTGGCGCTTGACGAAGTCCACGGCGCGGCGGCTCAGCAGATCGGTCAGGTAGCCGTCTTCGGCATGCGGCTCCTCGTTGAGCCAGAAGTCGGGGCGTCCGCGCGGGTCGCAGTGGGCGAAGTAGTCGGCGCCGCCGGCATGAAAGCCGTAGAACTCCTCGTAGCCCGACAGGCGCGGGCCGAAATGTGGCGGGTAGCCCAGATGCCATTTGCCGACCAGGGCCGTGGCGTAGCCAGCATCGCGCAGCAGCGAGGCCACCGTGGGGTGATCGGGCGGCAGGCCCAGCACCTTGTCGCCATGCACGCTGGCGATCGGCTCCTCGGCCGCACCGCGCAGGCGGTACTGCCAGCGGCCCGTGGCCAGCGCAAAGCGCGTTGGAGAGCACACCGACGAGTTCGAGTAGCCGCGCGTGAAGCGCAGGCCCTGGGCCGCCATGGCGTCCAGGCGCGGCGAGACATCGGTGGCGTTGTTGTGCGCATCGCGCGCACCGGTGCAGCCCAGGTCGGCATAGCCGAGGTCATCGGCCAGGATGAAGATCAGATTGGGACGGGAGTCGGTCATGGGAGAGCGGGGAACATTCAAAAACAGGAGCTTCTATCGCTTGTTATGCAAGGATTCTGAATAGATTTGATGCTGAAAATGTTTGGCGGCAAGCGATAGGCGCTCCTCAAATATCAGGGCTTGAAACCCGAGCGCTGCACCACCGGCGCCCATTGCGCGCGGTAGGCCTTGAGCATTTTTTCCGTGTCCTGCGCACTGCTGACCACGGGTACCAGGCTGGAGGCGGCGAACTTGTGCTGCGTGTCGGTTTCCTTCATCACCTCCTGCACCAGCTGCGACAGGCGCTGCACCGTGGCCGGCGCCATGCTCTGAGGGGCGAACAAGGTATTCCAGCCCGTGCCGACCAGGTTCACGCCCAGCTCCTTGAGCGTGGGAATGCCGGGCGCCATGGTGCTGCGGCGCTCGCCCGAGGTGGCCAGCACGCGCAGCTTGCCTGCTTCGTGCTGGGCAATCTGGGTGTCGAAAGTGTCCACGGCAATGGGGATCTGCCCGCCCATCAGGTCGGTGAGCAGCGGGCCAGAGCCCTTGTAGCCCACGACCTCGACCGGCACCTTGGCGGTCTCGCCCAGCATCAGTGCGAAAAAGTGCGGCAGGCTGCCCGTGGCCGGCACGCCGAAATTGGCCTGCTGCGGATTGGCCTTGAGCCAGGCCAGCAGGTGCGACAGCTCCTTCACGGGCACGGCGCTGGCCACGGCCAGGCCGAACTCGTAGCGGTTCACCTCGCTGATGGGGCGGAAGTCCTTTTCCGGGTCGTAGCCGGAGTCCGGAAACACCAGCGGCGCCACCACCATCACGGCGGGATTGGCCAGCAGCACGGCGGGCTGGGAGGCGGGCGCGTTCTTCACGTACTGGGCCGACAGACGGCCGCCCGCGCCGGGCTTGTTTTCCACGATGACCGGGCTGCCCAATCGGACCTGCAGCCGGTCGGCCACGATGCGTGCCACGCGGTCGGTGGCGCCGCCGGGCGGATAGCCGACCACCATGCGCAGCGGTGTCTTGTTGGGAAACAGGGCATGGCTCTCCTGGGCCTGCAGCGCGCCGCTGCCCAGCAATCCAGCGCTCAGGCCGAGCCCTGCCGCGAGCTTGCCGAAGATTCTTCTTTGCATCGTCATGTCTCTCCTGGTCTGTGATCCGCGCTGCGGTCTCACGCCATTGCTGATGGGAAATTGGGCAGTGTAAGTGCGTGCCGGCAGCGGCCTCAATCGGGTTTCAGATTGATCTTGCGAGCCAGCGCTTCCCATTTGCCCGAGATCTCGCGCACCCTGGCCTGGGCCTGCTCGGGGTTGCTGCCCACCATCTCGATATCCACGGACCTGACCCGCTCCTGCTGTTGTGGCGAGCGGATGGCGGCATCCATGGCGGCGAGAAAGCGCTTCTGGATCTCGGCAGGAACACCCTTGGGCGCCGCCAGCAGCAGCCAGTAGGTGCCGTCGAAATCGGGGTAGCCCGACTCGGCAATCGTGGGCAGCGCCGGCAGCAGGGGCGAGCGCGTGCGCCCCGTGGTGGCCAGCGCGGTGACCCGGCCGCTCTGGATCTGGGGCAGCACCGTGGGTGCGGCCAGGAAGCCGCAGTCCACCTGGCCGCCCATCAGATCCTGCATGGCCGGTGCCGGCCCCTTGTAGGGCACATGCACCATCTTCACGCCGGTTGCCGACAGCAGCGACTCCATGACCAGGTGGCCGGGCGAGCCCGCGCCGCCCGTGGCATAGGTCAGCTCGCGTGCCCTGGCGGTCTCCAGCATGTCCTTGACGGACTTGAAGCCGAGGCCGGGGTTGCAGATCAGGGTCTGCGAGAACCTGGCGGCGGCATTGAGCACCACGATGGCATCGCTGGAGTAGCCGATGTTCTTGTAGATATGCTTGTTGACGGTGAGCACCGGGTCCATGGTCCACAGCCAGGTGTAGCCGTCGGCCGGGGCGCGGGCGACCTCGGCAGCCCCGATATTGCCGTTGGCCCCGGCCCGGTTTTCCACGATCACGGGCTGTCCGAGCGCCTTCTGCACGGCTGCTGCGAGCGGGCGCACGGCAATGTCGGAAGGGCCGGCGGGCGGCGTGGGAACGATGATGCGTATGGGCTTGGCGGGCCAGCTGTCGGCAGCATGGGCAGCCGGCAGCAGCAGCGCTGCGGCCGCCAGCCCGGCCAGAGCGCTGCGGGCGATACGGGTGCAAGGCATGGTGTCTCCTGTCGTTTTCTTTGCAGCCACTGTAAGCAGTGACTCGATAATGGATCTAATCCATCATTCCTAGAGAAAACCCACAACACCCATGACCAAGGTGCAGAGCCACCCCTGGCGGCAGCCGTCCGAGCTGGACGATCTGTTCCTCTACCATCTGGCCCGACTGATGAGCTCGACCGGGACCATGGTGGTGCGCCTGTGCGAGGGCGGCTTCGGCATCACCCGGCGCGAGTGGCGCATGATCGGCCTGCTGGCCACCAAGGGCGCCATGCAGCCCTCTGGGCTCGCAGAACTGGCGCAGCTCGATCGCACGCGCACCTCGCGGACCATCTCCACCCTGATTGCCAAGGGGCTGCTGCACAAGCAGGGCATGGCCGGCGACGGGCGCCAGGCCATGGTGCAGCTGACGGCCGCCGGGCTGGCGCTGCACACCCAGCTGTTTCCGCAGATACAGGCGATCAACCAGGAGCTGCTGAGCGATTGCAGCGATGCCGAGCTTCAGGTGTTGTCGCAGGTGTTCGAGCGCGTGCGTACCAGGGCGGCGCTCATGCAGGAGCAGGGCAGCTTTCCCAAGGCCGAACGACGTCGTGGCCGGGCCGCGGGCAAGCAGCCCGCCCGCGATGACGCCACCGGCTGACGGCCTGTGCACACCCCTATTGCCTGTTTGAGCCGCCCGCGCATACGCTAGGCCCTACAGTCCGGCTGGAAAGGGAGGGGCGTGATGGGTCTGGCTCTGGTTCAAAGTCGTGCCCTGCTGGGCCTGCAGGCACCGGCCGTCACGGTGGAGGTCCATCTGGCCAACGGACTGCCTTCGTTCACGCTGGTGGGCCTGGCGGATGTGGAGGTCAAGGAGGCCCGCGAGCGCGTGCGTGCAGCCATTGTCAATGCGGGGCTGGAGTTCCCGAACAACAAGCGCATCACGGTCAATCTGGCTCCGGCAGATCTGCCCAAGGACTCAGGCCGCTTTGACTTGCCGATAGCGCTGGGAATTCTGGCGGCCAGCGGGCAGATCGATGCACAGCGGCTCGCCGATTATGAGTTTGCAGGAGAGCTGTCCCTGACAGGTGCCCTGCGCCCGGTACGCGGAGCCCTGGCTACGGCGCTGGCCTTGCAGCGTCAGCAACAGCGCGTGCGGCTGGTGCTGCCGCCAGACAGTGCGCTGGAGGCCGCTTTCGTGCCGGCTATCGAAGTCTTCGGCGCTGTGCATCTGCTGGATGTGGTCAGGCAGTTCATCGCGCATGACGCCGCCCCGTCGGAGCAGGGCGATGGCGTGGAGGGCTGGCAGCGGGTGCACTCCAGACCTGCTGAAGCTTCTTTGCAGTCGCTGGATCTGCGGGAGGTGCGCGGCCAGATGCAGGCCAAGCGTGCTCTTGAAATTGCAGCTGCCGGAGCTCACGGCGTCTTGATGATCGGCCCTCCGGGTTCTGGGAAATCCATGCTGGCCCAGCGCTTTGCGGGTTTGCTGCCCGGCATGACCGATGAGGAAGCCCTCGAAGCCGCCGCCATTGCCAGCCTCAGCGGTCGTTTCACGCCGCAGTTGTGGCGTCAGAGGCCGTTTGCCGCTCCCCATCACACGGCCAGCTCCGTCGCGCTGGTCGGCGGCGGCTCGCCGCCGCGGCCCGGCGAGATTTCATATGCCCATTGCGGGGCGCTTTTTCTCGACGAGCTGCCCGAGTTCGCGCGCAGTGCCCTGGAGGCCCTGCGCGAGCCGCTGGAGACCGGGCGCATCACCATCGTGCGGGCCGTGCAGAGGGCGGAGTTTCCGGCTCGTTTCCAACTGGTGGCAGCCATGAACCCCTGCCCCTGCGGCTACTGGGGCTCGCGCGTGAGGGCCTGCCGCTGCTCCCCCGATCAGGTGGCACGTTATCAGGCACGCATCAGCGGGCCCTTGCTGGACCGTATCGATCTGCATGTGGAGGTGGCGGCACTGTCGCCCGAGGAGCTTCTGGCTGCGCCCGAAGGGGAGAGCAGCGCTGCCGTGCAGCAACGCGTGAGTGCAGCCAGGGACAAGGCCTTGCTGCGCCAGGGCCTGCCCAATCATCAGTTGCAGGGGGTGCAGCTCGACACGCATCTGCAGCTGGAGCCCGAGGCGCTGACCTTTGCGCACAAGGCTGCAGCGCGCCTTGGCTGGTCGGCACGCGGCACGCACCGGGCCTTGAAGGTGGCGCGAACCATTGCCGATCTGGCGGACTCGGATGCCATCACGCAAGCCCATCTGGCCGAGGCATTGCAATACCGCCGCGCACTGATGCAGCCGTGATGTCCTGCCGCCCTCAGGCGGCAAGAGCCAGTGCCACGGGCTGTGCCTGTGTGGCATGTGGATGGACACCCAGTACCTGCGCAAATGCATGCAGTGCCGGCGACCAGCCTTGTACGGCAGCAGTCACAAAACAGGTGTCGACAAAGGCCAGCTCCTGCCCGCTCTTGCCGGGCAGCGTCATCCAGTGCACGCCAAAGCGCTGCTGCTGGGCTTCGACCAGCGAGCGCGACAGCAGTGCATAGCCCATACCGGCGGCCACGCAGCCGAGGATGGTGTCCAGCATGCCCAGCTCCATGATGCGTACCGCCGTCACACCCATAGAGGCCATCAGCAGCTCGATCCGCTGGCGATAGCTGCAGCCCTGGCGAAAGGCCAGAAACACGGCGCTGCTGAACTCTGCGGCGGTGGGGAAGCGCGTCAGCGGCTGTCCGCTGACCAGCACCAGCTCTTCGCGGAACACGGGCCAGGATTGCAGCTCGTTTTGCGGTGCGGCGCCGTTGATGAAGGCACAGTCGATGCGGCCGGCCGCCAGCTCCATCAGCAATGCGGCGCTGGGCTGGGCGTCCAGTTCCAGGTCGATATCCGGATGCTGCCTGCGCAACTCGGCCAGCAGTGGCGGCAGACGCAGGGCAGCCGTGGTTTCCATCGAGCCTATGCGCAAGGCGCCCTTGACCTGTCCGGCTGCAAATTGCCGGGCTTGCAGCATGGCCAGCACCTGGTCGTGCGACTGCAGCATCTGCCGCGCAGACTCCAGCAGCGTGCGTCCGGCCGGAGTGGGAAAGACCGGGCTGGCCCGCATCAGCAATTGCACGCCTGCTTCGTCCTCGAGCTTTTTGATATGGGCCGTGACATTGGATTGCACGGTGTGCAGCCGCTGGGCAGCGGCACCAAAGCTGCCGCTTTCGCAGACGGCTTCAAACATGCGCAGGGATTTGAGTTGCATTGCGGCTCCAATATCTTGAATTGAGATGCAAGTCATCATTTTGAATCATTGGACATGATCGAGTCGCAGCGTTTAGGCTTGATGCCAATTCCCCTCCATAACCCGAGCTGTGATCGAGCGCAAAGAACTTCCCCTGCTGTTGACCGGCTTCATGGCCACCCTGAGCGGCGTCGGCCTGGCCCGTTTCGCCTATACGGCGCTGATGCCGCAGATGGTGCATGCGGGCTGGTTCAGCGGCGAGCAGGTGGCATATCTGGGCGCCGCCAATCTGCTCGGCTATCTGATCGGGGCCCTGGTCGCCGCGCCGCTGGCCGAGCGCATGGGCGCGCTGCGCGTGCTGGTGATCTGCTGGGTGGCCGTGATGCTCAGCTTTGCGGGCTGCAGCCTGCCCCAGCCCATGGCCTTGTTCTTTGTCTGGCGGCTGATCTCGGGCATTGCCGGGGCCGCGCTGATGGTGCTGGGCCCGTCGGTGGCCATGGCTGCCGCCGCGCCGTCGCGCCGCGCCACGCTGGGGCCGCTGATGTTCTGCGGCATTGGCGTGGGTGCCTTGCTGGCCGCCACGCTGGTGCCCATGTTTGCGCGCAGCAGCCTGAGCGCCGTCTGGTGGGCGCTGACGGCGCTATGTGCGCTGGCGCTTTACAGCGGCCGGCATGCTGCGCGCCAGATTCCCCTGCATGCGCCGGTGGCGGTCCAGCCCACGGCGACGGCCGCAACTTCCGGGGCAACGCCCTGGAGCCTGGCGGTGATCCTGGTGTTGACTGCCTATGCCTGCGACGCCTTCGGCTTTGTGCCGCACACCGTGTTCTGGGTGGACTACCTGGATCGCGAGCTGCAGCTGGGCGGCGCCTATGCATCGACGCAATGGGCATTCTTCGGGCTTGGAGCGATGGTCGGGCCGTTGTGCGCGGCCTACTGTGCCACGCGCTGGGGCTGGTGGGGAACGACCACGGGCGCCTATGCTGTCAAGGCCGTGGCCATCGGCCTGCCGCTGGTCTGGGCCGGTTTCGGCGGCCATGCGCTGTCGGGCTTTGTGGTGGGGGCGCTGTCGCCGGGCATGGCGGCCATTACTTCGGGCTATCTGATGCAGCTCATTGGCCCCGGCCGGCACAAGAAAATGTGGGGCTATGCCACGGCGGCATTTGCGCTGTTGCAGGCCAGCTCCGGCTATCTGATGGCATTTGTCTACGCCAGCAGTGGCAGCTATCGCCAGCTGTTCGTGCTGGGCTGCGCGGCGCTGGGCCTGGGGGCGCTGCTGGTGGCCTCCAGCCGCCTTGCCCGCGCGGCGCAATGATCCATATCGAGAAGTGACAACTAGGAGACGTGCGATGAGCAAACTACCTTCATGGATGACAGGCCTGGGTCTGCAGCATCCCATCATTCAGGCCCCGATGGCCGGGACCTCAACCCCGCAGCTGGCAGCTGCCGTGAGCAATGCATACGCCCTGGGTTCGGTCGGCATAGGCGCCTACGGCCTTGAGCAGGCGCGCCAGCACATCGAACAGACGCGTGCGCTGACCGATCGCCCCTTCAACGTCAACCTCTTCTGCCACCGTGCGCCGGTAGCAGATGCAGAGCGCGAAGCGCAGTGGCTGCGCTATCTGGCGCCGGAGTTCGAGCGCTACGGCGCGTCCGTGCCGTCTGGCCTGCGCTGCATCTACGAGTCTGCACTGGGCAATGCGCGATTGCAGGCCATGCTGCTGGAGCTGCGTCCCGCTGTGGTGAGCTTTCATTTCGGCCTGCCGGAGCAGGGCTTTGTCGATGCCTTGCGCGCCGCCGGCATCACCACGCTGGCCTGTGCCACCAGTCTCGATGAGGCGCGCCAGATCGAGCAGGCCGGGGTGGATGTGATCGTGGCCCAGGGCATGGAGGCGGGCGGCCATCGCGGCGCTTTCGTGCCCGAGCAGGACACTCTGATGGGGACTTTGGCGCTGGTGCGGCTGCTGGCGCGCGAGTCCCGCCTGCCCGTGGTCGCTGCAGGCGGCATCATGGACGGTGCAGGCATTGCCGCAGCTCTGCAGCTCGGAGCCTGTGCCGTACAGATGGGCACGGCCTTCATCCTCTGTCCTGAATCCGCAGCCAGCCAGGCCTACCGCGCCGAGCTGCAAAGCGACAGCGCTCAGCACACGGCCATCACCGCCGCCATTTCCGGACGCCCTGCGCGCGGCATGTTCAACCGCCTGCACCAGATGGGGCGGGACTATGCGGGAGCACTGCCCGCCTATCCCATGGTGTATGACGCAGGCAAGGCGCTGCACCAGGCCGCCAGCGCGCAGGGCAGCAGCGACTATGCCGCGCACTGGGCCGGCCAGGGCGCACCGCTGGCTCGCGCCATGCCCGCCGCCGAACTCGTGCGCACGCTGGCGCAGGAGCTGGAGCAGGCCGTGGCCTAGGTTCGGCCGCTTTTCCGCTCTACAGCACCCCCCTGCCGCGCAGCTCCTGCAGCCGCGCCGCATCCAGCCCCAGCCGCTCGGCCAGCACCTCTTCCGTGTGCTGGCCCAGGGCTGGAGGCGCATAACGCAGCGTGGCCGGAGTGTCGGACAGGCGCAGAGGGCTGGCCGTGGTGACCACCTGGTTGATGGACTCGCCCTGCGGCAGCGGTCCATCCGGGTAGCGCTGCTGCGTGATGCGCAGGCCACGTGCCTGCACATGGGGGTCTTCAAAGGCCTGACGGATGTTGTTGATGGGGCCGCAGGGCACGGCGCGGGCTTCCAGCAACGCGATCCAGTCGGCCGTGCTGCGGCTGCGGGTCAGCTCGGACATCATGTCGACGATCTCCACACGGTGAATGACCCGGCCCGCGTTCGTGGTGAAGCGCGCGTCCTGGTGCCAGGCCACGCCGGCCGCTTCGCAAAAGCGTGCGAACTGGCCGTCGTTGCCTATCGCCAGCAGCATATTGCCGTCGGCCGTGGGAAAGTCCTGATAAGGAACCACGCTGGGGTGGGTGTTGCCCTGGCGGCCCGGAATGCTCCCGGTGTTCAGGAAACCTGTGCCCTGGTTGGCCAGCACTGCCATGGCCACGTCCAGCAGCGCCATATCGATATGCTGGCCTCGGCCCGTGCTGTGGCGTGCCTCGAGCGCGCCCAGAATGGCCGTGGTGGCGTACATGCCGGTGAACAGGTCGATCACGGCCACGCCTACGCGCATGGGGGCGCCGCCGGGCTCGCCGTCGGCATGGCCGGTGACGCTCATCAGCCCGCTCATGGCCTGAACCAGCAGGTCGTAGCCGGCGCGCGGCGCATACGGTCCGGTGTGGCCGAAGCCCGTGACCGAGCAGTAGATCAGGCGCGGGTTCAGCGCGCTCAGGGATTCATAGTCCAGGCCGTAGCGCCTCAGACCCTCGGTCTTGAAGTTCTCCACCAGCACGTCGCTTTGCATGGCCAGCTCGCGGATGATGGCCTGGCCTTCCGGGGTTGCCATGTCGACCGTGACCGATCGCTTGTTGCGGTTGCAGGCCGCGAAATAGCAGGCTTGGGTTGTGGGCCGGCCATCTTGATCGGGGAAAAAGGGCGGCCCCCAGTGGCGCGTGTCGTCGCCTTCGCCGGGCTTTTCGATCTTGATCACGTCGGCGCCCATGTCGGCCAGATTCTGTGTGCACCAGGGGCCGGCGAGCACGCGTGAGAGATCGAGCACGCGCAGATGGCTCAGGGCACCTGTGCGGGCAGTGGCGGAGGAAACAGCAGCAGCGGTCATGAAGAGATTGGGTCCGGATAGAGGGCTGGCAGCCATCGTAGGCAAGCCCGGCAGTCGCGTGTTTCGCATTTGTGGAAGCCGGGTTTATCCGGGCCAGCCGCGCCAATCCGCGACAGCCGATCACTGGCTGCGTTCATACAATGCAGCCATGTCCATGCACTTTGACCTCGTAGACCTGCGCTTGATGACCCATATCGCGGAGGCCAACAGCATGACTCGTGGCGCCGAACTCTCGTGCATTTCGCTGCCGGCGGCCAGCACGCGCATCAAGAATCTGGAAGACAGCATCGGCACCAAGCTGCTCTACCGCACCAGCCAGGGCGTGACCCTGACGCCGCCAGGCCAGGCGTTTGTGACCCATGCGCGCATGGTGCTCAGCCAGATCGAGCACCTGCGCGGCGACATGCAGGAGTATGTGCGTGGCATCAAGGGCCATCTGCGCGTGTATGCCAACACCACTTCGCTGAGCGAATTCCTGCCGCCGGTATTGCGCGAGTTTCTGGGCCGCAATCCGGATGTGAATGTGGACCTGCGCGAGCGTCTGTCCCACGACATCGTGCGCGCCGTGACCGAAGGGCAGACCGACATCGGCATCGTGGCCGGTCTGGTGCGCACCGAGAACCTGGAAACCCTGCCCTATCGCAAGGACAGGCTGGTGCTGGTGGTGCCCAGGGGGCATGCGCTGGATGGGGTGATGCAGCTGGCGTTTTCCGACACGCTGGATCTGGACTATGTGGGCCTGCACGAGTCCAGCGCCATCCATGCTTTTCTGCGTCAGGCCTCGGACCATCTGCACAAGCCCATCAAGCAGCGCATCCAGGTCGGCAACTTCGAGACGGCTTGCCGCATGATCGAGTCCGGCGTGGGCGTGGGCGTGCTGCCGGAGTCGGCGGCCAGCCGCCATGCGGCAGTCATGAACATCGCCATCGTGCCGCTGTCGGATGCCTGGTCGGTACGCGATATGCAGATCTGCATGCGCAGCCTGGATGCGCTGCCCAGTTTTGCCAAGGAGCTGGTGCAGCTGCTGGTGATCGATGCTGCGGGAGAGTCCGATACCGGCGAGCTGCTCTAGGCAGCGCAAACACTTACTAAATAAAAACAGAGCGTGCTGCGCTTGTGGATTCAAGGTTTCAAGGCGATGCAGGCCCAAAGCCATGATTCCATGAGCGGGGGGTGCTCACTTTTCCAGTGTGGTGGGGGCCTTCCAGTACTTGAACGTGCCGTGGGCGGTAGCCACCAGCGTGCCTTGTGCGTCGGTGATCCTGGCGGCGCAGCTGCACAGGCTGAGGCTGGCTTGCACTACCCAGCCCTCGGCCAGCAGGCCGCCGCGACCGGGACGGTGAAAGCGGCTGCTCATCTCTACCGTCACGGCGGTCTGAGATGGCGCCTTTGGCAGTGCGCTGGCAGCGCGCGACATCACCGAATCCAGCAGGCTCATCAGCACGCCGCCATGGGCGGCAGGCAGCTGGTTGAGCAGTTCCTCGCGCAACTCGGGCAGTCGTATCTGGACCGTGCCGGGGGGCGCATCGGCCACCTGGCAGGCGCCCAGCAGGCGCATGAATGCGCTGCGCTCATGGCCGGATGCTGCGGGCATTGCGGTCGGAAGGTTGAGGATGCTCATGCGTTGGCGCGGGCTTCGCGCACCATGTTGCGGGCAATGATGATCTGCTGAATCTGCGTCGTGCCCTCGTACAACCGGAACAGGCGCACATCGCGGTAGAAGCGCTCGATGCCGTATTCGGACATATAGCCAGACCCTCCCAGGATCTGCACCGCGCGGTCGGCCACGCGGCCGCACATCTCGGTGGCGAACATCTTGGCGCAGGAGGCCTCGGTCGACACATTGCTGCCGTCGTCACGGCGGCGGGCCGCATCGATCGTCATGCACTCGGCCGCGTACAGCTCGGCCTGGCTGTCGGCCAGCATGGCCTGCACCAGCTGAAAGTCGCAGATCGCCTGGCCGAACTGCTTGCGCTCCAGCGCGTACTGCAGAGCATCGCGCAGAATGCGCCTGGCGCAGCCCACGGCCACGGCGGCAATGTGGATGCGGCCTTTCTCAAGCACCTTCATGGCGGTCTTGAAACCCTTGCCTTCCTGCAGGCCGATCAGATTGGCGGCAGGCACCTTGACGTTGTCAAAGATCACATCGCAGGTGTGGGCGCCGCGCTGGCCCATCTTCTTGTCGTATCTGCCAAAGCTGATGCCCGCAGACCTGGCGTCGACGATGAAGGAGGACACACCACCCGCGCTCTTGTCCTCGGGGTTGGTGCGGGCCATCAGCGTGAACATGCCTGCGTGCGGAGCATTGGTGATGAAGCGCTTGGTGCCGTTGACGATGTAGTGGTCGCCGTTCCTGATCGCTGTGGTGCGCAGCGATGCCGCGTCAGAGCCGGCTTCTGGCTCGGTCAGTGCGAACGAGGCAATCACCTCGCCGGTGGCAAGCCTGGGCAGCCACTGCGCCTGCTGCTCGGGCGTGCCATCCATCAAAATGCCTTGTGAGCCAATGCCGACGGTGGTGCCGATGACGGAGCGAAACGCCGGCGCAGTCTGGCACAGCTCCAGCAGCACACGGACCTCTTCCTCCATGCTCAGCTCCAGACCCCCGAAGCGTTCGGGAATGGTCAGACCGAAGAGGCCCAGATCGCGCATCTCCTGCACGATGGCGGCGGGGATTTCGTCAGTGTCGGCCACTTCGTTTTCGGCAGGCACCAGACGCTCGCGCACAAAGCGGCGCACGCTGTCCAGCAGGGCTTCGAGGGTTTCTGGGTCGCGGATCATTGCGGTGTATCTCCTTGTCTTGTGAGTTGTTCATTACGCCCATCGCACCGCCTGTGGCGTATGAAACCGGCGTGGCTCGGGCCAGGGACACCGAGGAAGGGCCTAAGCCGGCCGCGCCGCCCCGCACCGAGGGTGTCGTCCCCCTCCCTCGCGAAGCGAGTAGAGAGGCGCCGTGCCACGGGGGGAAGGCGCGTAGCGACTCAGGGGGTGAGAGCCTCGGCAGTGCCGAGGATTGCTGTCGACTGACTTGACAGCGTGCCGCCGTTGCCGTGGACCACGGCCGTGCGGTGGCGTGCCAGCTGCCGCAGGCCGGCCTGGCCGCGCAGCTGGCGCACGGCCTCAATCAGCAGGAACACGCCATACATGCCCGGGTGGACGCAGGACAGGCCGCCGCCATTGGTGTTCACGGCCAGACGGCCGCCGGGGGCGATGGCGCCGCCTTGCACAAAGGCACCTCCCTCGCCCTTGCGGCAAAAGCCCAGGTCTTCCAGGAACAGGAGGGTGTTTATCGTGAATGCGTCATACAGCTGGGCCATGTCCATGTCGGCTGGCGTCAGCTCCGCCATGGCAAAGGCCTGCCGGCCGGATTGGGTGGCCGAGGTCACGGTCAGATCGGGCATGCAGGAGATCTGGCGGTTCCAGCAGGCCGTGGCATTGCCCAGGATGTAGATGGGGGGCTGTGGCAGATCCTTGGCACGGTCCGCGCGGGTGAGCACGATGGCGCCGGCACCGTCGGTGACCAGACAGCAGTCGCGCACGCCCAGGGGGCTGGAGACCATGCGCGCCTTCAGCACATCGTCGATGGTGAGCGGGTCACGCATAAAGGCTTCGGGGTTGAGCTGAGCCCAGGCACGGGCCGCTACCGTCACCTCGGCCAGCTGCTCGCGCGTGGTGCCGTACTGGTGCATATGGCGCTGGGCGGCCAGCGCATAGGCCGAGGCTGGCAGCAGCGGCTCGTAAGGGTGTTCATAAGGCTGGGGGTCCATGGCACGACGCGCGGCCACGATGTCCTTGCGGCCTGCGGAACCGGAGCGCTGGGCGCTGCCGTAGCAGATCAGCACAGCTTTGCACTGGCCGGCTTCCAGCGCGCGCATGGCGGGCAGCAAATGGGCCACGAAGCTGCTGCCGCCCAGCATGGTGCCGTCGATGTAGCTGGGATTGATGCCCAGATGTTCGATCACCGGCATGGCCCACATGCTGGCGGTGACGCTGCAGGTGGCAAGGCCGTCGATGTCCTGCATGCTCAGGCCGGCATCGGCCACGGCAGCGTGGGCAGCACGTACCAGCAGCGTCATATCGTCCATGCCGGGGGCTTCGCCGCAGCCATAGGTGGCAGCGCCGGCAATGGCCACTTTGCCGCGCAGGGCACGATTCGCGGCTGCGGCGTCCAGGCTGGATGAAGGCAGGGAAACGCTCATGCGACCTCTCCTGGTGCATTGACGGCGGGTTGGAATACGACCAGCCCCTTGCCGTTGTGCTGGATCGTCCGGGCAGTGACGCGCATGCCGATCAGCACGTGCTCGGGTGCAATGCCCTCGATGCGGCTCATCATGCGCACGTCTTCATCCAGATCGATCAGCGCCACGTTGTAGTCACCGCCGGCTTCGGGCTTGCGGGCGATGGTGGTGGTGGAGTAGACCGTGCCCTGGCCGCTGGGGCGTACCCAGCGCAGCGGGCTGGCGCCGCAGTGCGGGCACAGCTCTCGGGGGGTGAACACATGTTGCTGGCAGGCCGTGCATTGCTGGATGGCGAATCGGCCGGCATCGAGTTCGGCCTGGTAGTGGGTCTGTGCGCTCAGGTGCATGGGCGGTGTTTCCATTCTTTGTGTTCTTGGCGCTGCGCCCGGCGGCATGCAGGGCAGCGGCTGTCCGCCAGCATGCCCGCATCGCGGGGCCGCTTCAATTCGCCAATCTGGAAGGGTGGCTTCACCAGCGCCGGCGTCCGGCTGTCAACCCAGGGTTGCTGCCTAGGCGGGCCGGCAGGCACGGCTGCTATGGTGTTTATGCATTCCCGGCCTTTTCTTCATACCCGCCCTGCGCCGCCTGCCGGCGCACCGAGTGCGCGCTGCCGCTTTGGCACGGCGTGGCGCCACAGGAAGGCCGGCAATGGCGTGCCGCACCCCGGCCCGTTCTCCGCTGTCGATCCCCACCCACCCAGGAGGCTTTTGCACATGACGGATACGCTGATCAAGGTTGACCTGAACCGCCCGCCCACCGACAACGAAAGGGTCCACAACCGGTGGCACCCGGACATTCCCATGGCCTGCTGGGTCCAGCCCGGCGACGACTTCATCCTGGAGACCTACGACTGGACCGGCGGCTTCATCAAGAACAACGACAGCGCCGACGATGTGCGCGACATCGACCTGACCACGGTGCACTATCTGTCCGGCCCCGTGGGCGTGAAGGGCGCCCAGCCCGGCGACCTGCTGGTGGTGGACCTGCTGGACATCGGCGCCAAGCCCGACAGCCTCTGGGGCTTCAACGGTTTTTTCTCCAAAAACAATGGCGGCGGCTTCCTGACCGACCATTTCCCCTCGGCCCAGAAATCGATCTGGGACTTCAAGGGCATGTTCACCAGCTCGCGCCATATCCCGGGCGTGAACTTCCCCGGCCTCATCCATCCAGGCCTCATCGGCTGCCTGCCTGACCGGCCCATGCTGGAGATGTGGAACGAGCGCGAGCGCGCCCTGATCGCCACCGATCCCGAGCGCGTGCCCGGCCTGGCCAACCCGCCGTCGGCCGGCACGGCCCACATGGGCCAGATGCGCGGCGAGGCCCGCGACAAGGCCGCAGCCGAAGGCGCACGCACCGTGCCGCCGCGCGAGCACGGCGGCAACTGCGACATCAAGGACCTCTCGCGCGGCGCCAAGGTGTTCTTCCCGGTCTATGTGGACGGGGCCGGCCTGAGCGTGGGCGACCTGCACTTCAGCCAGGGCGACGGCGAGATCACCTTCTGCGGCGCCATCGAGATGGCCGGCTGGGTGCACATGAAGGTCGGCCTCATCAAGGGCGGCATGGCCAGGTACGGCATCAGGAACCCCATCTTCAAGCCCAGCCCCATCACGCCGCGCTATGACGACTACCTGATCTTCGAGGGCATCTCGGTGGACGAGAGCGGCAGACAGCACTACCTGGATGTCAACGTGGCCTACCGCCAGGCCTGCCTGAACGCCATCGAATACCTGAAGAAGTTCGGCTACAGCGGCGCCCAGGCGTATTCCATCCTGGGCACGGCGCCTGTGCAAGGCCATATCAGCGGCGTGGTGGACGTGCCCAACTCCTGCGCCACGCTGTGGCTGCCCACGGGCATCTTCGACTTCGACATCAACCCCAACGCGGCGGGGCCGGTCGTCCAGTTCGACGGCAGCATCGACATGCCCCTGTCCCCCGACCTGCGCTGACGCCAAGGAGCCCGCCCATGCCCACCTACGACTACGACTGCGCGCAATGCGGCGGCTTCGAGGCCCTGCGGCCGCTGCGCCTGCGCGACGAGCCGGCGGCCTGCCCGGGCTGCGGCACGGCGTCCGCACGCGTTCTGGCCGCTGCGCCCCGGCTGGCGCTGATGGCCGACGGCACGCGCCGCGCCATGGACACCAACGAGCGCGCACGCCACGAGCCCGCCAGCTCGCGCGACTATGACTATGCGCGGCTCAGGCACCCGGCAGGCTGCGGCTGCTGCGGATCGGGCCGGCGCAGCGCCACGGTGACGGCGCCCAACGGCGCAAAGTCCGCGCCCTCGCGGCGGCCCTGGATGATCAGCCACTAGGCTGTACGGGAGTCGACCGCTTCCCCAGGGTTTCCACCGCTTGGGAGCCCTGGAAGCGCGCCTTCCACATTGGCGAAACACGGGGCAGGGCAGCTTGCCCAGAATGGGCCGCGCGGCAAGCCGCCGCCCGTTGCCCGGAGTTTCGCCATGCCCTCGTCTTCCCTGCCGTCTTCCTCCTTTTCCTCGCAGCGCCGCCGCCTGCTGTCCGCCGGCGGCGCGCTGGCTGCCAGCAGCCTGTTTCCCGCAGCCCGGGTGGCCCATGCGGCCGATGCCTGGCCCACGCGGCCCGTGCGCTTCATCGTGCCCTTTCCGCCCGGCGGCCCGGTGGACACCACGGCGCGCGCCTTCACCCAGAAGCTGGGCGAGATCTGGCCGCAGCCCTGCATCGTGGACAACCGCGCGGGCGCCGGCGGCATGGTGGGCGCGGCCCTCGCAGCCAAGGAGCCTGCCGACGGCTACACGCTGTTCGTGGGCTCCATCCACCATGCGGTGAACCCGGCGCTGCAGCCGAAGATGACCTACGACATAGAGCGTGACTTCGCGCCCGTGAGCTTTGCCGCCATGTTCCCGGTCTTCCTGGTGGCCCATCCCTCGGTGCCCGCCCGCAGCGTGCGCGAGCTGATCGCGCTGGCCAAGTCCGGCAACGGGCTGAGCTTCGGCTCCTCGGGCAATGGCGGCGGCACGCACCTGGCCGGCGAGCTGTTCAACATGCATGCAGGCATCAAGCTGCAGCACATTCCCTACAAGGGCAGCGCGCCGGCCATGAACGACCTGCTGGGCGGCCAGGTGCAGCTGATGTTTGCCGATGCGCCCAGCGCGCTGCAGCACATCAAGTCGGGCCGCATCAAGGTGCTGGGCGTGGCCAGCCGCCAGCGCTCGGCCATGCTGCCCGAGGTGCCCACCATCGCCGAGTCGGGCCTGCCCGAGTACGAGGCCTATTCCTGGGCGGCCCTGTTCGCGCCGGCCCGCACGCCGCCCGCCGTGCTGGCGCGCATCAATGCCGACTTCAACACCGCGCTGCGCGATGCCGCCGTCCGCGAGCGCCTGCTGACGGCCGGCGCCGAGGCCGACTCTGGCACCCAGCAGCAGATGCGCGAGCGCCTGAGCAGCGAGCTGCGCAAATGGGCCCAGGTGGTCAAGGTGGCCGGCATCCAGGCGGACTGAGCGGCGCTCAGGAAACGCGCAGCGCCTGTTCCTGCAGCAGGCGCTTGAGCACCTTGCCGTTGGGGCTGGTGGGCAGCTCAGCCAGGGGCACGATGCGGGCGGGCAGCTTGTAGGGCGCCAGCCGTTCTCGCAGGTGGGCACGCGCGGCAGCGATGTCCAGCGTGGCGCCGGGCTGCAGCTCGACGAAGGCGATGACCTCCTCGTTGCCATCGTTTTCGGGGCGGCCGACCACGGCGCTGCGCTGCACGCCGGGCAGCTCGTTGAGCGCCAGTTCCACCTCGGCCGGATACACGTTGAAGCCCGAGCGGATGATCATTTCCTTGAGCCGCCCCACCACGAAGAGCGCGCCGTCGGCATGCAGCTCGCCCAGGTCGCCGCTGGCGTACCAGCCGCCCTCGCGCATCACGGCGGCCGTGGCCTGGTCATCGCGGAAGTAGCCGTGCATCAGGCCGCGCCCGCGTATCCACAGCTCGCCGCGCTCGCCCACCGGCAGGCTGCGGCCCGTGGCCGGGTCCACGGCGCGCACCTCGGCGCCTTCCACCACGTAGCCGGCGCTGGTGTCGGGCCGCTGCTCGCCCTGGCGCGTGAGGTGGACCGACCCTGCGTATTCCGACAGGCCGTAGCCATGGTGCAGCGCCTGGCCGAAGACGGCCTCCACGCGTTTCTTGAGCGTCAGGTCCAGCGGTCCTGCGCCGGTATAGACATAGCGCAGCGCTGGCGCCTGCGGGTGTGCAATGCCCTGCTCCTGCAGATAGGCCAGCAGGCGCGCGTACAGCGCAGGCGGCCCCTGCAGTTGCGAGATGCCGTGGCGCGCCAGCGCGTCCAGCAGGTCGGCCGGGTCGAACTGCGGGCGCATCACCATCTGCGCGCCTGCATGCAGCGAGGCCAGCAGCACCGTGCCCAGGCCGAAGATATGGGTCATGGGCACGAAGGCATAGCTGCGGTCCTGCGGACCCAGGCCGCGCGATGCGGCCGAGACGCACGCGAACAGCGTCAGCGCGTCATGCCCCACCATCACGCCCTTGGGCGTGCCCGTGGTGCCCGAGGTGAAGATCAGCGCCGCCACCTCGTCCTGCAGCGCACCGGATTCGGCCACCGCCTCAGCGCGCACGGGGCTGTGCTGCATGCCGGCCAGTGCCGAGTCGCCTGCGCCAAAGCGCCGCGCGTGGCCGCTGGCGCTGTCCGATGCGGCCGAGGTGAAATACACCACGCGCGCATCGGCCTTGGCTGCAAAGGCATCGATCTCGCCGGGTGCCATGCGTGCGTTTACGCCGCAGGACCAGGCGCCCACGCGGCTGCAGGCCAGGATCAGTGCCGCATGCTCGGGGCAGTTCTCGGCCACGACCAGCACGCGGTCGCCGGGCCGCACCTGCAGCGCACGCAGCTCGGCCTCGGCCGTGTCCGCCAGCGCGCCCAGCTCGGCAAAGCTCAGGCTGCTGCCGTCGGGCAGGTGGATGAAGGGACGCTGCGGCGCTTCGGCCAGCCAGCGGTCCAGCAGATGGTGTATTCGTTGATTCATGGATGCCATGGCATGGCCTTTGCAAATGGTGCGGCCCCACTCGGAGACACCGAGGAAGTGCCACCCCGCACCGAGGGTGTCAGGGGGAAGGCGCGAAGCGACCCAGGGGGTGTCAGTCCACCACAATTCCTTGCGTGACGGTGGCCCACATCGCGCGTTCTTTTGCACCGCGCTCGGCCAGTTTCTGGGGGGCGCCGGTCCACTCTTCGTAGCCCAGTTCCTTGAGGCGCTTGCGCAGCTCCGGCTGGGCCAGGGCGGCGTTGATGGACTTGTTCAGGCGGGCCACGAGTTCGGGCGACATGCCCTTGGGCCCATAGACGCCATACCAGCCGCCCACGTCGAAGCCCTTGAGGCCTTCGATGCCGGACTCGGCAAAGGTGGGCACATCGGGCAGCGAGGCATTGCGCTGCGGGGAAGTCACGGCCACGGCGCGCACCTTGCCGCCCTGGATGTAGCTGCTGGCGGTGCTGATGATGTCCAGCATCATGCTCAGCTGGCCGCCGATCACGTCGGTCATGGCCGGTGCGTTGCCCTTGTAGGGAATGTGGTTCATCTCGATGCCGCTGCGCCGCGCGAACAGCAGCGCGCCCAGGTGGTTGGATCCGCCCACGCCGGCCGAGCCGTAGTTGAGCTTTTGCGGATGGGCCTTGGCATAGGCCGCTAGCTCGGCTGTGGTCTTGTAGGGCTCGTTGTTGTTGACCACCAGCACGTTGTAGTAGCTGAGCACGGGCGCCACGGGCGTGAGGTCACGGGCCGGGTCGAAGGACATCTTGCTCATCACGTTGGGGCTGATGGTGATGGTGGGGCTGGCCGCGAACCACAGCGTGAGGCCGTCGGGCCTGGCGCGCACGACCTCGCTGCCGGCCATGGTGGCGTTGGCGCCGGGCTTGTTCTCCACCACCACCGAGGCGCCCAGCTCCTTGGTCAGCGCCACGCTGAGCAGGCGGGCGCCCTGGTCCACGGGGCCACCGGCCGAGTAGCCCACGATCAGGCGCACGGGCTGCGCGTCCTGCGCGGCGGCGGGGAGGGCGGTCAGGGCGCTCAGGGTGGCTAGGGCGGTCACCAGGGACGCCAGAAGCGGGGCATGGGCCAGGGTGGCCAGGGCCTTGCGGCGGTGTTGGGCGGGCATGTGCATGTCTCCTGAAAAAAATGAATGAAGCGCTGCCGTGGCCTGCGGCGGCGCTCCCGGTCTGCGCCGGACATGCAGGCAATGGTGCGCAGGCGGGCGCTTCTTGGGAATCTGCTTTTGCCTAAGCCGGGGTTTGCCGGCTGTTAGGACGTCCTGGGAAGACAGGTCCGCGCCCGCCTGCCAGCTGGGGGCGGCGGTGACGATGGCCTCGCGCAGGAACTGCTGGAAGGCGCGCGCTGCCATGGTGGGCTGGCGGTCGGGCATGCGCACCAGGTACATGGCATTGCCCAGGCCGGAGAACACCACCTGGTCCAGCACGGCCACCAGCGTGCGTTGGCCGTCACCTCCAAGCGTGAAGGCTTCGGGCGCGCGTGCGGATTGAGGCGGGAAGCTCACACCCGCTCGAACACCGCCGCAATCCCCTGGCCGCCGCCTATGCACATGGTCTCCAGCCCATAGCGGCCCTTGCGGCGCTCCAGCTCGTGCAGCAGCGTGGCCAGAATGCGCACGCCGGTGGCGCCTATGGGGTGGCCCAGGGAGATGCCGGAGCCGTTGACGTTGAGCTTGTGGTCTATGGCGTCCTGGTCGTTCCACTCCCAGCCCTTGAGCACGGACAGCACCTGGCAGGCAAAGGCTTCGTTGAGTTCGATCAGGTCCATCTGGTCCAGCGTGAGGTGCAGGCGTGCCAGCAGTTTCTTGACGGCGGGCACGGGGCCTATGCCCATGTGCGAGGGCTCGCAGCCTGCGGCGGCCCAGCCCACCATGGCGGCCATGGGGGTGAGGCCCAGTTCGGCCAGCTTGTCCTCGGCCACGATCAGGCAGGCGGCGCTGGCGTCGTTTTGCTGGCTGGCGTTGCCGGCCGTGACCGTTCCATTGGGCATGAGCACGCGCAGCTTGGCCAGGCTGTCCATGGTGGTTGCGGCGCGGAAGCCCTCGTCCTGGCTGAACAGCAGAGGCTCGCCCTTGCGCTGGGGCACGGATACGGGCACGATTTCATCGTTGAAGCGGCCGGCGGTCCAGGCTGCAGCCGCACGCTGGTGGCTGCGCACGGCATAGGCGTCGGCTGCCTCGCGGCTGATGCCGTAGTCGCGCGCCAGGTTCTCGGCTGTCTCGATCATTCCCGAGATCTTTCCGAAGCGCTCCACGGGCTGGGAGCGCTCGCGGCCGCGGTCCAGGCGGTCATAGAAGCGCACATTGCCCGAGCGCGCGCCCCAGCGCATGTCGGTGCTGTAGTACTCGATGTTGCTCATGCTCTCCACGCCGCCCGCGATCACCACATCGGCGGCGCCGCTTTGCACCATCATGGCCGCCGTAACCACGGCCTGCAGGCCGCCGCCGCAGCGGCGGTCCAGCTGCATGCCCGGCACCTCTACCGGCAGGCCGGCCTGCAGCGCGGCCCAGCGGCCCACGCAGGGCGTTTCGCTGCTGGCGTAGGACTGGGCGAAGACCACGTCGTCGATGCGTGCGGGGTCGATGCCGCTTTTCTCGACCACGGCGCGCACCGTGGTGGCGGCCAGCTCCTCGACCGATACAGGCCGCAGGCTGCCGCCGAAGGTGCCCACGGGCGTGCGAAGGGGGGTGACGATGGCGGCTCTGCGCATGGTGTTGTCTCCTTGGGAATCAGTGGATCAGGAAAAGGCTGCGCCGCATTGGCGCAGCAGGGTATGTGCCTGTTGTTCCAGGTCGGCGCGGTGCTCCGGTGCCGCGATGTCGATCAGCCGTTTCACGCGGCGCGACAGCGTCTGGCCGCGCAGGTCGGCCACGCCGTGTTCGGTGACGATGAGGCCGGCATCGCTGCGCGGCGTACTGACGGGACCGGACAGCCGCACGACGATGCGGGTCGCACCCCCGGCAGTGGCGGGCAGGGCGATGATGGGCAGGCCGCCGCGGCTGCGTGCCGCGCCGCGCAGAAAGTCCACGGCGCCCCCCACGGCGCCCACGTAGACGCCGCCCGCCACCTCGGAGTTGATCTGGCCCGTGAGGTCCACCTCCACTGCCGAATTGATGGCGGCCAGCCGGTGGCTGGCCGCCAGCACCTCGGGGTCGTGCGTGTAGCGCGTCTCGCGCAGTTGCAGTGCGGGGTTGCGGTGTGCCCAGCGCCTGAGCGATTCGCCCCCCATGAGGATGCCGCCGATGCCCACGCCGCGGTCCTGGCTCTTGTGCGCGTGGGTCAGCACGCCGGCTTCGGCCAGGGCGGCAATGCCGTCGCCCACAGCGCCGCTGTGCAGGCCCAGGTCGCGGTGGCCGTGCAGGGCGGCGAGCACGGCCTCGGGCAGGTTGCCCACGCCCACCTGCAGCGTGGCGCCGTCTTCGATGAGGGCGGCCACATGGCCGGCAATGGCCTGCTCGGCAGGGCCGGGCGCGCTGCGCGCCTGGCCCAGCGGAGGGTGTTCGGCATCGACCAGCAGGGCGAAGTCGCCGGCCTGCAGGTGCAGGCTGCCATGCGTCCAGGGAATGACGGGGTTGACCTCGCCGATCAGCACGCGTGCCTTGCGTATGGCGGCCGGCAGGTATTCATGCACCAGGCCCAGGCTGTAGCGGCCCTGTGCGTCGGGCGGGGACAGCTGCAGCAGCACCACTTCGGCAGGCAGCAGGCCATCGTCGATCAGGCTGGGCAGGTGGGAGTAGTGGCTGGGCAGGATGTCCAGCACGCCCGCCTGGGCCAGTGCGCGGTGCGGGCCGCCGGCCGCATAGCCGAAGAAGTCGATGGCGTCGGCATGTGCCGGTTGCAGCGTGCCCGATGCGCCCATGCCCACGAAGACGCGCAGCCGGCCGCCCCGCGCCAGTGCCTGGCGCTGCGCGACCACGGCGCGCGTGAGCGTCAGCGGCTCGGCCGTGGCCTGGCCCCACCACAGCGTGTCGCCTGGGCGGATCAGGGCCTGCAGCCTTTCTTGCAGTGCGTCCGGCGGCAGCACGCTCATGGCGCGCGGTCCCAGTCGAAGCGCGTGGGCTGCTTGTCCTTGAAGCGCTGCACCGCCTCCTGGTGGTAGTCGGAGCCACGGCACATCGTCTGGGCATAGGCTTCCAGCTCGGCCATGGCGCGTGCGTCCAGCTCGAAAGCCTGGTTCATGGCCGTCTTGGCCATGCCGATGGCGGCCGTGGACGCCTGACCAAAGCGGCGGGCCAGCGCCACGGCAGCGGCCTGCAGTGCTTCGCTGTCTTTCACGATCTCGTAGACCATGCCCAGCGACCTGGCTTCCTCGGCCTGCACGGTGCGCGCGGTGAAGACCAGCTCCTTGGCCTTTTGCAGACCCACGATGCGCGGCAGCATGTGCATGGCGCCCAGGTCGGGCACCAGGCCGATGCGGCCGAACACGGCGCAGAACTTCGCGCGCCGCGTGCACAGCACGAAGTCGGCGGCCAGCGCCAGGCTCAGGCCCGCGCCGAAGGCCGGGCCGTCCACGGCGGCGATCACGGGCTTTTCGAGGTTGACCAGCTCGGGAAACCACTGGTGCAGGCTGCGCATGCGCTGGCGCCAGGGCAGGCCGGCCTGGCTGGCATCCATCATCTGGCGGATGTCGCCGCCCGAGCAGAAGGCGCCGCCCGCGCCCGTGAGGATGACGGTGTGCACCTGCGTGTCGTCACGCATCTGCGCCACGGCGGCGGCCAGGGCCGGGCGCATGGCCTGGTTGAGCGCGTTGCGGGCCTCGGGGCGGTTCAGCGTGATCGTGCCTATGCCGTCCTGGACGGAGGTCAATACGGGGGAGGTTTCAGGGGATGTAGTCATGGTGCCGAAGTTTGATTCTTGGGATCGAAAAAGCTGGAATGTCTTGCTTGCTCCTATGCACACCTGTGACGAGGCATTCAAATCGGCATGTCCCAAGTCAGGGACACCGAGCAAGGGCCTGGGCCGGCCGCGCCGCCCCGCAGCGAGGGTGTCACCGGCCGCCCGTATGCTCCCCTCCCGAAGGAGAGGGGGAAGGCGCGTAGCGACTCAGGGGTGGTCCATTCAAGCGAGCTCGGCGTAGCCATGGCTGAGCACGACTTTGTCGCGCTCCAGCACGCGGGCGCGAAACTGCAGCTGGCAGGGCTGGTCGGGCGTGCGCCAGATCTCGGTGACCAGGGTTTCGCCGGGATAGACGGGCGAGGTGAAGCGCACATCCAGCGCCTTCAGGCGCGCGGGATTGCGGTCGCCGCATTGGCGCAGCACGGCATGGGCCACCAGGCCGTAGCTGGCCAGGCCATGCAGGATGGGTCGCTCGAAGCCGGCCTTGCGTGCCACGGCCGGGTCGGCATGCAGCGGGTTGTAGTCGCCCATCAGGCGGTACAGCAGCGCAGCCTCGGGGCGTATGGCCTGGTTGTCGGTGAAGTCTGGCGCGCGGTCCTCGGGCGTGGGGCGCAGCGGCTCCAGGGGCGCATCGCTGGGCTGGCCGCCGTCCAGCAGGCTGTAGCCGCCATCGCCGCGCAGAAAGCTCACCTGCTGAACGGTGGCCAGCAGCTCGCCGCCGGCGGTCTCCAGGCGCCGCTCGGTCACCATGATGGCGCCCTTGCCTTCGCCCTTGTCCGTCAGGTGCGTGATGCGGTTGTGGCCCACCACGTCGGCGCTGGCCGGCAAGGGTCGGTGAAGCCGCATGCGCTGCTCGCCATGCAGCAGCTTCACCCAGTCGATGCCCGTATCGGCCTCGCGTGCCCAGAAACCCGGGTAGCCCAGCACCACGGCCTGCGAGGGCAGGGCGCGCAGCCCGCCCGGCGTCCCTTCGTAGAAGAAGGGCAGGGCTGCATCCGACAGCGGATCGCTGCCCAGGCCCAGGCTCAATGCATAGAGCATGGTGTCGCGCTCGCCATAGTGCTGGCGCACGGGCTCGAAGGGGCGCTGTTTCAGGTGGTCGTAGCGAATGGTCATGGAACGGGTCATCTCGGTAATTGATTGCGCTGGCGCAATACCAACAGCCTTCAAAACCGGCGCACCCCAACCCAGGGTCGCCGAGCAAGAGCCGCCTCGCGGCGAGGGCGCCGTCCCCCTCCCGCGAAGCGAGAGAGGGGGAAGCGGCGCAGCCGCTCAGGGGGTGCTTTTCTAGACAGGATCCCAGCTGAAAACGTCGGCGGATCGGTCCAGCGGCACGAACGAGGCCTTGAGCGCGGGCATGCCGTGCTCGGCAATGAACTCGGGTGTCCAGCCTTCGCTGCGATGCACCGATCGCAGCGGCCGGGGCTGGCTCATCAGAAACAGCTCGTTGTTGCGTACGGCAAAGACCTGGGCGTTCACATCCCTGGCCTGGTCGGACAGCAGATAGACCGCCAGCGGCGCGATCTTGTTGGGCGTCATCTGCTGGATCTTGGCCACACGTGCCTGCTGCTCGGGGGTATCGGTGGGAATGGAGCCGATCATGCGGCTCCAGGCAAAGGGCGCGATGCAGTTGGAGCGCACATTGAACTTGGCCATGTCCAACGCAATGGATTTGGACAGGGCGGTCAGGCCCAGCTTGGCAGCGCTGTAGTTTGCCTGGCCCAGGTTGCCGATCAGGCCGGAGGTGGAAGTCATGTGGACCAGGGCGCCGCTTTCCTGCTCCTTGAAGTGGTTGGCGGCGGCGCGGCTCATGAAGTAGCTGCCGTAGAGATGAACCTTGATGACGGCGTCCCACTCTTCCAGGCTCATCTTGTGGAAGAACCGGTCGCGCAGGATGCCGGCGTTGTTGACCACGCCGTCGATGCGGCCGAAGCTGTCCACGGCGCACTGCACGATGCGGGCCGCGCTGGCGGCCTCGGCCACGCTGTCGGTGTTGGCCACGGCCTGGCCGCCTGCGGCCTTGATCTCATCGACCACCTTCTGCGCCGGGCCGGCGTCCGTGCCCTCGCCCGTGGTGGAGGTGCCGATGTCGTTGACCACCACCTTGGCGCCCTCGGCCGCCATGGCCAGCGCCATGTCGCGCCCGATGCCGCCGCCGGCACCCGTCACCACCACTACCTTGTCCTGCATCATTTTCTGCGCCATGGCTTGCCGTTCCCGTTCAGTGTTCGTTGGAAAGAAGTCGGAACCAAGCATGCCGGCAAACGCCGGGCCGCGCCATTCGGCAATCGCAAGGGCGGACTTCGCGGGAATGAAAGCGGCGGCGGCCAGCATGCGCCAGCCCAGCCTTCAGCGGGGCCAAAGGCATGCCTAAGAAAACGCGGATTGCGGGCCGCTGCGCTTGTCCCGACCATGATGGCCATGACAGAAAAGCAAGCTACCGACACCATCGACGCCGCAGCGCTGGCGCAACTTAAGTCCTGGCAGGCCACCGCGCCGAGTTGCAAAGCGACAGCGCGCAGCACACGGCCATTACCGCCGCCATTTCCGGGCGTCCTGCGCGCGGCATGTTCAACCGCCTGCACCAGCTGGGGCGGGACTATGCGGGAGCACTGCCCGCCTATCCCATGGTGTATGACGCAGGCAAGGCGCTGCACCAGGCCGCCAGCGCGCAGGGCAGCAGCGACTATGCCGCGCACTGGGCCGGCCAGGGTGCGCCTGCAGCGATCATCTGATCTGATAGCTGTCATCGCTTGTGATGCATCAAATTTGGAATGTCTTAGTCAATTTTTGATTACTGACTTGCGATGATTGCTATGGTTTCAGTTGTTCCAGCGAATGACCGATGCATCCTTTGACGCGAACAGACGTCGCACCGCATCGGCGCGCCGCGCCAGCACCGCGCGCTGGTTGACGTAGCCCTTGTCGGTGATCTCTCCGGCCTCTGCATCCGGCGGCTCGGCCAGCACCAGCGCGCAGCCGGGGCTTTGCGAGCTGCCCGCGCCTGCGTCGCGCTGCTCGTGCATCACGCGGCGCAGTGCCTGTGCCAGGGTTTCGGGGGCGGCAGCGCCCGCGGGCGTGGCAAACACCAGCAGACCCAGCTCGTCGCGGTCGTGGCCTGCGATGACGATGTCCTGCACCCAGGGTGCCAGGCGTGACACCAGTTCCACGCGCAACGTTCCCACCGAGACCCAGGTGCCGCTGGAGAGCTTGAAGTCCTCGGCCACCCGGCCGTTGAAGATGACGCCTCGTTCAGGGCGCAGCTCGTCGACCATGAAGCCAGCGTCGCCTATGCGGTAGTAGCCTTCTTCGTCGAAGGCTGCGGCCGTTTCGCGCGCTGCATCGCGGTAGCCGGGAAACACCGAAACGCCCTTGACGCGCATTTCCTGCTTGTTGCCGTTGGGCACGAACTTGAGCTCCAGTCCGGGCAGCGGCGCACCTATGCAGCCTGCGCCGTCGAGCTGCCAGTGGGCCGAGGTGATCGCGGGCGAGGTCTCGGTGCAACCCCAGGACGTGGTCAGCCACAGGGGGCGGCCCGGGCGCACGCGCAGGGCTACCGCCTCCAGCCGCTTCCAGGTCGAGGGGGCCAGCGCCGCAGCCGCGTAGAAGGCCAGGCGAAGGCGCGAGAGCATGTCCGCCGCCAGCTTGTCGTCGGCCTCCATCAGCGGCAACACCATATCGAAGCCGCGCGGCACGTTGAACCACAGCGTGGGCCGAACTTCACGCAGATTGCGCACCGTCTTCTCGATCAGACCCGGTGCGGGCCGGCCCTCGTCGATGTAGAGCGTGCCGCCGTGCGCCAGCACCAGATGCAGGTTGTGGTTGCCGCCGAAGGTGTGGCTCCAGGGAAGCCAGTCCACGAGCACGGGTTTTTCCTGCTCGAGGAAGCGCCAGGTCTGCGCCATTTGCTGCTGGTTGGCGCACAGCATGCGGTGCGTGTTGATGACCACCTTTGGCGTGCCTGTGGAGCCCGAGGTCAGCAGGTATTTGGCATGCGTGTCGGGGGCGATGGCCTCATAGGCGGTGCGCACGGCGGCCGTCTCGGGTCTGGCCATGAGCGACTCGAAATCCTGCCCGCCAGGCCAGTGCTGCGCATGTGCGCTGAAGACGCAGGGCGCGTGGGTTTCGCAGGCCGCCAGCGCTGGTCCGTAAAGGCGCGCGTCCGCTGCGTAGATCAGCGCAGGCTGCAGCGCCTGGAGCATCTGGCGCAGCCGCCCGAAGTCGCGCGCCGTGCGCGAGTAGGCACTGGACAGCGAGCAGGCTGCCCGGCCCACGTGCATGGCGGCCAGCATCAGCACCGCGTGATCGATGGCGTTGTCCGACAGGATGACCACAGGGCCGGGGGGCAGATCCAGGTCCAGCAGCCCCTGCGCCGTGCGTCCCACGGCCTCGCGCAGCTCGCCCCAGCGGAGCATGCGCCAGCCGCAGCCGTCGGGCGTGCGTTCGGCCAGGGCCGGGGCCTCGGGTGTTTCGCACGCCCAACGTTCCAGCCACTCGCCCACGCAACGTGCATAGGGCTTGAGCGCCACGGGCGATCGCAGTACGAAGCTGCCGTCGTCGAGATTGATGCGCAGGCTTCGCGGCGGGGCGACCTGCTGCGGATCGGACAGGAAGTCTATGGCTTGCATGGGTGCTCCTCCATGTGGGCTCAGAACAGCGAGCCCTGGGCCTTGGCGCGTATCAGGTCGGTCAGCAGTTCGTCGCGCGTGCGCTCCAGCTCCTCCTCGCGGCGCATGCCGCGCGCCTCTGCCACGCCCTGCACCACTCTGTCCTTGAGCGCCGCTGTCATGGCCGGATTGCCAAGATCGCGCCACCAGCTTTCGATGGGGCCGCCCAGGTGCTCCAGCAGATGCTGCATGCCGCCCTGTCCACCAGACAGATGCAGGTTCATGAATGGCCCCATCAGCGCCCAGCGCAGGCCGGGGCCGTGGGCGATGGCCGTGTCGATGTCGCTGACGCTGGCCACCCCCTGGTCAACAAGGTGAAAAGCCTCGCGCCACAGCGCGGCCTGCAGACGGTTGGCAATGTGGCCAGCGATTTCGCGCCGCACATGAATGGGGCGCTTGCCCAGCGCTGCATAGAAGTCCATGGCGCGCTGGATGCTGCCTGGCGAGGTGGACTCTCCTCCGCCCACTTCCACCAGCGGAATCAGGTGCGGCGGATTGAAGGGATGACCCAGAACCACGCGCTGCGGCGTCTTGCAGCGTACCTGCATGCCGCTGACCGGCAGGCCCGAGCTGCTGCTGGCCAGCAGTACCTGCGGCGGCGTGGAAGCGTCCATGCGCGCATAGAGATCGGCCTTGAAGTCGGCGCGCTCGGGGCCGCTTTCCTGCACGAAGTCGCAGCCGTCCAGTGCACGCTCAAGTTCGGCGTCAAAGCGAAGGCGTCCGGGCGAGGCTCCATCCACCAGCCCCATGCGTTGCATGGTCGGCCAGTGGCGCTGCACCGCTTCGCGCAGGCGCTGTTCGGCGCCGGGTGCGGGATCGGTGGCCATCACATCAAGGCCGCGCGCCAGGAAGAACGCAGCCCAGCTGGCACCGATCACGCCGGTGCCAACCACGGCCACGCGCCGTATCGCGGGTGCGGCCGCGCTCATGATGTCTTCCATTGCGCGCAGCGTGTCTCGGCGCGTGTGGTCCAGGCGGCCTCGCCCCGGATGGTCTCGACCACCTTGTAGTAGTCCCAGGGTTCTCTGGATTCGGCCGGTGTCTTTACCTGCATCAGATGCATGTCATGCACCATCAGGCCGTCGGCGCGCAGCCAGCCGTCCTTGACGAACATGTCGTTGAAGCGGGTCTTCCTGAGCTGTTCCATCACCTTGGTGCCATCGTCCGTGCCCGCGGCCTGCACGGCCTTGAGGTACTGCAGCGTGGCAGAGTAGTCGCCCGCATGGAAGGAGGTGGGCATGCGCTTGTGCTTGTCGAAGAAGCGCCGTGCCCATGCGCTGGCCTCGGTGCTCTGGTTCCAGTACCAGCTGTCGGTGAGATACATGCCCTGTGCCGTCTTCAGGCCCAGGGCGTGCACGTCCTGAATGGTGATGATCATGCCCGCCAGCTTCATCTTCTGCGCCAGCCCGAATTCCGCCGCCGACTTGATCGCGTTGACCGTGTCGCCACCCGCATTGGCCAGGGCCAGTACATCGGGCTTGGCCGCCAGAGCCTGCAGCATGAAGGACGAGAAGTCGCTGGCGCCCAGCGGGTGCTTGACCGCACCGGCCACGTTGCCGCTGCCGGCTTCGAGCACCTTGGCGGCATCGGCCTGAAGCGCATTGCCGAAGGCATAGTCGGCCGTCACGAAGAACCAGCGCTTGCCGCCGCTCTTGAGCACGGCGCTGGCCGTTCCGCGCGCCATGGCCACCGTGTCGTAGGCATACATGACCGTGTAGGGCGAACACTGCTCGTTGGTGAGGCTGGAAGCCCCCGATCCGACCACAAAATAGGGCTTGCGCTTATCGCGCGCCACGCCTGCCATGGCAATGGCCGCGCCCGAGTTCACGCCGCCGATCAGCATGTCGAAGCGTTCCACGTCGAACCATTGGCGCGCCTTGGCGGCGGCGATGTCGGCCTTGTTCTGGTGGTCGGCCGCCACGAGCTCGATCTTCTTGCCGTTGATGGCGCCGCCCATGTCCGCGATGGCCATGCGTATGGCCTCTGCGCCTGCCGGTCCGTCGTAGTCGCGGTACACGCCCGACATATCGCTGATGAAGCCTATGCGTATCACATCGTCCGAAATCTGAGCTGCTGCCGTGGCCGCGCCGGCCAGCGTCACGGCGCCCGCCAGGGCCTTGCATGCGAAGTTCATGATGCTGTCTCCTCGTTGTTTGTGAACAGTGCTGCGCCGTGCGCGGCTCAGGCCGCCTGTGCCATGGCGGCGGGCGCGAACGCGGGTAGCGGCATGCCACTGCGTTGCAGTCCCATGATCTGACGTGCTTCCTCGGGTGTGGCAGGCTCCATGTCGAGCTCGCGGATCAGCCGCACAATGCGCTCGGTCAGCTGTACATTGGTGGCCAGCTCGCCCTGGCAGTAGTAGAGGTTGTCCTCCAGGCCCACACGCGCATGGCCGCCCAGCAGCAGCGCAGCCACATTGGCCTCCAGCTGCGAGGGACCGATGCCGCTGACGCAGAAGATGCTGTTGGCGGGCAGAACGTCCACCATCTGTTGCAGGTAGCGTGGAGAAAACGGCATCGCATTCTGGAAATTCCGGTGGACGTTCATCACCAGGTTGATGAAGTGCGGTGCGGCATCGTGGTCTTCCTCGATCAGCGTCGTCACGTCCTGCAGGATGTGGGTGTGGGCGAAGACTTCCCACTCTGGCTTGATGCCGCGCGCCTTCATGCCTACGGCCAGCTCGCGGCCCCGGGACAGCGGCGTGTCCATGAGGATCTCGCGCCCGCCGAAGCTCAGATTCAGCGTGGTCGCATCCAGCGTGCACATTTCAGCGCCTGCGTCCATGCCCTTGATGCGTTCCTCCCAGGCGATTTCCCAGCGCCCGCCCTGCAACTCGCGCACCATGTCGCCGTGCACGCCGCCGCCCGTGGAGTTGTTGATCACGATGCCGCAGCCCGCAGCGCGGATGCGGGTGTTGATGTCGCGGTAGATGTCTGCATTGCAGGTGGCACCGTCGTCGGGCCGGCGCGCATGGATGGCCGCCACGCTGGCGCCCGCATTGCAGCAGCGCACCACGTCTTCGGCGATCTCGTCCGGCTGGGTGGGGAGATGGGGGTTCTGCGATTTGTGGGCCATGCCGCCCGTGGGGGCAATGGTCACGATCACCTTGCGCTTGCTCATGGCGTCTCCTGATGCGTGGGGTTGGGTCGTCCGCTATTATTTTTTTCACCCCCGCATGAATCAGTCGTTGCGATGACATTTGACCTCGGGGTAAGTACGCAAGGAGTTTCACCATCGCCCGCCATCACCGCTCAACGGCCGCGGCCCGCCCCACTCTCGACGAGCTGCTGTCCGGCTCGGCCTGGTTTCCCGCGCTCGACGTTGCCGTGCGAGAACGCGTGCGTGCCGAGATGCGCGAGGTGGACCTGCCTGCGGGCACTGCGCTGTGCCGTATGGGCGATGAGCCCCGGCACTGGTATGGCGCTATCGAAGGTCTGCTCAAATGGTCGGTGAGCAGCGCCGATGGTCGCTCGGTTACGCTGGGAGGACTGTCGGTGGGAAGCTGGTTCGGCGAGGGAACGGTGCTGCGCGGTGTGGCGCGCACGGCGGACGTGATTGCACTGCGCGACAGCCGCGTGGCCTTGATGCCTGCCGAGGTCTTCGAGTGGTTGCGCGGCAGCGAGCGCAGCTTCGAAGCCTTTTTGCTGCGTCAGATCAACGAGCGAATGCACTGGTTCCTGGGCAACTTCGCGGCCCATCATCTGCTCGATACCGATAGCCAGGTGGCGCGCGCGCTGGTGGGCCTGTTCCACTCATGGCTGCATCCGGGAAGCGACCCGCGCCTGAGGGTGTCCCAGGAGGAGATCGCCAACCTCTCGGGCCTGTCGCGCCAGCGCTGCAACGCAGCGCTGCGCCGCCTGGCGGCGGCGGGCCTGATAGAGATCGAATACGGCGGCATCACCGTCATCGATCTGCCGCGTCTGCGCACGCGTGTGCTTGCAGCGGCATCGTTCTAGCGGCCAGATTCGCGCTGCCTCACATGCTCTCGCCGAGCTCATGGTAGGCAGCGATGGCGTCCATCAGTTCCTGCAACTGGGCCGATACCTGCTGCTCCTCGCGCACCAGCATATAGCGCGGGCGTACGGCCCAGGCGTCCGTCAGCGGCACGCGACAGACGCGCGGCAGGCCGCGGTAGCGCTGGGCCACGGTCTCGGGCACCACGGCCACGCCCACGCCTGCCGCGACCATGCGGCACATGGAGTCGAAGCTGGACAGCTGTATGCGCAGCTTCAGCGTGGTGCCCAGCTGCTGGCTCAGCCGTTCCAGAAAAGTCTGCAGAGTGCTGCCACGGTGCATGCCCACAAAGCGCTCGTGCAGCACATCGGCAAAGGCCACGCTGCTCATGTCCGCCCAGCGCGCGGTGTCGGGGGTCACCAGCACCAGCCGGTCGGTGCTGAAATGCAGCGCGCGCAGGCCGTGCGTGTCCACCTCTCCGGCCACGATGCCCAGGTCGGCGCGGCCGTCGCGGATGTCGGCGGCAATGCCGGCATTGGGGCGCTCCTGCAGGTCCACGCTGATGTGCGGGTGCTGGGTGAGGTAGGCCGCAAGTATGTCGGGCATGAACTCCGTCACGGCCGTGGTGTTGGCGAATACGCGCACATGGCCGCGCAGGCCCGCGCCGTACTCCTGCAGGTCGGCTTGCAATTGCTGCGAATGCTGCAGCATGGCACGCGCATGGTGCAAAAAGGCCTCGCCGGGTGCCGACAGCTTTACCCCTCTAGCCTCTCGTATCAGCAAAGGCATGCCGGCCTGCTCCTCCAGTGCCCTGACACGTGCGCTGGTGGCTGCAAGCGATAGGTGAGACTGTTCAGAAGCCCTTGTCAGGCTTCCTGTCTGTGCTATCAAAACAAAGAGTCTTAAATCCTTGAGATCGAATTGCATGGCGGCTCATGGTTTATACCAATCAAGTCAAGGCTTCGGAAAAACAAAAGGCTTGATTCCAATATCAGAGATTGTGCACAGAGCTGGCGCCAGCGAGCATAGGCCCATCAACCCCAAAAGAGGAGACAGTCGCCGTGCCAGTCCGATCAGCCCCGCCCTCCACTCCATCGGTATCGCGCCGCAGCCTCTGCGCCGGCGCCCTGCTGACCCTGGGCCTGCCGACCTGGGCGCAGACCTCCTATCCCGCCCGCCCCATCGTGCTGGTGGTGCCCCAGGCAGCGGGCGGAACCAATGACATCGTGGGCCGCATCGTGGCACAGAAATTGGGCGAGAAGCTGTCCGTGGGCACGGTGGTCGAGAACCGCCCCGGTGCGGGCGGCAACATCGGTACCCAGGCCGTGGCCAAGGCCGCCAGGGACGGCCATACATTGCTGATGACCATCAGCAGCAGCCAGGCCATCAATCCCGCACTCTACAAGTCGCCGGGCTTCGATCCCGTGGGCGACTTCACGCCGGTGAGCATGATCGGCGCCGTGCCCAATGTGCTGCTGGCCCATCCATCATTTCCCGCACGGACCGTTCCCGAGCTGCTGGCCCTGGCCAGGTCCAAGCCCGGCGAGCTGCAATATGCATCGGCAGGCAACGGTACGCTCAACCACCTGCTGGGCGAGATGCTTAACCAGATGGCCGGCGTGCAGCTGCAGCATGTCCCCTACAAGGGCGTGGCGCCGGCACTTAACGATGTGCTGGGCGGGCAGCTGCCGCTGCTGTTCGGCAGCCTGCCGTCCACGCTGCAGTACATCAAGTCGGGCAAGCTGCGGGCACTGGCGGTCAGCAGCGCAGCGCGCTCGCCCTTGCTGCCCGACGTGCCATCGCTGGGTGAGTTCGTGCCCGGCTACAACGGCACGCTGTGGATTGCCCTGTTCGCGCCGCGCGGCCTGCCGCCTGCGGTGATGAGCCGGCTGCGCGAAGGCATGCAGCAGGCCATGGCGGACAAGGACATGCGCACCCAGTTGCAGGCCCAGGGCGTGGAGCTTGCGGGCACGCCAGAGCGTCAAGTCACGCCCGACGAGCTGGCTGCCGTCCTCAGGCAGGACATCGCCAAATGGGCGCAGATCGTGAAGACCTCCGGCGCCACGGTGAACTGAATCCCTTCATCACTTTCATCCATGAATCCGAACACTGTCCAGATCGACGCTGCCGCCCTGACCAAGCTCCAGTCTTGGCAGGAGCGCAGCGAGACCATGTCCGACATCATCACCGCCGCTCCGCTGCGTGCCCTCTCGGCCACGCTGGACCGTGACGACCCGGTGCCTGGAGATGGCTCAGCCGTGCCTGCGTTATGGCACTGGCTGTACTTTCTGCCGCATGCCCGTCAGAGTGAGATCGGCCCCGACGGGCATCCCCGGCGCGGTGGCTTTCTGCCGCCTGTGCCGCTGCCGCGCCGCATGTGGGCGGGAGGGAGGATTCGCTGGGAAGCGGGCAATCCGCTGCGCGTGGGGCAGCAGGTGCAGCGCGTCTCCACCATCCGCAGCGTGCAGCACAAGACCGGACGCTCGGGCGAGCTGCTGTTCGTGCTGGTGGAGCATCGCTTCTCGAACCAGGACGGTCTGGCGCTGGTCGAGGAGCACGACATCGTCTACCGGGCCGCCGCCAGGCCCGGCGATCCGGTGCCGCCACCGCAGCAGCCGCCGCTGGCGGGCCAGGCTGCCTGGTCGCGCACCATCGTGCCCGACGACATCTTGCTGTTTCGCTACTCGGCGCTGACCTTCAACGGCCACCGCATCCACTACGACCGCCAGTATGTGACACAGGTGGAGGGCTACCCGGGCCTGATCGTGCATGGTCCGCTGATTGCCACGCTGCTGCTCGATCTGCTGCGCCGCCAGCTGCAGGGCGCCAGGGTGGTCGCGTTCGACTTCAAGGCCTTGCGGCCGACCTTCGACCTGCACCCTTTCAGCGTGCACGGCAAGCCGCGCGAGGACGGCAGGACCATCGACCTGTGGGCGCGGGATCACGACGGCTTTCTCACCATGCAGGCTACGGCCACGGTGGCTTGAAGACTGAAACCCATAGCTGATAACGCTTTATGAGTAAGCGTTTGAGGTCAAAAAGGCTTGAAATGATAGAACACACCAGCTCCAATAACCACCACGAAATCCGCGATGCCATCCGCGCGCTGTGTGCGGAGTTTCCCGACGAGTATTTCCGCAAGATCGACGAGCAGCGCGTCTATCCCGAGACCTTTGTGGACGCGCTGACCAAGGCCGGCTGGCTGGCCGCGCTGATTCCGCAGGAGTACGGTGGCAGCGGCCTGGGCCTGACCGAGGCCAGCGTCATCATGGAGGAGATCAACCGCTGTGGCGGCAACTCGGGCGCCTGTCACGGCCAGATGTACAACATGGGCACGCTGCTGCGCCATGGCTCGCAGGCGCAGAAGGAGAAATACCTGCCGCGCATCGCCTCGGGCGAATGGCGGCTGCAGTCCATGGGTGTCACAGAGCCCACCACGGGCACGGACACCACCAAGATCAAGACCAGCGCCGTGAAGAAGGACGGGCGCTATGTGATCAATGGCCAGAAGGTCTGGATCAGCCGCATCCAGCACAGCGACTTCATGATCCTGCTGGCGCGCACCACGCCGCTGGCCGAGGTGAAGAAGAAAAGCGAGGGCATGTCCATCTTCATGGTCGACCTGGCCGAGGCGCAAGGCTTGCCCCCACGCTCCCCTGCTGCGCAAGGGTCGCTGCCCCCCGAGGGGGCAGCTTTGGGCCTTGGGGCGGCCCGGCAGCCCAAAAAGGGCCTGACCGTGCGTCCCATTCCCAACATGGTCAACCACGAGACCAACGAGCTGTTCTTCGAGGACCTGGAGATTCCCGAGGAGAACCTGATCGGCGAGGAAGGCAAGGGCTTCAAGTACATCCTGGACGGCCTCAATGCCGAGCGCACGCTGATCGCCGCCGAGTGCATAGGCGACGGCTACTGGTTCCTGGACCGCGTGACCAACTATGTGCGCGACCGCCAGGTTTTCGGCCGCCCCATCGGCCAGAACCAGGGCGTGCAGTTCCCGATCGCCGATGCCTTCATCGAGGTCGAGGCCGCCAATCTCATGCGCTGGAAGGCCTGCGAACTGTTCGATGCGAACCAGGCGATGGGCGCTCAGGCCAATATGGCCAAGTATCTTGCGGCCAAGGCCAGCTGGGAGGCCGCCAATGCCTGCATCCAGTTCCACGGCGGCTTCGGCTTCGCCTGCGAATACGACGTGGAGCGCAAGTTCCGCGAGACGCGTCTGTACCAGGTGGCGCCGATCTCCACCAACCTGATCTATTCCTATGTGGCCGAGCACATCCTCGGGCTGCCCCGCTCGTTTTGAAATGAAGTACCCCCCGAGTCGCTACGCGCCTTCCCGTTGCACGGCGCCCCCAAAGGGGGACGACACCCTCGGGGCGGGGCGGCGCGGCCGGCCCAGGCCCTTCCTCGGTGTCCCTGGCTTTGAGCGCGTCAGTTGTTCGGGTCGTGGGTTTCGCCAAAGTGCAATGGATCTCCAAGATGAAAAAGCATAGTCTTCGACCCCTCGACGGCATTACCGTGGTCTCGCTGGAACATGCGGTGGCTGCGCCTTTCTGCACCCGCCAGCTCGCCGATCTGGGTGCGCGCGTGATCAAGGTGGAACGTCCGGGAAGCGGCGATTTCGCGCGCGGCTACGACCAGCGCGTCAACGGCCAATCCTCGCACTTCACCTGGATCAACCGCAGCAAGCAAAGCCTGGCGCTTGATCTCAAACGCCCCGACGCACCGGAGGCGCTGATGCAGCTGCTCGAAGGCGCCGACGTGCTGGTGCAGAACCTGGCGCCCGGCGCGGCCGCGCGCATGGGCCTGTCCTATGCGGTGCTGCATGAGCGCTTTCCGCGCCTCATCGTCTGCGACATCAGCGGCTACGGCGCCGACGGCCCCTACCGCGACAAGAAGGCCTACGACCTGCTGATCCAGAGCGAGGCCGGCTTCCTCTCGGTCACGGGCACGCCCGAGGTGCCGTCCAAGGCCGGCATCTCGGTGGCCGACATCGCGGCCGGCATGTATGCGTACACCAACATCCTGTCGGCCCTGCTGCTGCGCGGCCGAACGGGCGAGGGAAGCCACATCGATGTCTCCATGCTGGAGGCGCTGGGCGAGTGGATGGGCTACCCCATGTACTACGCCTGGGACGGTGCGCCGCCGCCGCCGCGCACCGGCGCCTCGCATGCCAGCATCTATCCGTACGGCCCCTTCGAGGCAGGTGATGGCGGCACGGTGATGCTGGGCCTGCAGAACGAGCGCGAATGGAAGCTCTTCTGCGAGCAGGTGCTGCTGCAGCCCGCGCTGGCCGCGGATGCGCGCTTCGACAGCAATGCGCGCCGCAACGCCAACCGCGAGGAGCTGCGAGCGCTGATCCTGGATGTATTCAACGCGCTGGATGCCGCCCAGGTCGTGCAGCGGCTGGACGCGGCCGGCATTGCCAATGCGCGAGTCAACGACATGGCCGGCCTGTGGGCCCATCCGCAGCTGGCCGCGCGTCAGCGCTGGTGCAGCGTGGGAACGCCGGCCGGGCCGGTGCAGGCGCTGCTGCCGCCCGGCGTCAACAGTGCCTTTGACTACCGCATGGAGGCGGTGCCCTCCGTGGGTGAGCACAGCGAGGCCATCCTGGCCGAGCTGGGCTGGTCGACCGAGCGCATCCGTGCTCTTTACGCCGAAGAAGCGACTCTGTGAGAACTGTGCGCAGCGTATGCGCGGGAGTGATTCCATGAAGAACGAGACCCAAGTGAGCATTCATCCGCTGGCCAGGTTCGCGGCCACGCTGTGCTGGGAGGACATTCCGCAGGAGGTGCAGCGGCGCGCCGAGGATCTGTGGGTGGACTGGTTCGGTTCGGTGATGGCGGGCCAGGGCGCGCGTCCCGTGCAGAGCATCACGCACTTCGCGCTGTCCCAGGGGCCGGCCGCGGGCCCCTGCGAGATACTGGGCAGTGCCGCCACCAGCTCGCCGCTGATGGCGGCCCAGGCCAACGCCGCAGCCTCGCATGTGGCCGAACAGGACGATGTGCATAACGGTTCGGTCTTCCACCCCGCCGCCGTGGTCTTCCCGCCCGCGCTGGCCGTGGCCCAGAGCATCGGCGCCAGCGGCGTCGAGCTCATGGCCGCCTGCGTGGCCGGCTATGAGGTCGGCATCCGGGTCGGCGAGTTTCTGGGCCGCAGCCACTACCGAATCTTTCACACCACGGCCACGGCCGGAACGCTGGCGGCGGCCGCCGCCGTGGGGCGCCTGCTCAAGCTGACGCCAGAGCAGATGCAGCATGCCTTCGGCTCGGCCGGCACGCAGTCGGCGGGGCTGTGGGAGTTTCTGCGCACGGGCGCCGACAGCAAGCAGCTGCACACGGCGCATGCCGCCTCAGCGGGACTGACGGCCGCCTTCCTGGCGCAGGACGGATTCACGGGCGCACAGGACATCTTCACGGGGCCGCAGGGACTGGCGGCAGGCATGTCCACGGATGCCGACCCGGCCCGGCTCAGCGATGGGCTGGGCACGCGCTGGGCCACGGCCGAGACCTCGTTCAAATGGCATGCCTCCTGCCGCCACACGCATCCGGCCGCCGATGCGCTGCTGCAGGTCATGCAGGACCACGGCCTGACCCCCGCCGATCTGGCCCAGGTCACCTGCCATGTGCACCAGGGCGCCATCGATGTGCTGGGCCCCGTGCTCAGGCCGAGCACCGTGCACCAGAGCAAGTTCTCCATGGGCACCGTGCTCGCGCTGGCGGCGCGTCACGGCCATGCGGGTCTGACGGAGTTCGACCGCGACTATCTGGCACAGGAAACCGTGGAGCTGCGCGACAAGGTGAGCATGGAGCTTGATGCCGAGGTCGACGCGGCCTATCCCCGGCGCTGGATAGGCAAGGTCAGCGTACAGACCACGGATGGCCGTCTGCTCAAGGGCCGTGTCGACGAACCCAAGGGCGACCCCGGCAACACGCTGTCGCGCGAGGAGATCACGGCCAAGGCGCTGCGGCTGATCGCCTATGGCGGCCATGTGCCCGCCGAGCGCGCCCAGGCAACGGTGGCAAGGCTGTGGCAGGTCGCGCAATGGCCGCAGGTACGGCATCTGCTGGATTGACACGACCTACGCAAATAGGTTCAGGCCATACCACTGCCCCAGGAGGCAGGCCGTTGCTGCACTCTTGTTTGCGCAAGTCTTAAGAGTTTCTTTCTGCCGGTGCAGGCAAGGCCGGCATCCCTAGTGCAAAGGCGCCACTACAGAGCGCCTCCCGCTTTCACAAAGTGCAAAGGAGACAATGCATGCCATATCGATCCATCCGCCGCCGCCTGATCTGCGCCGCGGCCGCAGCCTGCGCGTTCGCCGCGAGCAGCGGCGTCATGGCCGCTGGCTGGCCGGACAAGCCCGTGACCCTGGTCGTTCCCTACAGCGCTGGAGGGCCTACCGATGTGGTGGCGCGGCTGCTGGCCATGCCGATGGGGCAGTACCTGGGGCAGTCGGTGCTCGTCGAAAACACCGTGGGCGCAGGCGGCACGCTGGCGCCGGCGCGCATCGTACGCTCCAAGCCCGACGGCTACACCATATTGATCCACCACATGGGAATGGCCACGGCACCCGCGCTGTACAAGAAGCTGCCCTATGACCCGCTCAAGGACTTCGAGTACATCGGCCAGGTGCTGGACGTCCCCATGACCCTGCTGTCGCGCAAGGACTTCCCGGCCAACAACTTTCCCGAGCTGCTGGACTATGTGAAAAAGCACCAGGATAAGGTGTCGCTGGCCAATGCCGGCGTGGGCGCCGTGTCGCAGCTGTGCGGCATGCTGTTCATGCACCAGGCGGGTGTGAAACTGACCGTCGTGCCCTACAAGGGGGCCGGTCCCGCCATGAACGATCTGATGGGCGGGCAGGTCGACCTGCTGTGCGACCAGACCACCCAGACCGTGCCCGTGATCCAGGACGGCAAGCGCGCGAAGGTCTTCGGCGTGACCACACCTCAGCGCCTGTCGTCGCTGCCCAATATCCCGACGCTGGACGAGCAAGGCCTCAAGGGCTTTGACGTCAAGGTCTGGCATGGCATGTATGCGCCCAAGGGCACGCCCAGGGAAGCGATAGAGCAGCTGAACAAGGCGCTGAATGTGGCGCTCAAGGACGATAACGTCAGAAAGCGCATTGCCGAACTCAGCTCCGATCTCGTCACACCCGACAAGGCCACGCCAGAAGGACTGCGCAAGCACCTGGAGGCCGAAGTCGCGCGCTGGCGCACCGTCATCAAGGCCGCTGGCGTATCGGCCGAGTGAGGCTGCGCACGGCATGAGGCCCGCGCCCCGGCGCGGAGCCCCGTCTGTCGATTGAAATCCCGCATTCCCAAGAGACGCCATGAGCACCTTGCTGCATAACGCCTGCACTTTTCTGTTCGTTCCCGCCAACCGGCCTCAGCGGCTTGCCAAGGCCCTCGCCAGCGGCGCCGATATGGTGATTGCCGACTGCGAGGATGCCGTGGCGCCGGGCGACAAGGCGGCCGCCAGATTGGCCCTGGAGCGGGCCGTGCAGCAGCTTTCCATGTCCGAGCGCGAACGGCTGCTGGTACGTATCAATGCCTGGGGAACGCCGTGGTTCGATGAAGATCTGCAGGCGCTGGCGCGGCTGGTGGCCGTTGGCGTGGCCGGGGCTGTGGTGCCCAAGGCGGAAAGTGCGGCGGTGCTGCAGCAGATTGCCGGCGCAGCCGGCCCGCGCTGTGCGTTGCTGCCCCTGGTGGAAAGCGTGGCGGGCCTGGACGCCTGCGATGCGCTGGCCGGTGCCGCGCAGGTGGTGCGGCTGGCTTTCGGACATCTGGACTTCCAGGTCGATGCCGGCATGCAGTGCGAGCCGGACGAAGCCGAGCTTCTGCCGGTGCGTCTGGCGCTGATCCTGGCATCGCGCCGGGGGGGCCTGGCCCGTGCCGTGGATGGCGTCACCATCGACACCAAGGATGCGGCCCGCCTGGAGAGCGACACCCGGCGCGCACTGCGCATGGGTTTTGGCGCCAAGCTGTGCATACACCCGGACCAGGTCGGCACGGCCAACCGCGTGTTTGCGCCTTGCGATCCGGCCGTGGTCCAGGCCAGTGCGGTGGTGCAGGCCATGCAGGCCTCTGGCGGCGGCGTTTGCACCGTCAACGGCAAGATGGTCGATGCCCCCGTGCTCCATCTGGCGCAGCAGACACTGGCCCGCCACGCCTGGGCCCTGCAGCGCATGCAGCGCAACACCTAGTCTTATCGGACGTTGCCGGGTGCCGCCGTCTGGTTCAGATTCATGCTGCTTCATGAAACAGGGGACGGCATGAACCAGGCTTTGGTATGTGTGGTGACGGGGGCCAGCCGTGGCGTGGGCCGGGGTGTGGCGCTGGCGCTGGGTGCGTCGGGGGCAACCGTTTACGTGACGGGGCGCAGCGTGAAGGAGGGCGACTCGCCGCTGCCCGGCACGGTGGGCAGGACGGCTGCTGATGTGACGGCAGCCGGCGGCCACGGCATTGCCGTGGCCTGTGACCATGGCGATGATGCCCAGGTGGCAGCGCTGTTTGAGCGCGTGCGCCGCGAGCATGGCCGTCTCGACATTCTGGTCAACTGTGCGATTGCAATTCCCGATCCGCTGACCGTACCCGGCCCGTTCTGGCAGAAGCCGCTGGAGATGACCGGGCTGCTCGATGTGGGACTGCGCTCCACCTACGTGGCCAGTCATTGCGCGGCTGGCCTGCTGATCGCGGCGCGCGGCCTGGTGGTCAATATCTCGTCGGCAGGCAGCCGCTGCTATATGCATGGGCCGGCCTATGGCGCAGGCAAGGCAGGCACGGACAAGATGAGCTTCGACATGGCCCACGATTTCAAGCCTGTCGGCGTAAGCGTGGTTTCGCTCTGGCCCGGACTGGTCAGGACCGAGCGCTCCGAACGCGTCTGCGCGGCCGAACCCGACAAGTACGGCAACAGCTTCGACAGCGCCGAAACGCCGCAATTCATCGGCCGGGTGGTGCTGGCCTTGCATGGCGATGCCGACTGCCTGGAAAAGCGCTCTGGCGGCGTGTTCTATACGGCCGAACTGGCCAGCCAGTATGGCGTGCAGGACATCGATGGCGCGCAGCCGCCGTCGCCGCGCGCCTACTTCGGCGCGCCACCGGAGTTCAGCCCGGTGGTGGTCGATTAAGCCGGTGCACTGACAGCACGCAAGAGCAGGGCCGCCGTGGCGACTACACTGCGGCCTTCCTTGTTTTTGCGGTACCCGGTCCGTGTCTGCTTCTGTCTTCCTTTCCCGCCGCTGCTGTCTGTATCTCTCCTTCTCGCTGCCCCTGGTACCGGGTTTGTCGGCCTGTGCCACGACCACCCCCGAACAAAGCCAGGACGAACTGATCCAGCGCTTTTACGTGCTGATGGCGGCCGGCGATTTCGACGCCTGCATTGCCCTGATCTCGGCACGCAATATTTCCAGGAAGCAGCTGGCGAGTTTTGAGCACAAGCTGCGCCGCATGCTGGCAGGCGCCAAGGGAATGATCGACTCCAAGGGTGGCCTGGCCAAGGTGGAGGTGGTGGAAAGAAAGGTTTCCGAGGAGGAACAGGTCATCAAGCTCAGGGTGCTGGTCAGCTATCGCGATGGCAGCACCCGCCGCGAGCGCATCAATCTGGTCCAGGAAGAAGGTGTCTGGAAAGTGCTGCTGTGATACTTCTGCGGCTGGCAACGGCCGCTGTGGTCGCGGTGTCGGCCTGCTCCGCGGGCCTGGCTTTGGCAATGCCGCCGTTGCCGCCGCAGGCTGCGCCCGGTGATCTGATCTTTCGCCGGGGGACGGAGCACGTCAGCCACCTGGTGCAGGCCGTGGACCATGGTGACTTCAGCCATGTGGGCATGCTGGTGGGTCGGCCCGGTCAGTGGAAGGTGTTGCATGCCACGCCGTCCGAGCGCCCTGGTCAGGCGGATGCCGTGGTGCTGAATTCGCTGGACTTCTTTCTGGACGCTCGGCGCGCTCATCCCGTTTGCGCCCGCTGACGCCCTTGCTGTCCTTGCACTAGGCCCGGACTCTATACGCCCAGATATTGCTGGCGCACGGCCTTGTCGCCAGCCAGTTCGGCCATGCTGGCTGCGTGCACGATCTGGCCTTTTTCCAGCACATAGGCACGGTCGGCCACGACCTCGGCAAATGGCAGGTTCTGCTCGCTGAGCAAGATGCCTATGCCCTGTGCCTTGAGTTCGAGAATCGTGCGCGCCATCTGCTCGACGATCAGCGGGGCTACCCCTTCTGAAGGCTCGTCCAGCAATACCAGACAGGGCTGGCCCATCAACGTGCGGGCCACGCTCAGCATTTGCTGCTCGCCACCGCTCATGCGCCCGCCAAGACGGTCTGGCATCTCGCCCAGGTTGGGGAACAGCGAAAAAAGCCTTGCCGGCGTCCAGTGCGGCATGGCGGAGCCATCGGGCCATCGGCGAGGCTTTTGCTTGCCGACCTCGAGGTTTTCCAGCACCGTCAGCTCGGTAAAGATGCGGCGGTCCTCGGGCACATAGCCCAGGCCGCGCTGTGCGATCTGGTGCGAGGCTTTTTTCTCTATCGACTCTCCCATGAAGCGGATACTGCCCTCGCGGTGCGGCACCAGGGCGGCAATGCTTTTGAGCGTGGTGGACTTGCCAGCGCCATTGCGACCCATCAGCGCCACGACTTCGCCGCGCCCAACGGCCAGCGATACCCGATGCAGGATATGGGCCGCGCCATACCAGGCATCGAGGTTCTGGACTTCAAGCAATTTGGGGCTCTTGACCTTATCCATCAAGCGCTGGTTGCTATGCATTTGATTCATTGCTGTTTTTCAAGAACGAGGCCGGTACCGAGGTAGGCCTGCTGCACGCGCGCGTCGTCGCGAATGGCTTGCGGCCTGCCTTCGGCCAGCAACTGGCCGCGTACCAGCACGGCCACGCGGTCGGCCTGACCGAAGACCACATCCATGCTGTGCTCGGTAAACAGCACGCCCATGCGGCGCTGCTGCGCCAGCTGGCGTGTCAGCTGCATCAGCGCGACACGCTCGCCCGGGGCCATGCCGGCCGTGGGTTCGTCCATGAGCAGCAGCAGCGGATCATGGGCCAGCGCCATGGCCAGCTCCACCCGTTTCACATCGCCATAGGCCAGGGCGCTGCAGGGGCGGTCGGCCTGAGCCGCCATGCCCACCTGTTCCAGCAGGGCCAGAGCATCGGCACGCCGGTGGCTGGCGGCACGCGGCCACCAGCTGAAGATCCTGCGATCGGCCGACAGCAGAGCCATCTGCACGTTTTCCGCCACGCTGAGCGAGGCAAAAGTCTGTGCAATCTGAAAGGTGCGTCCCACGCCCTTGCGCCAGATGGTGCGCGGCGGCAGGCCGGTGATGGACTGGCCATTGAGCAGCACCTGGCCGCTGTCGGGCGGCAACTGGCCGCCGACCATATTGAAGGTGGTGCTCTTGCCGGCGCCGTTGGGGCCGATCAGGGCCAGCAGCTCGCCCGCCTGGAGGTCGAATGAGACCTGCTGCACGGCCTTCACGCCGCCAAAGGCCTTGCTGACGTTCTGTACCTGCAGCAGGCTCATGTTCTTGCTCCTGCCTTGTCCTTGGCGCATACCTTGCCACATGTGCGCGACCACAGCCGCTGTGCATAGCCTGCAATACCCTGCGGTGCCAGCAGCACCAGAATCAGCATGGTTGCTCCCATCAACGCGCGCCAGTATTCGGTGTTGCGCGCCACGGTGTCGTGCAGCCAGGTGAAGGCTGCCGCACCCACCAGGGGGCCGGCCAGTGTCTGCACACCGCCCAGCAGCACCATGACCAGTGCATCCACCGACTTGCTGACCGACATCGCGTCGGGCGCAACGCCGCCCTTGCTGAAGGCAAACAGCGCTCCGGCCAGGCCGGCAAACAGCCCGGCGATCACGAACGCCGTCCACTGCACGCGGTGCACGTCGATGCCGATCGCATCGGCCCGCAGAGCCGAGTCGCGCGATGCGCGCAGCGCATAGCCCAGAGGAGAAAACAGCAGGCGACGCAGCAGATAGATGCCCAGCGTGCAGATTCCCAGAGCCAGCCAGTAGAACGCCGGGCCTTGCGATGCCCATTCGGGGGGCCAGACGCCGGTCAGGCCGTTGCTGCCCCCGGTGAAGTCATCCCACTGAAAGACGATGGCCCAGCTGATCTGCGCAAACGCCAGCGTCAGCATGGTCAGATAGACACCCGACAGCCGCACGCAGAACCAGCCATAGAGAAGGGCGCCCGCAGCGGCGGCCAGAGGGCCGAGCAGCAGCGCGGCTTCCATGGGCAGATCCAGGGTACGCACCAGCAGGGCCGCGCCGTAGGCACCCAGGCCAAAGTAGGCCGCGTGGCCGAAGGAGTGCATGCCGCCGGGCCCGAGTATGGAGTGCAGACTGCTTGCGAACAGCGCGGCGACAAAGATGTCTGCCAGCAGCACGGTGGCGTAGCTGCCGCCTTCGGCGCCGCTTGCCATCAGCGGCAGCAGCACTAGTAGGGTCAGCAGGCCCAGCCATGCGGCTGCTGCTCCACGGCCAGCAGGATGCAGCGGTTGTTCAGGCTCGCCAGCGCTGCGTGCCAGCGCCTGGGGCTTGCCCAGCAGGCCCCAGGGCCGCCAGATCAGCACCACAGCCATGACCAGGAACTCCACCACCAGCGTGAGCTTGGAGAACGATAGCTCAATGCCCGCGATCTCCTGCACGCCCAGCCAGATGCAGACGGCCTTGAGCTCTGCCACCAGCAGCGCCGCAATGAAGGCGCCCGGTATGCTGCCCATGCCGCCGACCACGACCACCACAAACGCGGCGCCAATGGTGAGCATGTCCATCTCCAGGCTGGCGGGTTCGCGCGGCAGCTGCAGCGCGCCGCCAAGGCCTGCCAGCAGCGTGCCCAGTGCGAAGACGGCGGTGAACAGCCAGGCCTGGTTGACTCCCAGGGCTCCAACCATTTCGCGGTCCTGCGTGGCGGCACGCACCAGGGTTCCGAAACGGGTCCTGGTCAATAAAAGCGTCAGGCCCACAAGTACGCAAGGGCCGACCGCTATCAAGAACAGATCGTAGGTGGGGAACTGGCGGCCCAGAATCTCCACCGAGCCTTCAAGCCCTGCGGCACGTGGGCCGAACAGTTCCTCGGGGCCCCACTGCCACAGCGCCGCATCCTTGATGACCAGCACCAGTGCAAACGTGGCCAGCAGTTGGAACAGCTCGGGCGCCTTGTAGATGCGGCGCAGAAGCAGTGTCTCGGTCAGCGCCCCCAGTGCACCGCAGACCACCGGAGCCAGCAGCAGTGCGGGCCAGAAGCCGATATGGGGCGAGAGCCGGTCCACGCTGCTGTAGGCGATGAAGGCACCCAGCATATAGAACGAGCCGTGGGCGAAGTTGATGGTGCGGGTGACACCGAAGATCAGCGACAGCCCGACCGAAACCAGAAACAGCGACGATGCGCTGGCCAGTCCGTTGAGCAACTGGGCCAGCAGGCCGGATGCACTCATGCTGCGTAGCTCCTGAAGCTCGACATAGTGTGTTCAGAGATGAAAAAGCCACCTGCTGCAGTGCAGGTGGCCTGGCATTTTCGCCGAAGCGAAATCAGTTCGCTGTCGCGGGGCGCAGCTTCTTCACTTCCTCGTCCGTAGGCTGGTAGTTCTTGCCGTCGGCATAGTGGTAGTTGACCAGCACGCCGCGCCCCAGCTTCTCGTCATAGGCGGTCTTGCCGATATAGGCTCCCATGGTGGACTGGTTGTCCTGTGCCCGGTAGGTGATGGGGCCGAAGGGCGTGGCGACTTCCAGGCCCTTGAATGCCGCAATCAGCTTTTCGGTGTCAGGGTCGCCCTTGGTCTTGCGCAGGCCCGCAGCAATCGACTGGATGGCGTTGTAGCCCACGATGGTGCCCAGGCGCGGGTAGTCCTTGAACCTGGCCTGGTAGGCCTTGAGGAAGGCTGCGTGCTCGGGGGTGTTGATGGAATACCAGGGGTAGCCGGTCACGGTCCAGCCGATAGGCGCTTCCTTCTTGAGCGGGTCCAGGTATTCGGGCTCGGCCGTCAGCAGGCCCACGACTTCGCGGCCATTGAACAGGCCGCGTGTATTGCCTTCGCGCACGAACTTGCCCAGGTCGGTGGCGAACAGCACGTTGAAGATGGCATCGGGCTTGGCGTCAGCAAGCGCCTGCACGACGGAGCCGGCGTCAATCTTGCCCAGCGCAGGTGCCTGCTCGGCCACAAACTCGATGTCGGGCTGCCTGGCCTTCATCAGCGTCTTGAAGGTGGCAACAGCGGACTGGCCGTATTCGTAGTTGGGGTAGACGATGGCCCAGCGCTTCTTCTTGAGCTTGAGTGCTTCCTCCACCAGCATGGCGGTCTGCATATAGGTGGAGCCGCGCAGACGGTAGGTGTAGTGATTGCCGTCGGCCCAGACGATCTTGTCGGTCAGCGGCTCGGAGGCGAGGAAGAAGCGCTTTTTCTGCTTGGCGTAATCGGTCAGTGCCAGACCCACATGCGAGAGAAAGCTGCCCGTGAGCACATCGATTTTTTCGCGCGTGTAGAGCTCTTCGGCGGCGCGCACGGCATCGCCCGGAGTGGCGTTGTCGTCGCGCACGATGAGCTGCAGCCTCTTGCCGGCAATGCCGCCTGCGGCATTGACCTGCTCCACCGCCAGTTCCATGCCCTTTTTGTAGGGCTCCAGAAACGCGGGTTGAGCCTTGTAGCTGTTGATTTCGCCAATCTTGATCACGCCCTGCGCCCAGGCGGGCAGGGCGGCCAGTGTCAGCAGGGGCAGGGACCAGCGCAACTGCATTGTCATTCTCCTTGGTGCTAGATGGGTGACCATGGTCTGAGAGACTGGGTCATCGCAATCATTAATGCTCAATTTGAGTATTTATATAGACAAATAAAGCGCTTGTTCAAAGCGCGTGGGAAATGATCCTAGAGCAGCGTTTTCCCTGAGTCAAGATGGGCGAGACAGTTTTTCGGCGATCAGGCGGTATCTGAGCGCTTCATTCTGCTTATCACTATTCGATCTCAAGACATTCATGTGTGATTCACCCGTTTCTGTGCAATTGCCGGACAATATAGGTCTTGTCCCGCTTGGCAACCGGCAGCCAACGCGCTAGCAGCTCTGACCTGCAGTGCCCCGCCACCGCCCAGCATTTGCCGCGCAGGTTTTCTGCTTCGAGTTTTTATTTCAGACGAATCATGAGTGCTTTTCTTGAAGAACGCGTGCTGTCCGTCCACCACTGGACCGACCGTCTTTTCTCCTTCACCACCACCCGCGACACATCGCTGCGCTTTTCCAACGGCCACTTCACCATGATCGGCCTGAAGGTGGATGGCAAGAACCTGCTGCGCGCCTACTCCATCGCCAGTCCCAACTACGAAGAGCATCTGGAGTTCCTGTCGATCAAGGTACCCGAAGGCCCTCTGACCTCCAAGCTGCAGAACATCCAGGTGGGTGACACCATCATCGTGGGCAAGAAGCCCACGGGCACGCTGCTGATCGACTATCTGCTGCCCGGCAAGAATCTGTATCTGATCGGTACGGGTACCGGCCTGGCTCCCTGGCTGGCCGTGGCGCGCGACCCCGAGACCTATGAGCGTTTCGACAACGTGGTTGTGGTGCATGGCGTGCGTCAGGTGCAGGAGCTGGCCTATCAGGAGCTGTTCGAGAAGGAATTGCCCGAGCATGAATTCCTCGGCGATATCGTCAAGGGCAAGCTGCATTACTACCCCACGGTGACACGCGAGCCCTTCCGCAATCAGGGCCGTATCTCGGCCCAAATCAACAACGGCACCTTCCCGCAGAATCTGGGTCTGCCCGATCTGAATCCCGAGACCGATCGCGTCATGCTGTGCGGCAGCCCCGCCATGCTGTCCGAACTCAAGGAACTGCTGGAAAAGCGCGGTTTCAAGGAAGGCAATACCACCACGCCCGGCGACTTCGTTATCGAGCGCGCCTTCGTGGAAAAGTAATTCCACCTTGCCCCGAGCAAAAGGCCTGCATCAGCAGGCCTTTTTACATTTTCGACATGACGCAGATGGTTGCGAGCGCAGGTATGGCAGTCGATCTCGGCCGCTTCATATGTTCTCCCCTGCATTTTCGGGAAGACGCTGCAAATCCATGGGCCTGGCGCTGGATGCCTTGCGCGCGACAAAAGGGACGGCAAACTGGACCCGGGACTTGCTGCAGGCCTTGGCCGTGGCGGCCGAGAACAGCAGGATGGCCGAGGTGAAGTAAAACCACATCAGCACCACAACCAGCGAGCCGGCTGCGCCATAAGCCGAGACCACGGCGGCGGTGGACAGATACCAGGCAAGGGCCTGCTTGCCTATGGTGAATAGGGCGGCGCCCGTCAGCGAACCCAGCAGCAGGTATCTGGTGGAAGGCTTGATGCCGGTCCCCATGCGCATCAGACCCCAGAACAGCAGCACCGCAATGCCAAAGGACAGGCCCTCGTTGATCAGCCCCATCAGCGGGCCCAGCGGCACAAGCTGCAGCTCGTCATTGGCCCATTTGGTGATCATCTGGATGGCGGTTGAAAGCACCATGGACACCAGCAGCAAGAAGCCCAGGCCCACGACATAGCTCAAACCCCAAAGACGGGAGATGGCCATGCTCCACCAGGGCTTGTTTTCCTGCGGGCGAGACTCTTCGCCCATGGACCAGAGCTTGTCCAGCGAAGCCTGCAGCTCCACAAACACCCCGGTTGCGCCCGAGAGCATCATCACCAGACCGAGTACGGACGCGAGCGAGCCCTGATTGGCATTCTGGGCGCTGGCCAGAGCGCTCCTGACGACCTGTGCCGCGCGCTCTCCGACCACGCTCTGTATCTGGCTGATCAAGGTGCTTTCCACATAGCTGCGATCCAGCCACCAACCCAGCAGCCCCACGACGGCCAGCAACAGCGGTGCCAAGCTCAGCATGCCGTAAAACGACATGGCGGCACTCATGCGCAGACCGTCGGCCTGCAGCCAGAGTTGTACGGAGTCAATCAGCGGTTGCAGGGGGTGGGCGAGGCGTCGCAGCTTGTGCTGCCAGCCGGAGGTATCAAAAGCCATGTGTCGAATTCTGGTTGCTGAACCATGGTGGTTTTGTCAGCCTATGTCTGCTGGCAGTGAGTACAGGCAAATATTTTGTAATTTCCGCCTGCATTCTGGCAACTTTGCCATGGCGGTTGATTTCAGCGGTTTTAAGTTTTCATCCTTTATCCGTTGAGCGATGAATGCTCACTTTTTTGAGTTATGCATCCAATTTCGTGGGCTTCTTTCAAGAAAGCACATCGGGGTTTTCTCTAGTCAACTACGCTTGGCGACTCTCTGTGTGTCGTAGTTCAATCCGGGTTTGCACCAGTCAAAGTGCAACTCTTTAACTACAAAAAACTATCCCGCTTCACGAAAGCTGGCGAGACGAGACACATTTCATGAAGACTTCCTTCACCACCGCTTCTCCTGCAGATCGCGTGCTTTGCCCTGTCTTGCGCGAACGCATCATGACGGCGGATCAGGCCGCCGACCTGATTCAATCCGGCATGACACTGGGTATGAGCGGCTTCACTCCCGCTGGCGCACCCAAGGCCGTGCCTCAGGCACTGGCACGCCGGATCGAAGCGCAGAACGCCAGTGGCGGAAACTTCCGCATCAGTCTATGGACGGGAGCTTCGACCTCACCAGAACTCGATGGCGCACTGGCCAAGGTGCATGGCATCGAACGCCGTCTGCCCTATCAGTCGGACCCCACGGTGCGCAAGGAGATCAACGAGGGACGCATGCAGTATGTGGACATCCACCTCTCGCATGTGGCACAGCACGTGTGGTTCGGCTTCCTCGGCCATCTTGACGTGGCGGTGATCGAGGTGGCGGGTGTTTTGCCCGATGGCCGACTGATTCCATCGACCTCGGTGGGCAACAACAAGACCTGGCTGGAGCAGGCCGACAAGATCATTCTCGAAGTCAACAGCGCCCAGCCTGCCGAGCTCGAGGGCATGCACGACATTTACTACGGTGCAGCCGTGCCTCCAAAGCGCAAGCCCATACCCATGGAGCATCCGTTCGACCGGATTGGCGAGCCTTATCTGCATTGCGATATGAGCAAGGTGATTGCCGTGGTACCAACGGCCCAGCGTGACAGGTTGGCCGCGTTCACGGCACCCGATGAGGGCTCCATGCGCATTGCCGAGAACATCATCGACTTTTTGCAGCACGAGGTGAAAGTGGGCCGCCTGCCGCCCGAGTTGCTGCCGCTGCAGTCGGGCGTTGGCAATATCGCCAACGCCGTGCTGGCGGGGCTGAACAACGGCCCGTTCGACCATCTGAACGCCTATACCGAGGTGCTCCAGGACGGCATGCTGGACATGCTGGAGTCGGGCAAGCTCGATACCGCATCGACCACCTCGCTGGCGCTGAGCCCTGCGGCCATGGAACGCTTTCTGGCCAACATCGACTATTACCGTCAGCGCATCATGCTGCGCCCGCAGGAGATATCGAACCACCCCGAGCTGATCCGTCGCATGGGTTTGATTTCGATGAACGCGCTGATAGAAGCCGATATGTACGGCAACGTCAACAGCACGCATGTCATGGGCTCGTCCATCATGAACGGCATTGGCGGCAGCGGCGACTTTGCGCGCAACGCCTATCTGTCGATCTTCATGACACCTTCCACGGCCAAGGACGGCAAGATCAGCTGCATCGTGCCCATGGTCTCCCATGTCGATCACACCGAGCATGACGTGCAGGTCATCGTGACCGAGCAAGGCCTAGCCGATCTGCGCGGCCTGGCACCGGTACAGCGCGCACGTCTGATCATCGAGAAATGCGTGCACCCCGACTACAAGGTGGCGATGAGCGAGTATCTGGAGCGCGCGCTGCGCGATGCACCGGGCAAGCACACGCCACATTTGCTCGATCAGGCTTATGCCTGGCATCAGCGCTATCTGAAGACGGGCTCCATGCAGGCCTGAGGGAGCATGCGCAAACCAGAAACGCTGCCATGGCAGCGTTTCTGGTGATTCTGTCTGAGCCCTTGTGATTGCTTCGCGAAGCGCTCTGGATTCGAGAGCGTTCTTGAGGTGAGGGCAGTCCCGCCTTTGGCGGCACGGCCTTCGCGGCCGGCCTGACTCTCACACACTCCCCTGAACGCAGACGCCGGCGAAATCCCAAGTCGCCAGACCTCGCAGCATGGCGCGGGCGCGGTTCAGCGCCTTGCCGCGCGCGCCTTCTGCGCCACCGACACCGATGCCAGCTCCGCCTTCAGCAGCGCGGCCAGCTCGCGCTTGCGCGCCGCCGGCAGGCGCGGCGTGATGGCGCCGAAGCTGATGGCCGCCAGCGTGGTGGCCGAGGCCGCAAAGGTCTGGCCCACGCCGCAGACGCCCACAGTGATCGTGTCCTCTATGTCCGCATGGCCCGCGGCGCGCGTGCGCTGCACGGCGCGGCGCAGCTGCGTGCGCGTGAAGCCGGCCTGCGCGTACTCGGCCGCGTGGCGCTCGAAGATACGGTCGTTCTCCTCGTCGCCCAGCGCCGCCATCAGCGCCAGGCCGCCCGCGCCCACGCCTAGCAGGCGGCGCCCGCCCACATCGGTGGTGAACACCTTGACCGGAAAGTGCCCTTCCTCGCGGTGCAGGCACAGGCAGTAGTCGCCCTGGCGTATCACCAGGAACACAGTGTCGCCCGACATGCGCGCGAGCTTGTGCATCAGCGGCCGGTACGAATCCACCAGCGGCACGCGCCGCATGGAGGAGAAGCCCAGTTGCATGGCGTCTATGCCCAGCCGGTAGGACCTTGTCTCGGGATCGCGCTCGGCGAACTGCTCCTCGACCAGGCATGACAGCAGCCGGTGCACGGTGGAGCGCTCCAGCCCCGAGGCCTGCATGGCCTGGGTCAGCGTGATGCCCGCTTCATGGTGCTCGGCCAGCAGCCGCAGCAGGTTCAGCGAGCGGCGCAGGCTTTGTGCGCCGGCGGTTCCGGTTGCTTTGTCCATATTGTGGGAAAAACTCAAAGTTTGTTTTGCAATGCAGGAAACCATGAGTCTAGACTGAATCACAACCTGCAAACGGACTACCGGAGACAAGGCATGGCCTACGAAACCCTCGCCCTAGAAAACCATGGCGCGGTGCGCCGCATCCTGCTGGCGCGTCCCGCCCAGCGCAATGCCCAGAGCCAGCAGATGCTGGACGAGCTGGCCGTCGCCCTGGACGAGGCCCAGGGCGACACCCAGGTGAACGTGGTGGTGATCGGCGGCCAGGGCGAGCACTTCTCGGCCGGCCACGACCTCAAGCAGGCCCAGGCCGAGCGCGCCAATTTCACGGTGGAGGAGCGTTGGGCCTACGAGGAGCTGCGCTACTTCGACTACTCGCTGAAGATCTGGGACTTTCCCAAGCCCACCATCGCCCAGGTGCAGGGCGCCTGCGTGGCCGGCGGCTTCATGATCGCCAACATGTGCGACCTGGTGGTGGCCAGCGAGTCGGCCTACTTCTCCGACCCGGTGGGCCACACGCTGGGCGCGGCCGCCACCGAGGTGCTGATCCATCCCTGGGTGATGGGCGCGCGCAAGGCCAAGGAGCTGTTGTTCACCGGTGCCAGGCTGAGCGCCCAGGAGGCAAGGGAGATCGGCATGGTCAACCGCGTGGTGGCAGATGCTGACCTGGCCGACGCCGCGCTGGCCCTGGCCCAGCAGATCGCCAAGGCGCCGCCCTTCGGCCTCAAGCTCATCAAGCGCTCCATCAATCGCTCGCTGGACGCGCAGGGCCTGCGCACGGCGCTGGCGGCGCACTTCGACACCCACCAGCTCTCGCACCTGTCCGAAGGCTTTCTCACGGCACGCGACCGTGGCCTGGCCAACGCCATCCAGAAGAACCCTGAAAAGAACGCCTGACCCATGCTCGCACCCGTGCAATCCACCCACCGCCTCGAGCCCCTGCTCAACCCCGCGTCCATCGCCATCGTCGGCGCCAGCAACAACGCCGCACGCATAGGCGGCATGCCGATCGCCCATCTCACGAAATTCGGCTACCAGGGCAGGATCTACCCCATCAATCCCAAGTACGAGGAAGTCTTCGGCCAGCGCTGCTACGCCGACCTCGAATCACTGCCCGAGGCGCCCGACCTGGTGGTGCTGGCGATCGCCGCAGCCGATGTCACTCCCATGCTCAAGCGCTGCCACGCCAGGGGCGTGCGTGCCGTCATCGTCTACGCCGCCGGTTTTGCCGAGGAAGGCGCGAAGGGCCAGGCCTTGCAGGACGAGCTCGAGGCCTACG